>JACQPK010000185.1 GCA_016207565.1 Elusimicrobiota bacterium
GCGCCGATCTCGACGTGGTCGGCGATGACGACGTTGCCGATCTGCGGTATCTTGTGCCGTCCGGCGGCGTCGTCGTAGAAGCCGAAGCCGTCGGCGCCGATCACGGTGCCGCCGTGGATGATGCAGCTCCGGCCGACTTTGCAGCGGTGTCCCAGCACGACGTTGGGGAACAGCACGCTGCCGGCGCCCACCTCGGCGAAGGGCTCGATCACGACGCCCGGGTAGATCACGCAGCCCTCGCCGACCACGGCCCCGGCCATGACGACCGCTCCGGCAAGCACGGCCGCGCTCGGCGCCACCTGGGCCGAGGGATCGATCCTCGCGTCCGGGGAGGCTCCCGGGGGAAAGGCGGGAGCCTGGTCGAACGTCTTGAGCAGGGCGATCAGCGCCGTCCGGGCGCCTCCGTCCGGAGCGATCAAGGCGCGCGGGAACTTGGCGGCGAGCGCTCGGACCGTGAGCACGACCCCGCCTTCGACGGCCTTCGGATGCCGCTTCAGGACGGCCGGCGATTCGATGAAATAGACGCGATGCTCTTGGAGACCCTGCTCCGGAGAAAGCGTCTCGATGTCTTGGACGCCTTCGATCGCGTAGTCCGCCTCGCCCTTGAACTCGAGGCGGAGCGCCGTCGCGAGCTCTTGAAGGGTCATGCCGTCCTCCGCGCTTCCATGTTGCGGTGATGGGCGCAGAGGAGGCGCTTGCCGGCCTTCCGCAGGACGGCGGGCTTGAGGCACCGATGGGCCTCGGAGTAGGTCGAGGCCGACGTCATCGCTTCGCACTGCGTTTTCACGGGCGGCTCCGCTGAAGGACACCTGCGAGGCCCCTTGAGCCCCGCTTTCATCCCTGGGACCCGTGGGTCCCGGGATGGTGCGTTCTCGCCCTAGTGGAAGAATCCGGAGGGTTGGAGACGGATATCCCTACCAGGATACCATTTCGAGACCCCCGACGGGGAATATCCGTTGCGTCAGCGGCGCCGCGGCTCGGACGAGCCCCGGGGCTTGGACTTCGAGCGCTGCGCGAACCGGTGGACCGTCACGTGGTGCGTGCTCTGCATCTGCGAGTAGAGCTCCGCGAGAAGCTCTCCCAGACCCCGCCAGGTGGAGAGCTCCGGCTCGCTCGCGGCGGCCGCCTGGCGATCGACGAGCCTCAACTGGTCCTGGATGTCGGGTAGTCCGATGAGGATCTTCGGGTGGAGCGAGCTCGAGTCGTTCTTCTTCATGCGGGCCCGGCGCATACGCGCGCGCCTTGTTTCGTCGCGGCGAACCAAACGAAGTCGGCGGAGACCGCCGGGCGGCCGGTCGCCGTCCACTCCTGCTCGATCCGCTGGAGGGAGTCCTTGGCCTCCAGCGACCAAGCGACGAACGCCTTGCCGTCCGGGGTCGGTCGTCCGGCGCGGATGAGCCCGTCCTTGAGGAGTTGCCCGAGGACGGCGATCGCCTTGGCGCGCAGCGCGAGGGGAGCGGAGTCTTTGGACTCCTCAGCGATCTGCGACAGCACGAAAGACAATCCGACGTACCGGTCGACGCAGGAGGTGAGGATTCTTCGATCGAGGCCGTTCAACATGCATTCAGCATATCCATTCCGGGAGGGCACCGCCAGCCCTTAGCGGTTGGCCAAGACGTAGAAAGGGCGCTCCCATCCGGGTTCTTTCGTTGCAGCGCTTCCCAGGAGGCGGAAGCCGCGTCGTTGACGGCCCCGCCGCTTCTTGGAGAGCGCATGCTGATGTCCGCCTTCCTGGCCGCCGCCGTGGCGGTCGCCGCCCGGCCCGCCGGCTCCGCTGAAACCGTCCGCAAGCGCCGTTTGGACGTCAGGTACCGCCCGAGCGCCCAGGCGGTAGCGCGCTTCGAGTTCCTGCGCAAACGCAAGCGCGAGCGCGACGGCTATGTCGTCGACGAAGGGGACCGAAACGAGACGACGTTGCGCCTCGCGCCCGCGGGCCACCCGTCCTGGGAGGAGCAGGAGAAGGCCCGCGCGGCCTGGTTCGACAAGCGCTTTGGCCCCGGAGCCTACGACGGGATCATCCGCTTCTCGGCGGACTGCTACGATCTGTGGGAAAAGTCCTCGGAGGCGTGCTCGTACACCGCCACCGCGGATGTCCTCCAAGCGGCCTACCGGTTCGTCGAGCTGGAAAAGGATCGCGAGAAGCATGCGGCCGAGCCGGGTTACCGCGAGCGCGAAGCCGCCCTCAAGGACGAGATGCTCAAGGCCGTCGAGCAGTTTCGTCCGAAGCCGAGCGGTCCGAAGGAGTACGCGCGGTCCTTCGCGGCGTTTTCCGATCCCATCCTGAAGAAGCTGTCCGAGGCTCCATGAACCTGATCCGGCTCTTCCCGGCGTGCCTGGCGATGCTCGCGGCCCTGCCGGCTTTCTCCGCGCCCTTGTTTCCGGTGAGCGAGGATTACCGCACCGGCTTCATCGACAAGACCGGGAGGATCGCGTTGTCCGGCTACGAAGACGCGGGCGATTTCTCGGAGGGCCTGGCGCCGGTCAGGCTCGGCGGCTGGTGGGGCTTCATCGGCTCCTCCGGCAAGGTCGAGATTCCTCCCCGTTACGCGCAGGCGGGAGTTTTCTCTTCCGGCCGAGCCCGGGTGCGCGCCGGATCGGCCTGGGGCTACATCGACAAGACCGGGACGCTCATCGTCGCGCCCCGGTACCTCGAGGCCTCGGATTTCCGCGAGGGCTGCGCCGCGGTGAGGGCCGCCGACCGTTTCGGCCTGATCGACGCCCAAGGGGCCGCGGTGTTCGCGCCGAAATTCGAGCGCCTGTCGGCCCCGTCGGAGGGCCGCGCCGCCTTCCGGCAAGACGGGAAATGGGGATTCATCGACAAGGCCGGGGCCGTGGTCGTCGCCGCCCAATTCGACGCGGCCGGCGATTTCTCCGGCGGCCTCGCCCCCGCGAAGAAGGGCGCCAAGTTCGGCTTCATCGACGCCGCCGGGCGCTGGGTCGTGGAGCCCAAGTACGACGGCGCGCTGGCGTTCAGCGAGGGATGGGCGGCAGTGATGAACGCCAAGCGCGACGTGATCAAGGATCAGTCCGGTCGCGTCGTCAAGATGACGACGTTCCCGAAGTGGGGCTTCATCGACAGGACCGGCGCGGAGGTCGTGCCTCTGGAGCTGACGCACGCGGGCCCGTTTGCCCAGGGGCTCGCGCCGGTTTGGCGCGACGGGCGCTTCGGCTACATCGACAAGACGGGCCGGATGCTGCTCGAGCCCCTGGTCAGCGCCCGCGTAGGCGACTCGATCGGCGATCGCGCGGGAGGCTTTCACGCCGGGCTGGCGCGCGTCGCGATCGGGCTCAGGCGCGGCGCCGTCGATGCCTCGGGGAAGGTCGTGGTGCCCGTGAAGTTCGACCGGCTGGGCGCCTTCAATGGCGGGCTCGCCCCGGCTCGCTTGCAAGACGGGGGCCTCTGGGGCTATGTCGACGCGACCGGGAACTTCGCGATCGCGCCGCAGTTCGACGAGGCCACGGACTTCTACGAGGGCTTCGCCCGCGTGCATAAGACCGAGTGGACGGTCCAGAACAAGCTCGGCAGCGTGGTCGGCCTGTGGGCCCTCATCGATCCGAAGGGCGAAGTCTCCCTGAAGCCGGCGTACGAGTCGATCGCCTGGTACACGGACCGCACGATCGCCGCCCAGCTCGACGGGAAGTACGGCTTCTTCGACC
>JACQPK010000186.1 GCA_016207565.1 Elusimicrobiota bacterium
AAGAACCTCTCCACGACGCCGGTCTTCATGCTCTCCGGCCGCGGCCAGTACGAAGACTAGGAGCAGGGTTTCGTCGCCGGCGCCGTCCTGTACCTCGTCAAGCCTGTCCCCCCGAAGGAGTTGGTGATGTGGGTGCGGGCGCTGCTGCAGCGGCTCGACTTCGCCGCCGACGGCGGAGGGGCGCTGGTGGCCGGAGACGTTAGGATCGATCCGGACGCGCATCTGGTCACATTCGGAGAGAGCACGATCCCGAATCTCACGCGCAAGGAGTTCGACCTGTTCTTCAGTCTGGTCAAGAGCCGTCCCAAGGTCCTGACCCGCAAGTTCGTCCTCTCCAAGCTGTGGCGGACGGTGTCGGTCGACGGCGTCGTCGATACCCACATCTCGAATCTCCGCCGCAAGCTCCCGCAACCGCTGGCCGACCGCATTCAAACCGTTCCGGGCAAGGGCTTCCGGTACTTTGCCTGACCCCGTCTATGGAAAGTCTATCGAACCCACAGCATCTCGAAAAGAGTCATGCGCCGATTACTTTTTTCTCCATAGGATAACCTCGCTCGAAAGCTCCCCGTCGCGGAGGCATCCTGGCCTCGACAGGAGGTCCCAATGGAGCTCAGAGTCACCGAGAAGTTCACCGTCTTGATGGCGGGGATGTCCTTGGCCGTCACCGCGTTCGCGTTGGGGCGGCTGACGACGCTTGGAGGGAGCGCGTTCGTGCAGGAGCCGGAGTGGCCGGTGGCATCGGACGTTCAGGCGCCCTGACGCCGGGCCGCGTCGGCGCAAGGCCCGAGGGCTTCCGCCAGCTCGCGGGCCGAGTGGTACCGCCGCGCGGGAACGGGTTGGAATGCCCGCTCGAACACGGCGTCCAGCGCGGCCGGCAAGGACGGCGCCGCGCGCGAGACCGGCGCGAAGCGCAGCTCGCGCTTCTGCGCCAGATAGTTCGGGCCGGGGAAGGGCAGGCGGCCGGTCAAGGCCTCATACAGCATCACCGCCAGGCTGAAGATATCCGATTCTCGCGACACCTCGCCCAGCTCCTGCTCCGGCGCCATGTAGGGAGGCGTGCCCCAGCTTTCCGTGCGGGTCAGCCGCGCGACGGTGACGCTCGCCTGGTGCGCCAGCCCGAAGTCCATCACCTTCGCCTTTCCCTGCGGAGTCACCATCACGTTCGCGGGCTTGAGGTCGCGATGGATGATCTTGTTGGCGTGGGCGAAATCGAGGGCGGACGCGATCTGCTGGATGAGCGCGAAAGCCTCGTCTAGACCCATCGGCCCGCCCGCCTGCAGCCGCTGGTGCAGCGGTTGCCCCGGCACGAGCTCGAAGACGAGGAGCAGCTCGGCCTCCTGGTTCACGATGGCGTGGATCTCGACGATGTGCGGGTGCCGCAGCGCGGCCACGAGCCTGGCTTCGGCGAGGAACATCTCGAGATCGCGGGGGTTCTGCTTCAGCTCGGGGCGCAACTGCTTGAGCGCCACCTTGCGGTGCAGCCCGAGGTCGGTGGCCTCGAAGACGATGCCCATGCCTCCGCGGCCGAGCTCGCGCTCGATGCGGTAGTTGCCGGCCAGGACGCTCCCCGGCTCCACCGCGCCGGAAGGCACGAGCCGCCAGCGTTTCCGGAAGATGCGCAGCGTCGCCAGGGCCAAGAGCAAGAACGCGCCCCCCGAGATCAGCGCGATCTTCCGCCAGCGCCGCATCGCCTCGAGCTCGCGCGCCCGCACGCCGTAGAGCCGGTCGTCCGATTCCAGGACGGATCGGATCTTCACGCGGAGGTTGCGGACCTCCTCGCTGAAGTACGCGACCTCGACGGCGTCGCTGATACGAGCGGACGCCTTGGCCCCCATCCGGTTGCCGAGGAGCTCCCCCAGATAGTAGTTCTGCTGCGCCTTCTTGAGCGAGTTGAAGCGCTGGAGTTCGCCCGTCAGCTCGCTGTAGAGATCGAGGAGTGCTCGCCGCGCCCGGCTGCGGTCCGCGTCGACCGCCGCCAGATCGTCCAGCGCCGGGTAGCTCCCACGGATGACCTCGAGGCGCTCGAGCGGGTCGAGCGAGCGCTGAGAGACGCCCTTGACCCGCCGCATCTGCTCGCGGATCGCTTCCGGTAGCTTCTCCGCCGGGATCGTGGACGCCGGGACTCCGTCGTCCTTGTCGAGCATGTTGCGCAGCTCGTCGACCGGGGTCTCGTTGGCGCCGCGCTCGGGGTCGCGGTGCTCGGACAGCATGTCGGCCCGCGCGGCCGCGGCGCAGAGCCACGCCGAGGCCAACACCGCGAAGGCGCGCATGTCCTGAGTGTAGGGGACCTCGCCTGGGGTGTCAATCTCCCGCTTCCCGGCTATACTCTCACGAGTGACCATCCGCGCGAAGCTCGGACTGCTCGTCTCCGGCCTCCTCACGGCGGCGATCGCCGCGGCCGGGGCCGCCCACTACGCTTCGCAGCGGCGCGCGCGGCTGGCGGAGGCCGAGGGCGCCGCCGAGCGGGCCGCGGGGCGGCTCGCGGCCGCGGCCGAGAGCGCCGTCCGCGCCAAGGACCCCGCCCGTCTCGGGGAGGCTTTTGCCGCAGCGGCGAAAGACGACCGGCTGCTGTGGGCCGCCGTGATCCGCCCCGACGGGAGCGCGTGGTGGAGGCAGGCGGCGCCGGGGGTCGTCGAGGCCGTGAACCAGGACGGGGTGAGCCGCGCGCTGTCCGTTGGCCGGACGCTCCGCTTTCTCCACGAGGGAGAATGCCCGGCTGTCGAGTTCGTGCGGCCCCTCGCCGAGCGGCTCCCCGTGCCATCCGGCGCGGGAAGCCGGGCGCGAATCCCTGCGCTCCGGGCCGGCTTCGACGCGCGCGCGTTGCGCGCGGACGCCGCCGCGGCCGCCAGCGGAGACCTGAGGCGCCTGTGGTGGCCGGCGGCGATCGGCCTCCTCCTGGGCCTCGCGGGCGCGCACTGGCTCGCGGGGAGCATCACGCGCACCCTCCGGAAGCTGGCCGAAGGCGCGCAGGCCGTCGGGGCCGGTCACTTCTCCATGCGCGTCCGCACTCGCCGCGAGGACGAGCTCCGCGACCTCACCGAGGAGTTCAACGACATGGGCCGCCGGCTGGCCGAGCTCGAGCGGCTCAAGGACTCCTTCCTGGCGAAGGTGACGCACGACCTGCGCAACCCGCTCGGCGCGATCGTGTCCTTCGCCGACCTGCTCACGATGGGGGCCCAGGGGCCGCTCTCGAAGGCGCAGCGCCAGGCGCTCGACACGATCTCGAAGAGCGCGGCCGAACTGGCCGGGATGGTCGACGAGATACTCGAGCTGACCGAGCTCGAGGCCGGGCGAGCGCGGTTCAAGCCGGCCGACTTCGAGGTGCGGCCGCTGGCGGACGAGGTCCTCGCGCTGTACGCGGCCAAGGCCGGCGAGCTCGGCGTGGCGCTGGACGCCGGCGGCGTCGCGGAGGACGCGATGGTCCGGGCCGACCGGCAGGCGCTGCGCCGGGTGCTGTCGAACCTCGTGTCCAACGCGCTCAAGTTCACGCCGAAGGGCGGCCGCGTGTCCGTGCGCCTCGAGCACGGGGCGGAAGACGTCTTGTCGGTGCATGACACCGGCGTCGGCATCCCGACGGAGCACCTGCCCCGGCTCTTCGAGAAGTTCTACCAGGTCGAGGAGACGAAGCACCGCGCGCGCCACGCGAAGGGGACGGGCCTCGGGCTCGCGATCTGCCGCGAGATCGCGGAGGGGCACGGCGGCCGCGTCTGGGCCGAGAGCGAGTACGGCAAGGGCGCGGCGTTCTTCGTCGCGCTACCCGCCGCGGGGGCGCGCGCGGCTCAGGCGCGCGAGCGCCCAGGCGCTGAGAAAGAGCGTCGCGGCGACGACGCGGGCCTGCAGGAGCCCGGCCCAGGCGTAGTGGGGCGAGAGTAGCGACAGCCCGCCGAGGATCATCGCGGTCGGGCCGGGGATCGGAAGCAGCCACAGGACCGCCCCGGCGACGAGGAGCGCCCAGCCGCTGCCGACGAGAAGCGCCTTCGTCGTCCGCGTCCGCCAGCCGCGGACCGGCCCCGGCGCGGGCGGAGCGGGCCGCGCCGCCGGCGTCGCGTCCTTGACCGCGCGCTTGAGGCCCGTGGTGAAGCCGACGGCCGCGTCCTGCAGGGTCGCGGCGGGCGCGACGGTCCTCGCGGTTGCGGGCGCGTCGGAGCCGTCGAGCGCGGCCGCGATCGGCTGAGCGGCGTCTTCTCCCCCGGTTCCGCGCGCGGCGAGCTCCGCGCCCAGGCCGTTCAACACCGCGCGCGTCGCGGCCGGGCGGCGGCCGGCGCCCGCGGGGGAGACGGAGAACGCGCGAGCGGCGGCCAGGGGCGCCGGGAGCGTCAAGGAGAGCGCCGCCGGCGCCGGGGCGACCGGACGAGCGAGCGCGCCTACGGCCGGCGCCGGCGCCTGCGCACCCGCGAGGGGCGCGACGGTGACGGCCTTGCCGCCCTGGGCCGCCGCCTCGCCGGACGCGGCGAGGACGGCGAGGAGAAATAGGCGCGGGCCATTCATGGCACAAATGAGAATGTCCCCGGCGGCGTAGGACGACATGGATCGGAAGACCCCCTCGACGGTAGGACCAACGGGCGCTATGCTTGGATCGTGCTGAGGCGCCTGCTGTCGCTCAACTGGCTCTACGGGGTCCTCGGCATCCTCTACCCGCCGCTGCGCTACGTCCCGCTCGGGGCGCTGGCGGCGGTGGCGCTCGTGCTCGGCGGCCTTTGGTTCGCGACGCGGTACATGTTCACGCACCTGCCCGCGAGCCTGGGCATCAAGACGCTGCCGGCGGTCCTCATCCGGAAGCCCGCGGTCCCGTCGTCGGCGCTGCCGCTCGACTTCGAGCTGACGGAGCGCGGTGGGGGCACGCTCCCGTTCGGCTCGACGCTCGGCTCCGGCCGGAGCGTCGTCTACGTGTACTCGCCGTACTGCGGGCATTGCGCGAAGATGCTCCCCGCGTTCCTCGAGTTCGCGAGGCGCCTGGCCCTCACGGACACGCCGCTCGTCGGCATCCAGTACCAGGGCACTCGGGACACCCTCGGCTCCGCCGGGAACACGCCGGGGCGCCTGCTCGCCGATCCCCAAGGGGCGTTCTGCGGCAAGATCGGAGTGGGGGAGTTCACCGTCTTCGTGGTGGACGCGCAGGGGCGCGTGGTCCTGCGCTCCGGGGGGCAGAACCTGTCGGCGATCGAGGCGTCGGCCCGGGAGGGCTAGGCCGCCGCGCCTTGGCGCGCGGAGGACTTCGACGAGCCGTAGCCCTGGCGGTAGGCGTAGTAGTAGTCGCCGTAGTATCCGCCCGCCGACCATGTGACCTGGTTGATGATCGCGCCCGCGACCTTCAGGCCGCTCTCTTGGATCTTCCGGTGCGCGCGGAGGGCGAGGCCCGCGTGGACCGAGCCGAACTTCACGACGAACACGGCCGCGTCCAGGTGGCCTCCCCACAGCAGCGCGTCGCTGATCGGGAAGACCGGCGTGCCGTCGACGAGGATGCGGTCGTAGCGCCCGCGGGCCCACGAGACCAGCCCTTTGACGCGCGGCGTCGACAGCAGCTCGGCCGGGTTGGGCGGGATCGGCCCGCACGGCAGCACGTGGAGGTTGGGGAGATCGGTCGGCTGGACCAGGCCCTCGAGCTCCGAGACGTCTTGGCCGTGGGCGAGGAAATGCCCGAGCCCTCGCTCCTTGGAGCAGCGGAAGCGCTTGTGGAGGCTCGGCCGGCGAAGGTCGCCTTCGATGACCAGGACGCGCTCGCCGAGCTGCGCGAAGACCAGGGCCAGGTTCGTCGCCATGAACGTCTTGCCCTCGCCCTGCCCCGTGCTCGTCACGAGGAGCGCCTTGAGCTCCCCTCCCACGGCCGCGAACCCGAGCATCGTGCGGACGTTGCGCAGCGACTCGCCGGTCAGGCTGTCGGCGGGCGTGAGCAGCGCGCGGTAGTCGGAGACGGTCGCCGCCTCTTGGAGCTCGGCCTTGGTCACGGCGCCGAGGAAGGGGAGCCCCAGCTTCTGCTCGACGTCCTCCTGCGAGCGGATCGACTGGTCGAGCGCCTCGACCGCGAAGGCGGCGAGGGCGCCCAGGAGGAGTCCGCCGAGGGCGGCGAGGAGGAGCAGACGCTTCTTCCGCGGCTTCGACGGCCGCTCCGGCAGCTCGGCCGGGTCGACGATCCGGATGTTGTTGCCGAGCAGCGTGCCCGAGAGCTCGGTCTTCATGCCTTGGACGACTCGGTCGGTCTCCTGCTCGACGCGGGAGCGGACCGCGTCCAGCTCGGCCTTCAGCCGGGCGCGCACGGGGTGCTCGGGGGTGTAGCGGGCCGAGAGCTCGCTCCAGCGGGCCTCGAGGTTCGCGTGGTTGGCCTTGAGATTCTGGATCAGCTGGTTGTTCACGACGGCGGGAAGGGCGTGAAAGGACTCCCGCGACAGCTTCGAGCCTTCGTCGGTCCTCAGCGTGCGGAGGATCTCCTTCGAGATGAACAGCTTGTTCTCGATGTTATCGGTGACGTACGTCTCGGACAGGCGGTTGGCGATCTTCATCGCCAGCTCGGGAGAGAAGCTGTCGGCGCGCACGTGCACGAGCCGGCTCCGGAGGACGGGAGCGATCGCGATCCTCGGCGCGAGGCTGTCGATGCCCGAGGCGAACTCCTCCGTCTTCTCGAGCCCCAGCGCCGCGTACACCTTCCGGAGCAGGGTGCGGCTTCGCAGCAGCCGATACTGCGTCTGGTAGTAATCGTCGGCGACCTGATCCACCTTGGTCGCGTCGTCGTAGGCCTGCCCGGTCTCCTTCTCGATGAGCAGCAGCGCCTCGGCTGTGTAGACCGGCCGCGCCGTGAAAGCGTAGAGAGCGGCCGAGACCACCGAGATCAGCAGGCACGCCGCCACGACCCAGCGCCGGCGCGACAGGACGTGGACCAGCCGGACCAGATCGAGGTCGACGGCCTCTTCGGTGGGGGGCGTCGCGGGCTCGGTCAAAAGAAGCTCTCCGGCACGAACACGACGTCGTTGGGCTCGAGCCGCACATCCTTCGACTTGTCGCCTCGCTTGGTGATGGCGGTCACCTCGACCTGAAGGGACTCGTTCTTGCCCTCGCGGGTGCGGATGACGCGCGTGCGGTTCGTGGCCGCATACGGGGTGAACCCGCCGGCCAAGGCGACGGCCTCGATCACCGTCAGAGGCGCCTCGGTCGGCAGGGAATACGAGCCCGGCTTCTGCACCTCGCCGAGGATGTAGACCTGCTTGTTGCCGTACTCCTTGACGAAGACGGAGACATGCGGGTCGACCACGTAGCGCTTGAGCTTGAGATGGATCGCCTTCTCGGCGTCGGCGATCCCGAGGCCGGCGAGCTTGAGTTCGCCGATGAGGGGCATCGTGATCGTCCCTTCGGGGCTCACGCGGGCCTTCCGCTCGAGATCGGGCTCCTGATAGACGGTGATCTCGAGGAGGTCCGCGGGCCCGATCGTAAAGGCGGCGCGCTTCTGCTCGACGAGCGCGAGCACCGAGCGGAGCGCCTCCTCCTCCTTGGCCTCCTGGCTGCGAACGGCGCGGTCGGCGGGCGCCGCGGCGTCGCCCGCGGCCGGGCCGACACGGACGCCCACGTGGCCGCAAGCCGCGAGCGCCCCGAGCAAAAGAGTAAACGTTGGGGACAGTCCCCAGGGTTTACTCTTTTGACGATTCATCAGAAGGTCAGCCGGAGGTTGACGCTCGTCCGGTCGTCGGTGTAGTTGAACTGCCCGGAGAAGATCGAACGGCGCTCGAGCCTCTGGTAGCCGATACCGCAGGATAGCCAAGGCCGCACCCGAAAGTCCAGACCCGCGCCGCCGCCGTAGAGGTCGTCGCGGCGCAGCCCGGTCGTGCCTGCCGAGGTGGTCGGGTCCGGGTAGCGGTCGACCTCGATGGAACCGAAGACGTTCACGGTGGCGCGGCGGAAGGTCCGCGACGCGCCCACGCTGGCGCCGGTGGCGACGTAGTAGCGGTTCGTGCCGAAGGTCGTCTCGTTGACGTCCCGGAACACGCGGAGCGTCACCTCCTCGGGCTCTCTCGGCTTGTAGGCGAGCTGCACCTGCGTCTGGAAGAAGGCTTCGGATTTGTCCGTTCCCGACGGCGCGACCTCGTGCTCGCGCAGTTGCGCGCCCGCCTGCACCTTGCCGGACATTTTCGAGGTCAGCCGGCCGTCGACGCCCAGGTCGAAGCGATGGGTGCGACTGTGGTTCGAACGCCCCGCGGAGTAGTGGATGCGCCCCAAGTGGTAGGCCGCGTAGGCGCGCGTCTTCGGCTGCACGAGGACGCCGAGGCTGCCGCCGCCGGACGCCTCGAAGCGGTTGAGGAGCGCGGCCAGCGCCGGGCTCAGGTACTTGTGCATCGAGTGCTGCCCGTCCACGGTCCAGACGAACGAGCGGCTGCGCCGGGACTCGACGGAGGCGGAGAGCGTGTTCTGGAAACGGCGCTCGCGGGCCGTCAGCTCGCTGAACGCCGGGTCCTCGGTGTTGAGGTAGCTCTCCTTGACGCGGCCCACGACGTTCTTGATCCCGGTGTAGGTGTAGTCGATGCCGAAGTCCTGGTTGACCGCGTTGTTCGTCTTGGGCTGCTGCGTGTAGGCGAGCCAGTGCAGGGCGTAGACTCCGTCGAGCCGGTGGCGCCGGTTGAACGGCAGCTCGACCTTCGTCCCGACGTCGTGCGTCGTGATCCACGAGCCGAGGACCCCGCCGCCCGTTCTGGAGCCGTCCGCCTGGTCGGGAGGCACGAGGTAGATGTTCGAGTCGTAGGTCTCCGTCAGCCGGTAGAACGGATGCAGGTCGATCATGAGGCGCAGCTGGGGCTTCTCGAAGGCCGCCAGCCCGGACATCGCGCGGGCGATCGCGCCCAGCGGGTCCCAGCCGGCGGGCGAGGACGCGTCGCGGCGCTGGGCCGCGCTCTCGGGCTCGCCGGGCGCGCCGGGGGGGGGAGCCGCCGCCGTGGCCACGTCGTAGGCCTCGCCGGGTCCGAGGCGCTTGGACCAGCCGTCGGGCAGCTCCAAGTCGATCGATCCCTTGCCGGCCACGATCTGGACGCCGCCCAGCGTTTGGTGGAAGACGAAGGAGGAGCCGGCCCCCGCCTTGATGAGCGTGCCCGCGAGCTCCGCCCAGATGCTCCCGGACTTCACGGTCACGACGTGCTCCGGACCGAGCGTGAGCGCGCGGTCCCCCGGGCCGAGCGTCACGGACCTTTCGTCGACCACCAGCCTCGCCGAGCCTTCCGGCAGGGCGACGACCTCGAGTTGCGCCTCGCCGCCCTGCGCGGCCGAGGGCGCGGCCGGCGCCGCTAGGAGCAAGGCGAGCGCCGCGGTCCTCACGGCATCCCCTGCGGGACGACGAGCCGTTGCCCGGGCTCGACGTAGCCGCCGCGCTGGACGCGGTCCGCGTTCGCCCGGTACAGCTCGGTCCAGCGGGAGGCATCGCCCCACAGCTTCTGCGAGATGCTCTGGAGCGTGTCTCCGGGCACGACCTCATAGATGTTCGTGACGGCTCGCGGGGCCTGGGGCGCGAGCTTGCGCTCGAGGGCCTCCACGCGGCGCTTCAACCGTTCCGTTTCCTCCGACGGGGCCGCCGGCTTGGCGGCCCGGGCGGGCTCCGTCTTCGGCTCGGGCGTCGGCGGCGCGGGGGCGCGCCGAAGCCGGGGCGGCAGGGGCGGCGCGGGCGGCGCCGCCGCGCCCGGAGGGGGGGCGGCCGGCGCGGCGGGGACCGCGGGCGCAGCGTCGCTCAGGCCGGTCTTGAGGCGGCGGACGTCGGCGAGCGTGGCCTGCTCCGTCGCGGCCGGCACGACGGCCGCCGTGCCCACCGT
>JACQPK010000187.1 GCA_016207565.1 Elusimicrobiota bacterium
AGAGGAGGGATAACGACATTGTCACCAGGCAGGTGAAAAGTGTACCGACGAGGCTCCCGACGTGACTGAGGATTTGGGCCGTGACGGCCCCCTGGGAAAGGGCGCCGCCTTCCTATAGAATGGTGGGCGGAGCATGCCCACGCGCTTTCCCGACCCCCGCGGCGCCGGGCCCGACGGGCTCGTCGCGCTCGGCGGCGACCTCGAGCCCGAGACCCTCCTCGAGGCCTACCGCCGGGGCATCTTCCCGTGGCCGCAGCCCGGCCTCCCCCTTCCCTGGTTCTGCCCCGATCCTCGGGCGGTCCTCGAGTTCGACCGCTTGCACGTGCCGCGGAGCCTCGTCGCCGCGCGCCGCCGGGCACGCTTCACGTTCACGCTCGACCGCGCGTTCCCGTCCGTGATCGCCGCCTGCCGGCGCGTCCCCCGCCCCGGCCAGCGCGGCGAGTGGCTGACCGCCGCGATGGAGCGCGCCTACGTCGGACTGCATCGCGTCGGCGCCGCGCACAGCGTGGAGGCGTGGGACGGCGAGCGCCTGGTGGGCGGGCTCTACGGCGTCGCGGTCGAGGGCTGCTTCTCCGGGGAGAGCATGTTCCACCTCGAGCCGAACGCCTCGAAGCTCGCGCTCCTGTTCTTGATCGAGCACCTGCGGGCGAAAGGGGCCGGCTGGATGGACATCCAGATGCTGACCCCTCACATGGAGCGGCTCGGGGCGCGAGCGCTCCCGCGCCACGAGTTCCTGGCACTGCTCTACCGGAGCCGCGACGCTGGCCGCAAGCTCTTCTAGCGCTAGAAAGCGGAGGAGACGTAGTCCCGCACGCGCAGCGCCTCCACGGGCGACGGGAGTTGCCGCGGCGGCAGCCGCTCGAAGGGCACTCCGGGGATCATGAGGAGCGAGCGGCGGCCGTCGGCCCAAGCCTGCACCCACGCCTTGCCGCCGTGCGAGGCCCCCTCGGCCCAGCGGATGCCGACGAGCGTGACGGCCCAATCGCCCAGATCGAACGCGTTCCCCGGGGTCATCGCGTCCTTCTCCTCCTTGGCCAACGCGGCGGCGGAGGCCATCGTCTTGCCGTAGGCGCCGGCGAGGTAGGCACCGTAGACGAAGTGGAGGCCCCAGTCCCCCCGAGCCTGAAAGCGCATCCGGCCGCCGCGCTTGGACCAGCCGATCAGACCCGCGAAGAGGTCCGTCATCTCGGCGCGCGTGTCGCGGGAGATCCGGCTCGAGCGAAGGGCCAGCTTGCAGAGCCCTGCGAAGACGAAGGAGAAGTCCCGGCCGTCGGCGGCGAGGCGCTCGGCCTCGGCCGCATAGGCGCGCGCGGCGCCGCTCTCGAGGGCGCCGTCGAGCTCGACGACCTGCGCCCGGGCGGGCCCGCAGGCAAGGGACAGGAATACGGCGACGAGTGCCCCCCGCACGCCTTGAGTGTGCCCGCCGGCGGGCGGCCCGGCCAAGGGCCTTCGGGCCTAGGCGGCGGCGGGCTGAGGGTCCTTCTTCTTCCGGCGGCGGACGACGCCCATGATCCGGTCGTAGAGCCAGCCCGGGAGGTTGGGCAGGAGATAGACGGTCGACAGCGACAGTTGCCACGGGAAGTGGACGATCCGCCGCCGAGCGCGGATGCCGTCGATCATGCGGCGCGTGCCGTCCTCGGTGGTGAGCATGAACGGCATCCAGCCGACCTCGTTTTTGTCGGTCATCTCGCTTTTGACGAAGCCGGGACAGATCGTGACGACGTCGACGCCCGACCCCAGGAGATCGATGCGGGTCGACTCGAGGAGGGTGTTGAGCGCCGCCTTGCTCGCCGAATAGGAGCCCGACAGGGGCAGTCCGCGGAAGCCGGCCAAGGATGAGACGCCCGCGATCACGCCGGAACGGGCAGAGAGCATGTCCGGCAGCACGGCCTCGAGCCACTCGGCCACGCCGAAGACGTTCGTCTCGAAAGTCCAGCGGACGTTCTCGGCCGAAAAGCTGCGCCCGCTGCGAGACTCGCTGACGCCGGCGTTGAGGACGGCCCAGTCGAGCCCGCCGAAGCGGGCTTTGATCTCGCGGTAATGCGCGGCGACGACGGCTCGATCGCTGGCGCTGCCTTCGAGCGCCAAGGCCTCGGCGGCCCCGGCGGCCTTGGCGGCGGCGCAGGTCTCTTGGAGCCGGTCCCTCCGCCGCCCCGTCAACGCGAGCCGGGCGCCCTCGCGTCCCAGTTGGACGGCCATCTCGCGGCCCAACCCCGAGGTCGCGCCGGTGATCAGGACGCGCAGCCCGCTCCCCATGACGGCGATCGTATCAAAAGTTGACACGGGGGACAGTCCCCAGCGTCAACTTTCGTCTTTGGCGAGGATCGTGAAGCGGCGGCTCGCGGAGTTGCCGAGCTCGTCCACCAGCGTCACCCGATGTTCCCCCGCCGGCAGGTCCAGCGTCAGCTGGTGGAACGATTCGGTCTTTCCGCGGTACTCGTTGTCGACGTGCCAGTGCAGGACCGCCTCCGGGCGGCGGTGCACCGCCTCGAACACGATCGCGCTCCGCTTTTCGCCCAGGTCGACCGGAATGTACATCCGGCCGCGCTCGTGCGGGTAGAGGAACGCGATCGGGCCCCGCTCGCGCCCCTCCGGCTCGCGGCAGCCTTCCCGCAGCGGCGGCAGCGGCCGGTAGTCGGGCGAACGGCGGCGATAATACGCCTCCTGCGCCGGCGGCAGCACGAACCAGTCGCGGTGGACCATCGCGCCCGGACGCTCGCACGAGTCGTCGACGCGTTTCTTCCCGGACGCCTCGAGGTGGATCCGCCGGAAGTGCGGGCTCGCGGCCTCGAAGCGCGACGCGTACGGCACGCGCACGCGGACCGTCCGGCAGCCCGCCACCGGGAGGTAGCCGTCCTCGGCGCAGACCTCGAGCGGCTTCAGGTCCCACTCCGGCGCCTTCGGCCACCCGGCGCGCCCCAGCCGCCCCAGCAGCTCGAAGAGGATCGGGGCGGCGGCCCCGCCCCCCGTCAGCTCCGGCCGGCCCTCGCCCGTGGCGTTGCCCGTCCACACGCCGACGGTGTAGCGGCCGTTGGAGCCGACGGCCCACCCGTCCCGGTGCCCGAGGCTCGTGCCGGTCTTCCAGGCCACCCTCTGGCTGCTCGAGAAGTTGCGCCAATGCGCCTCCTCGTCGGGGCGCGAGACCTCCATGAGGGCCTGCAGCGTCAGCCACGCGGAACCCGGGCCGAACTCGATGGGCCTCTCGAGGACCTCGGGGTCGCCGCGCAGCAGCTTCAGCGCGCGGTGCCTGGTGCGGCCCGGCACGGCGTCGTGGCCGGCGACCCAGACGAGACCCGCGTACATGCGGGTCAGCTCCCAGAGAGTCCCCTCCGCGCCGCCCAGGATCAGGGCCAGGCCGTAGCCGTCGGCCTCGCGCCAGAGCGTCGTCATCCCCGCCGCCTTGAGCGAAGCCTGGAAGCGCGCGACCCCGTGCGCGTGGAGCATCCTCACGGCGGGGACGTTCAGCGAGCGGGCGAGCGCCTCGCGCGCCGGCACCGCGCCGCGGTAGGCGCGGTCGTAGTTCTCCGGCGCGAAGCCGGCGTACTGCGTCGGGACGTCGGGGATGAGGGTGGCGGGGGTCAGCTCCCCCGACTCGAGGGCCGCCGCGTAGAGGAACGGCTTCAACAGGCTCCCCGTGCTCCGCGGCCGCCGCGCGACGTCGACGGCGTAGCCGGACTCCCGGAAGGCGTCGCGCCGGCTGTTGCCGACGTAGGCGACGACCGAGCCGTCTTGGTTGTCGACCACGATCGCCGCGGCGTTGCGGATCCCCAGGTTCGCGAGCGCCGCCGACCGGCGCTCGACGATGGAGACCGCGGAGCGCTGGATCGCGCCGTCGATGGTGGTCCGGAGCGCGCCCGCCCTTCCCGCGGCCAACGTGTCGAGCAGGTGCGGCGCCTCGCGCGGCGGCGCGCGCGGCTCCTCCGGCAGCGGCTCGAGCGCCGCCAGCCTCAGCTCGAGCGGCGTGAGGCGCCCGGAATCCGCCAAGGAGGCGAGCAGGCGGTCGCGCTTCTCCCGCAGCTCCTCGCGGCGGCGGCCCGGGTGCACCAGCGCGGGGCTGTTGGGCAACACCGCCAGGAGCGCGCTCTCGGCCCAGCTCAACCGCTCCGGCGGGCGCCCGAAGTAGCGCCAGCCCGCGGTCTCGACGCCGACGATGTTTCCGCCGTAGGGCGCGTGCGCGAAGTAGAGCCCCAGGATCTCGCCTTTCGTCGCGCTCAGCTCGAGCCTCAGCGCGAGGACGATCTCGACGAGCTTCTCGCGGATCGTCCTAGGCCGGTTCTTCCGGCTCAGCCGGATGACCTGCATCGTGAGCGTGCTGCCCCCGCTCTTGACCCGTCCCGCGCGCAGGCGCTGGCCCGCGGCCCGGACCAGCGCCAAGGGATCGACGCCGCGATGCCGGTGAAAGCGCTTGTCCTCGAAGTGGAGGAGCGCGTCCACCAGCTTCGGCGCGGGCGGCCCGGAGGGCGGGAAGCGCCACTGGCCGTCGGCGGCGAGCCGAGCGTCCAGAAGCTCGCCGTCTTTGCCCAAGAGGACGGGCGACCACGGCGCGTCGAAGAGCGGCCGCGGCAGGCACGCGTAGAACCACCAGGCCCCGGAGGCGAGAATCGCCCCCGCCGCCGCGACCCGCCGCCGCGTCATCAGAGCGCCCGCGTGACGTGCACCCACCGGCCGCGCGCGACGGCGCGGGTCGCCGCGTCGTACATCGGCTCGGCGGAGATCGCCGGGAGATAGTAGCGCCCCAGATACGCCGCGGTGAACCGCGCGACGACGGTCTTCGACTCGCCGGGCCCGAGGGACAGATACGAGTAGACGCGGTCGTCGCGGACGTCCTGGTAGTCGAGCCCCTCCGCGGCCTTGTCGCCGGCGCCGGTCCAGCGGGTGTTATGGATCTCCCAGCCGGAGGGCGCCAGGTGCGTCAGCGCGACGTTCTCGAGCTTCGTCGCTCCGGGGTTCTTCACGGTGACCTGTGCCACGACCTCAGTGCCCTGCTCCAGCCGCACCGGGTCGAGCGGCAGGCCCTCGGGCGTCTCGTAGCGGACCGCCAGCTCGAGCCCCTCCGCCTGGTTGACCTCCGTCCCGGAGGCCGGAACGCCCTTCACCGAGAGCGTCACGTAGAGGCGGCGGTCGGACGGGTTCCGCACGCGGAGCCTCCCGCCTTCGCGGCCGAGCCTCTCCAGCTCGCGCGTGTCGATCGCCTTGGGCGACGTAAGCAGCTGCGGGCGCCCGGCGCCGTCGAAGAGCTCGTAGCGGAGCTCACGCCCTGCTTTCTCTCCTTCATAGAGCCGGCTCATCGCGACGAGGCTGTAGGCGAGCGAGTGGGTGTCGAACCAGTCCTTGGAGGTGAGCGACTTCGAGACCCGGTCGGCGGCGCTCTTGCCGCGAACCGCGTCGCCTTGGGTCGCGGCGCCGAGGAGGATCATCGCCTGGTCCCGGAGCGGCGACGGGTAGGTCCCCTCCTCCCGGCCCGGCGGCGGATCGATGCCGGCGCGCTCGACGAGGGCGCGGGCGGCGTCACCTACTCCGGCGAGCTGGTAGGCGGCCGAGAGCATCCAGCGCGCGGTGTTGCCGAGCTCGGACTCGCGGAGACGGTTCATCGCCCCGAGCTCCGCCTCCCCAGCGAGCGCGAGCGTAAATAGGCGGTACGCCTGCTCGAGCGTGCCGCCACCGGACGCGGACGGAGCCCAGGACTGGGCGCGGTTGCGCTGAAAGTGCGTCCACTGGGATCGCATCGCTCCCGGCGCCGTGAATCCCCGGCGCTCCGCCTCGACCATGAAGTGGCCGATGTAGTTCGTCACCCAGCCGTCCGGCTCGCCCGCAGCCCCGGGCCAGTACACGAAGCCTCCGCCGGCGGTCTGAAAGCCCCTCAGGCGCTCGAGGCCCGCGCGCACGTTCGCCTCGGCGGCCTTCGCCGTGGCCTCGCTCATGGTGACGATGCCGGGGAGCACCGCCTGCGGGAACGCCGCCGAGGTCGTCTGCTCGGCGCAGCCGTGCGGGTAGCGGACGAGGGAGCCGAGCCGCTCCTCGAGGTCGAGCGGCGGGACGGCCGAGACCTCGAGCGTCGCGCCGCCGGAGCCCGGAAGGCCGTGCGGGGCGACGGCGCCTTCCCAGCTCCCGCCGGGCTCGATCACGCCGTGGACGCGGCGGACGGTGACCGGGTTCGGCATGCGGACCGACAAGGCCGTCTCGGCGCGCGCGCCGTGCGGGCCGCTGGCCGCCGACACGCGCAGGAGCCCCCGGCCGATCCGGGCCGGGCTCTTCACCGAGAAGAACGCGAGCTTCTCGCCGGGGCCCTTGAAGGCCAGCCCTTGCGTGCGCGCCCCCGCCACCGTGAAGAGGCTGCCGGGGTCCACGTCCACCGTGACGTCCTGGACCCCCTCCTGCATGACGAACGCCGTCACCGGCATCGTCATCTCCTCGCCCGGCCCGACGACGCGCGGCAGGGTGGCCTGCACCATCAACGGCTGGCGGACGAACACCTCCTTCTGCGCCCGGCCGTAGGCGCCCGCCCGGCCGGCCACGACCATCGCGCGGACGGAGCCCACGTACGGCGGGAGCTGGACCTCGTGCGTGCTCGAGCCCTTGGCCCCGAGCTGGAACGGTCCGAGCATCCGCACGACGGGAGGGAAGCGCTGGGCCTGCGCCTGCCGCGCGCCACGGGAGGCATCGTCGGCGCCTCCCAGCGCGAGGAGCTTGTCGAGCTCGGCCCCGTGGGCGTTGATGACCGAGTCGTAGAGGTCCCAGGTGGCGACCCCGAGCCCCTCCTTCCGGTAGAAGTGCGCGTGCGGGTCGGGCGTCTGAAACGCGGTCAGGCCGAGCAGCCCTTCGTCGACCACCGCCAAGGTGTAGGTCATCGGCCGACCGCCGGCCTCCGTGACGACGACCCGGGCCTTCGACTCGGGCTTCCACTCCTCGTCGGAGGCGATGACCGGGAGCAAGACGGTCGCGGGGTCGACCACCTTGAGCGGCACGACGCCGTAGAGCCGGACCGGACGGTCGTTGCGCTTGCCGGAGTGCGGCTGGATCAGAGAGACGGACGCGTAGACCGTCGGCGTCATCTCCGGGGTGACCTCGAACTTCACCTGCGGCGCGCCCGAGCCGACACCCACCCACTCGCGCTTGAGCACGCGGGAGCCGTTCTCGAGCGTCAGCAGGACCTCCCCCTGGGTCGCCTCCGGCAACAGCAGGCTCGCGGTGTCGCCGACCGCGTACTCGGGCTTGTCCGGCTGCACGAGGAGCATGCTCGCCCCCGGCCCGCTTTGCTCCTGAGCGCGCCCCGCCCAACCCGGCCAGTCGATGTAGACGATCTGGCCGGCGCAGTGCCCGCCGGAGTCGCAGGCCCGCACGAGGTAGCGGCCCCAGCTCGGGTGCTTCACCTCGAACTCCCACGTGCCGCGGCCGTCGCGGACCACGACCTCGCCTTCCTGGAGAGGCGAGACGTGCTCGCCGGTCTCGAAGCTCGGCAACGCGTCGCCCGACTTCTCCCACCACCATTTCCACGAGACCTGATACAGCGCGACCTTCACCCGCCCGATCGGCAGGGGCTCGCCCTTCGCGTCGAGCACGGCGAGGGACGCCTGGTGCTTCACGTCGGTCAGCAGCATGTTGCGCGACGCGTCGCCCTTCGGCAGCTTGAGCCCCACGTAGTGCTCGTAAGGGTGGACTGTCTTCGTCTCGCGCGAGCTGCTGAAGGCTCCGCCCGGCTCGAAGACCCTAGTGACGAAGTGGGCCGCGAGCATGCCGGGCGCCGCCTTCTCGGTCTCGAGGGCGACCGGAAACGTCGCCTTGCCCGAGAGGTCGAGCTCGCCTTCGAAGACGGTCCTGGGCGAAGACTTCAGCTCGCGCGCGGGGTCGTCGAAGACGTGGTCGGAGGAGCGGGTGAACCTCGTCGGGATCGCGTCGAGCTGGACCGATACGTCTGCCTTGAGACCGGAGGCCTTCGCTCCGTGCAGCCACTGGGACGTCAGCGTCGCCGTCGCCGCCTCCCCGCCCGCGTAGATCGCGTCGCCGCCGACGTCGAGGGCCATCTTGAGGCGGTTCGGCATCACGGTTTCGATCCGGACCTCTTTGGCGAACTCGCTGCCGCCGAGCTGGACCTTCGCCGTCCACGCGCCCGTCGGCGCGTCCTCGCGGGTCCGCACGGAGAACCGGTAGAAATCCCCCACCGGCCTGGCGTTGACGACGGTCTCGGCAAGCTGGCCCTTGGGGTCGTAGAGCCGCAGGGTCGCCGGGTGGCCGTCCGCCACGGCGCCTTGCTTGTCCTCGAGGATGAAGACGAGCCCGACCTCGTCTCCCGGCCGCCACACGCCGCGCTCCCCGTAGACGAAGCCCTTGAGCCCCGCCTGCAGCTGCTCGCCGCCCACGTCGAAGTGCCCGACCGGGAGCGCCGTGCCTTCCGACACCTTCAGGTAGCCCCGTTCGGCCCCGTGGCTCGCCGCGAGGTAGAACGGCTTGCCGGCGGGCGAGAGCGTGACGAACCCCGCGGCGTCCGTCTCCCCGGACCCGATCGCCTGGTTCTGGAAGTTGAACGCGGTGATCGCCACCTTGCCGGCCGGCTTCGCCGTGCGGATGTCCGTCGCGACGACGAGGAGCTTCCCCGCCTTATCGCGCTTGGCGAGGAGCCCGATGTTCGAGGCCAGGAAGTTGCGCGCGGCGCGCACGCCGCCGCCGTGCCGGTAATACGCGTCCTTGCAGGGATCGTCCCGGTCGGAGTAGGTGGAGCCGTCGGGATTGTAGTACGACTCCGCGCCTTCCCAGCTCGAGTAGTCGTTGACCCTGAGATCCTCCGCGCTCTCGAGCCTCTCCTCCGCCGGCACGGGGACCCGCGCGGCCTCCTCGCCGCACGCGTAGGCCGAGCCGGCGCGGTCAAACGAGAGGTGCAGGCGGAAGAGGCCGCCGGGATCCTGCCGCGCCAGCTCGCCCGCGTCGAAGAAGTGCTTCTGCCAATGGTCGACCGGTCCCTTGGGCAGCGTGATGGTCTTCCGCCAAAGGAACCGGCCGACGCGATCGAGCTCACGCTCGCCGTCGAGCGTGTTGGCCTGCAGGAACTGGCCGATGTTCTTGCCGTAGACGCGAAACGCAGTCACCTGAACGGCGTTCAGGTTCAGCGTCTCGAAGGGAATGCTCACGGCCTCCTCGCCGGGCAGGATCACGCCTTGCCCGACGAAGCGCAGCTGGGGCTTCTGGCCCGGGAACGCGAGCGTCCGGCTCTCGCGCTTGCCCAGGGCGGCGAGCCGATGGTTGCGGACCTTGGCGTCGAGCGTCACCGTGGCCGTGCCGACGATGCGGCTCTGCGGGAAGAGCTTCAGGACGTTGCCTTCGACGCGGGTCGTGAACGCGCCCGGCTCGAGCGTGACCAGGCCGTTGAGGCTCTGCTCCGGGCTGAGCTCGTCCGAGAAATAGATCGCGACGTGCTGGCCGTCGCCTTGGACCGCCCGGATGTCCGTGACCTTGAAGACCCCGGCTCCCGTGACGTCCAGTTCCCGCGTCTCGCGCCGCTCGGCGGAGATCGCGTTCCCGTCGAAGACCAACGTGAGCATCCGGGTCTGCGCCTGCCGCCGGATGCCGGTCACGACGTAGCCGTGGGCGTTGGAGCCGGCCGGGTGCCCTAAAGGGCTCTGCGGGCCCTTCGGGCCCGGGTGGGTCCAGGCGACCGGGAGCTTCTCGCCTTCGAACCTCGCAACGAGGAGCTTCTCGACGTCGTCCGGGGACTCCGCGTCCGTCGTCGTCACCGTGCCGCCGACCTGCCACTCGTCGGGCCCCGCGCCCCGGACGAGGCCGTCGAGCGTGAGCGAGAAGTCGCGCGGCATGGCTTGGAACGAGAACTCGTAATCCCCCGAGGCCGCCGGCACGCCGCCCAGCCCGCCCGCCTTCACCCGCCCGACGTAGAAGACGCCCGCAGCGAGCTCCGAGCCGGGCACGATCACCAGCTCGCGCGGGCCCGCGACGACCGGCTCGCCGTCCACCGCGGGGCTGAGCGTCCAGACGCCTCGGGCCGGCTTGCCCTCGGCCTCGGGTCCGAACACGTCGGAGCTGAACCGGACGTAGAGCTTGCTCTTGCGGGACACGACGCCGGTCGTATGCGAGGCGATCACGCCGTTCCACACGGAGTCGGGCTTGGAGAGCTTGGGCGGCCCCTTCGGCGGCCTTCCGGTCCAATAGAGCGAGAGCCCGGTCAAGACGGTGAGGGCGAGACCGGCGGACGCCCAGCGAGTGAGACCCATATCCCCTCCGCGCGGCGGGTGGCGTCCCGCCGCACCTCGGGGCTACGTCCGCGACCGGCGGAATATTTCAGCTACCAGTGGGCGTGGCGTCCATCGTAGTCGGAGACGAACAGGCGGATGCGCTCGGCCGTGAGGCGGTCCGAGGAGTCGGTCGGATCGCCATGCCACAGGATACTGTTGTCGGCGTCCACCACGAAGGCATAGGGCCGATCCGGGCTTTTCGTCGCGACGGCGTCGGCCCCCGCCCTGCGTTTGAGCGCCGCGATCCACTCCGCCGTTGGTTCCCTCCCCTCGGGGAAATCCTGGACCTCGACGCGAGGGCCCAGGCGCCGGTGGACGTCCGCGAGCGTCACCGCGAGGGCCTCGCACGCCGCGCACCTGGCCGGCCGGAACACGACGATCCGGAGCGTGCTGTCGACGACCCTCATGGGGGCGTTCGGACGGCCGGTCAGCGCCTCTTCAAGGGACTTGCCGCAGCCCGAGATCGCCAGAGCCGCCGCGAACAGAGATAGCACACGACGGTGATCCCGTCTCCGGAGCGCGACGGCGGCGGCGGCGAGGAGCAGGAACGCGGCCGGGAGGCCGGCCGCCAGGAACCGACGCGTCCGCCGGCGCTCGAGGGTCGTCTTCCGGGCCGCGTACGCCGCCTGATCCTCCTCGAGGCTCGCCCTCAGCTCGGAGCGGAACTCCTTATGCTTCTTCCACAACGGGGCAAGCCGGTTCGCCTCGGCGAGCAGCGAGGGGTCGGAACGCGCCAGGGAGTTGAGGAGCGCCACATGGAACTCGGGGCTCCGGCGGGAATTCTTGACGGTCTCGAGCGCCTCCAACTTCAGCTCGTAGGCCCGCCGGTGCTCCTCGAGTTCCGCGCGCAGCCGGTCGCGCTCGGAGTCGATGGAGGCCAGGTCGTCGGCGGAAGCGTACGCCGGGCGCAGCCGGCCCAGTTGCTCGATCGGCTCCCGCGCGCCAGCGGCGATGCGCTCGAGATCCTCGCTGAGCTCTCGCGAGCCGAGGTCGGCCGCTACGGAGAATCGGGCCATGAGGAGGAGCAGGAGCGCCGCGACGCGGACCACGCCGCCAGTATAGAGCCGGCGCCGGTGCCCGTCAACCAAAAGGCAGGGAGAGGGACCGAGGATCCGATCCGTCCAGGTGCCTCAGCCGGGCTGCTCCGGCCTTGACGGCGAACGCCGCCGGGTGTTACTTAGAGGGCATGCCCGCCTGTCCGGCCTGCAAGACGGAGGCGCTCGAGGAGCGCCTCGACCGCTCCGGGGTCGCCTACGACGCCTGCCCGAAGTGCCGGGGGATCTGGTTCGACGCCGGCGAGCTGTCGCGCATCATGGGGAAGCCCGCCGCGGAGGGCCTGCTCGACTTCAAGCAAGGCGAGCGCGCGTGCGTCCGGTGCGCCAAGCCGATGCTGCGCGGCGGCTTCATCAACCCGATGCTGGTCGTCGACCGCTGCGCGCCCTGCGGCGGACTCTGGCTCGACGCCAGCGAGCTGCGCGTCGTCCGGCAGCTGCTCGGCGTCCAAAACCCCACCGACGCCGAGCAGGCCCGACCCGCCGCGGCCGCCGGGGCGCCTCCCCCCGCGCCCGCTCCGGAGCCGCCGCCGATCGTCGTGGGGGCCCGGCTGCCCGACCTGCCGGCGCCGCCTCCGCTCTCCGCGGCGCCGCCGGCGCAGTCCCCGATCGCGGGGACGCCCGGCTGGCAGCTCCACGGCGGTTTCTGGCTCGTCGTCGGGGTCGGCTTGATGGTCTACGGCAAGGGCGAGATGAAGACCTGGTCCGCCATCACGGCGGCGGGCGGCCTCGCCGGGGCGAAGCCGGAGCACTACATCGGCTTCGGGTTCGCCGCGTGCGTCGTCTCGCTGTACTTCCTCTTCGCGCAGCCGGCCGACGCGGCCGACGGCTACCTCTCGATCTTCAAGTGGATCCTGACGCCGCGCGGCTACCGCCGCCGCCGCCGAAGCCTCTACAACTGGTACGACTAGGCCGCACCCCCGTAAATCCCCGCGAGCCCGCGCGATCGCCGGAAAACGCATATATCGCTCCGTTACTCCCGGTACCGGGAGTAACAGACGAATATAGAGCTTTTCTTCCGAGCGCGCGGCAGAAGCGCGTAAGTCTCGTCGGAGCAGGGAACTTTTTCCGGGGTTTGCCGTATATATAAG
>JACQPK010000204.1 GCA_016207565.1 Elusimicrobiota bacterium
GCCAGTCGCTGGTGAAGCTCGCGGAGAAAGACCCCAGGATCGTGGCGGTCACCGCCGCGATGCCCGAAGGCACCGGAACGGACCTCTTCCGCGACCGATTCCCCCGCCGCTACTTCGACGTCGGGCTGGCCGAGCAGCACGCGGTCACCTTCGCGGGCGGCCTCGCCTGCGAGGGCCTCAGGCCGGTCGTGGCGATCTACTCGACGTTTTTGCAGCGCGGCTACGACCAGATCGAGCACGACATCTGCCTCCAGAAACTCCCCGTGGTCTTCGCGCTCGACCGCGGCGGACTCGTGGGCGAGGACGGGCCCACGCATCACGGCGTCTTCGACTTCGCGTACCTGCGCATGATCCCGAACATGACGATCATGGCGCCGGCCGATGAGAACGAACTCCAGCACATGATGAAGACGGCGCTCACCCACGAGGGGCCGGTCGCCATCCGTTACCCTCGGGGGAACTCGATCGGCGTGGCGATGGACCCCGAGCCCCAGCCGCTCCCGATCGGCCGCGGCATGCTGCTGCGCGAGGGGCGCGACGCGACCATCCTCGCGATCGGCAACCGCGTCCACCCCGCCCTAGCTGCGGCGGAGCGGCTGGAGCGCGAGTACGGCGTGAAGGTCGGCGTCGCGAACATGCGGTTCGTGAAGCCGCTGGACGCCGCGCTCCTCAAGGAGATCGTGACGCAGACGCCGAAGCTGATCACCGTCGAGGACCACGTCCTCGAAGGCGGCTTCGGCTCGGCCGTGCTCGAGGCGCTCGCCGCCCCCGGCGCCGTCACGGGGGCCGCCGCCAACGGCGGAGGCTTCGGCCGCTACCAGGTGCTGCGGCTCGGCCACAACGGCTTCATCGAGCACGGCGCCCCCGCGAAGCTCTACGACGCCGCCGGCATCTCGACGGAGAAGATCGTCGAGCGCATCGCGGACTGGATGAACCTCCGGAAGACCGAAACGACCGCGGCGACGGCATGAGGAAAACCATGAAGACTGAATCTGGCTCGATCTTCACCGAACGGCAGGTGAAGATCGAGAGATTGGTGCTGACCAAGCTCCGCGGATTCTGCGCGGGCGTCGTCCGGGCGATCGACATCGTGGAGAAGGCCCTCGAGGTCTGCGGCCGCCCCGTCTACGTCCGCCACGAGATCATCCACAATCGCTACGTCGTCGACGAGCTGCGCGCGAAGGGCGCCATCTTCGTCGAGGACTTCGCGGACGTCCCCGAGGGCGTGTGGATGATCTACTCCGCGCACGGCGTCTCGCCGCAGGTGCGCGAGGAGGCGCGGGCCAAGAAGTTCAAGGTCATCGACGCCACCTGCCCGCTCGTGACGAAGGTGCACCTCGAGGCGATCCAGCTCGCGAAGGAAGGCTACACCATCATCCTCATCGGCCACGGGGACCACGTCGAGACGATCGGAACGATGGGCGAGGCGCCCGAGCACATCCGCGTCGTCGGCGACGCCGAGGCCGCGGAAACGGTCGAGGTCCCGGACCCGACCAAGGTCGCCTACCTCACCCAGACGACGCTCAGCCTCGACGACACGGCGGAGATCGTGCAGGCGCTCAAACGCCGCTTCCCCAAGCTCGCCGTGCCGAAGAAGGACGACATCTGCTACGCGACGCAGAACCGCCAGAACGCGGTGAAGGCGATCGTTCCGCATATCGACGTGCTGCTGGTCCTGGGCGCCCCCAACAGCTCCAACTCGGTGCGGCTGAAGGAGGTGGCGCAGGCGAAGGGCTCGCGCTCCTACCTCATCGAGCGCGCCACGGACATCCGCCCGGAGTGGCTGACCTCCATCAAGACCCTGGGCCTCACGGCGAGCGCGTCCTGTCCGGAGATCCTCGTGCAGGAGGTCGTCGACTACTGCAAGCGGAACTTCGGGGTGGCCCAGGTCGAGGAGTTCGAGACAGTGGAGGAGGACGTGAAGTTCTCCCTCCCCTACGAGCTCGAGAAGCTCATCCGCGACAGCCGCTAGCCTAGATTCGTCGGTTGACCACCTCCCCCCGTCGAGGGTTTCGGGATAATTTTGTTCTCCTTCCCTCTGCGGCCTTTTCGTTACTTTGCGGACCTCTGCGTTCCGCCGTTTTCCCCGTTAGACGGCGGGCTGCAACAGATGAAACGCGAAGGAC
>JACQPK010000196.1 GCA_016207565.1 Elusimicrobiota bacterium
ACCTTCGGCTTGGCGTGCGACATCCGCGACAAGAGCGTGGACTTCCCCGCGTTCGGAAATCCGGCCAACCCGACGTCGGCGATCAGCTTGAGCTCGAGCTCGAGCTCCGCGACCTCGCCGGGCTGGCCCTTCTCGGCGATCCGAGGCGTGGTGACGCGCTGCGACTTGAAGGAGAGGTTGCCGCGGCCCCCGCGGCCGCCCTTCGCGACGAGGACCCGATCCCCTTCCTTCGAGAGGTCGGCCAGGAGCCGGTCGTTCTTGTAGACGACCGTTCCGATGGGGGCGGAGACCACGAGAGCCTCGGCGCTCTCGCCCGTCTTGTTGGCGCCCTTGCCTTTGTGGCCGTCTTTGGCGAACAGGTGGGGATGCCGCGCGAAGTCGAGGAGGGTGCCGAGGTTCCGGTCCGCGACGAGCCAGATGTCGCCGCCCTTGCCGCCGTCGCCGCCGTCCGGACCGCCGAACTCGATGAACTTCTCGCGCCTAAACGACAAGGCCCCATCGCCGCCCTGGCCGGCCTTGGCGGTGACGCGGACTTTGTCTACGAAGTTCGTAGGCTTGTGCGGCTACTTGGACGCGGCGGGGACGATCGTGACCGCCTTCTTGTCCTTCTTCGCCCAGACGAACTTGACCACCCCGTCGACCTTGGCGAAGAGCGTGTCGTCTTTGCCGCGTCCGACGTTGAGTCCGGGCAGGAACTTCGTGCCGCGCTGGCGGACCAGCACCGCGCCGGCGAGCACCTGCTCGCCGCCGTAGCGCTTCACGCCGAGCCGCTGGCCGTTGCTGTCGCGACCGTTGGAGGAAGAGCCTTGCGCTTTTGTGTGGGCCATGTCAGTTGAGGGAGATGTCTTTCACGCGGATCTCGGTGAGATCCTGCCGGTGGCCGATCGTCTTCTGGTACGCCTTCTTGACGCGCTTCTTGAAGACGATGATCTTCGGTCCCCGGAAGTGCCGCAGCACCTCGACGGTGACCTTGGCGCTGGGGAGCTTCTTGGACGACTCCGCCGCGCCGGGCTCGCCCGCGGCCCAAAGCGCCTGGAGCGTCAGCTCCTTCCCCGCCTCGGCCTCGAGTCTATCGACCCGAACGACGTCCCCGGGCGACACCCAAAATTGCTTTCCGCCTGTTTCGATGATCGCGTACATAGAGGGGCCATGATAGCAAACCCCCCCGTCGGAGGGCAACGGATTTCCCTCAGGCATCGTGCGGCTGCTCGACCTACCGGGCGCGCCTCGATGCCGGCGACCGCGAAGGCGCGGCGGAGGCATTCACCTGGGAGGGATTCTTGGCGCTCCGAGCCGCGCGCGCGACGTTCGTCGCTCGGAATTAGCCGTCCGCGCGCCCCTTCCACACGATCGTTCGCCCCGTCCCGGCGCCGAGTTCGCGGTCCATTACGGCCAGCGCGCCAATCCTACCAGGATCTCGACGCCACGCAGCACCGCTACCCTCTGTGGGACCGGCTCGAGCCGTCCTTCGAGGGAGACCAGGCAGTTCCTCGGAGCGGTAGCCATGGTGGCCACGTCGATCACGGCAGCGTCGGGCAAACCTGTTTCTTCGGACCTCACGCTCACGGCCACGGGATTGGGCGTCAGAGGCTGCAGGCTGCGCGGACCCACCTCGCAGAGCAGGATCTGAGTCGCCAGGATCCGGTTCGTCTCGTCCGAGGATAGAACGAGGATCAGGTCATCGGCGCCGTCGCCCAGGTTGGCGCGATAAATGTCCCACTGGCGCTGATGCCGTGGAATGCCGGACACCTATCCCCTCCGGCGCCTGCTGAGCCTGAGCATCGCCGCGGCACGCCGCTTGCGGTAATCCGCCTCTGGACGCAGAAGCGCCCTGTATTTCGCGACCCGCGGCTCATTGACGGCAGACCCGAAGCCCGCGCAAATTAGGCGGTGGAATACCTCGCTGTAGGTCCCGCCCATCTGACGCGCCATGTCCCGGACCTTCTCCCAATCCTCGGGGGCCAGCGAGATCGTGAGGTTCTTTCGCATGCGGTTAGTGTAGCCTGAACGATCCCGAGTTGCAATAGCATGTATGATGTCGTATGAGAACAGGCCTGGCCAATTTTCCTATCGGCGCGAACGCGCCCCGACCCGAGAGCCGCGCCGCGACACGCGTTCGTCCGCCTCTTCCCCGATCAGGAGCACCCCGGCCGCCCGCAGCGCCAGGCTGACCGACTCCATCGCGAGCTCCGCCGCCTTTCCGATCCGACCCATGTTGTCCCTCCCCCTTCCTTATAACAGGGTCCTGTAGCGACGGCGTAACGGCGGAACCACGTCCGCATGTGGTCTTGGAACGCGCTCAGCGCGCGGCGTCGCGCAGCGTATCCTCGATCTCCTGCTTCGGCTTCCATTCGAGCACGCGGATGAGGAAGTCGCTGCCGGGCCAACGGAAGCGCGTCTCGTAGGCCCAATCCGTGAGGACCCGGATCCGCGGCTCGGCCAGAGCGGACGCGGCGGCCGCCTCGCGCAGGAGCAACGCGAACTCGGTCAGAAGGGCATGGACTTGCGGCTGGCTGGGGCCGGGGAACACGGCCTTCTCGGCGATGGCCGCCGGCAGCCAGGGCAGGCGCTCGCGCAGCGCGGCGTACGTCGGAGCGTCCACGACCGGGAACTCGATCTGGCCGGGATTGACCCAGGGCTCGCCGTCGGCTCTGGGCAAGAGGCACGACGTGAAGACCGCGCGCAGCGTTTCGGCGCGCTTGAGCGCGGTCTCGAGGCGCTGCGCGACATGCTCGTCGCGGAGGCGGCGGACCGCCTCCTCGAGCTCGCGGACGCGGGCCTCGAGCGGCAAAGGCTCGGCGGCGAACGAGGGAGGCGACAGCAGCAGGACGGCCAGGAGGAGAGGGGGTTTCATCCGGGTCTAACGAAAGCTTAGCCGGTGACGGCAAAAGCCCGGTTACGCTTGCGAAAAGCCTCGGTCAACGCCTAGCGGGACTTGAAGGGCTTCTGGGCCTGGCGGTCGATCGCCTCTTTCTGGGGGGTCTGGTCGTAGTCCTGTTTGATCGTGTTGCCGATCGCCATCGCGGCGAGCGCGAGCGCGAGCGCGGCGCCGAGCAGGAGTCCGCCGAGGAGCTGACCGCTCGGGCCGCCCTTCATGAGCATGAACAGGCCGAGCGCGCCGAGGATCGCGGCGGCGATCAGGAACTTCCGCGCGAGCTCGACCAGGTTCTTGTACGGCGTGACGTCTTTCGTCGGCGGCGGCAGGCAGTCGCTGCCGTCGAAGGTGTAGCCCGCCGGGCAGGTCGGCGGCGCGCGGCCGAACGTCGGCCCGCCTTCGCCGGGCGTGTCCTGCGGCGCCGGCGCGCCCACGGGAACGCCGCCGACCGCCGGGATCCCGCCGGGCTGAGCGGTCTGGCCCTGGAACGCGGTGGAGGCCGCCTCATAGGAGCGCTCGGAGGAGGGCGCGAGCTTCCCTTGGTTCGACATGTTCTTGGCGAACTTGAGCTGGCCGAGCGCACCGCGGGACCGCGCTGGCGCGCGCGCGATCGTCTTGCGGCCGGGGAGTAGCGCCTGCCGTGCGCGCGAAAGCGAGCCGCCGGTCACTCCGGCGGGCATCGAGGCCGAGCTCGACGCGCCGCTCGTGCCGGGACCGCGCAGGCCGGCCAGCCCGCCCATCGAAGCGCCGGAGCCGCCGCGCCCTCCCGCCGCGGCTGCGTCCAAGGCCGCGGCCTCCGCTCCCTCGCCGGGTTTGCCCTCTCCGCCCTCTTTCCTGCCTTTTTCCCCGCCGGCCTCGCCTTCGCCGCCTTCGCCGGGGCGCGCGAGGTTCGAGCCGACGTCGGGGAGCGGCGACTCCGCCGAGGCGGCGCCGCCCGCCGGGGCGCCTCGCTCCGGCGCCCCTTCGCTCGCGGCGAAGTCGGGCGCGAGGATCGTCTTGAAGCCGGTGATCATGCTGCGCGGAGAGAAGAGCGTGTCGCGCATGTCGAGGCTCGGCCGCGCGGCGAAGCCCGGCAGTTGCGCGCCCTTCGCGGGCGCCGGCGGCATCGCGACGGCGGCCGCGAGCCAGGCGAGGTTCAAAGACAGCGCGGCCGCGGCGCCGATGCGGGCGAGCCAGGCCTCGGGGGCGGTCAGGAGCCACCGGAGGAACCCGTCGGCGGACATGCCGCCGAAGGGAAACACGATCCCCCCGCCCTTACGCTCCTTCTCGTCCTTTCGGCCGGTCATGCCCTCCAAAGTGTAGCAGCCGACCCCCTCTGCCGCCAGAGCGGTTCGGGGGCTATACTGCGGAGGTGGCGCACCTGAGAGGACTCCTCGGCGGAGTCGCCGCGCTCGCCCTCCTCTGGGCGAGCGTGGCCGGGCTTTCCACGACGCTGCACCGGCTGCCGTGGACCGGCCTGGTCGCGAAGCCCGCGCCACGACCGCCCGTCGCCCCGGTGTATGAGGACGTCGGCGCCCTCGAGCGCTCCCTCGCCCCCGGCGAGCGCGGCGCGGCCGGGAGCGTTCCGATGTACCGCGAAGCGCGGCCGCAGCCGCGCTGGCGGCCTGCGCCGCCCGAGGCGGACGAACCCGCCCCGGCGCCGCCGCCGGCCGCGCGCCCGGCGCCGGCGCGCTCGGCCGCGGCCCCGCCCGCCGCGGCGCCGCGCTTCAAGCTCGAGGCCTTACCCTCCATCGGCGACGCGTTCGGCGCCTCCGCGGGTCCCGCCGGCGGGGCGCCTGCCGGAGCTTCGCCCGCGGCGTTCCAGCCCTCGCCCGCCCGGTCGCGCGACGACGGCGACGACGAGGCCCCGCAGCCGGCGGGCGACGCGTGGGACCAGGGGACCTCGATGCCCGCGGCCGCGCCTCGCGCGCGATTCAAGCGCGCCGTTCCGCAGTCGGGCTCGGTGCCGCTGGCCCAGCCGCAGGTCGCGCCGGAGGAGGAGTTCGAGGAGGAGTAAAAAGTAAAGGGTGGGGACTGTCCCCAGGCTTTACTTTTTTAGTACGCGGCCGCGACGGCGGCGACGACCGGGTCCCGCCGGTCTTCGAGCGCCTTCAGCTCGTCGCCTGCCTCTTTCCCGCGCCCGAGTGCCTTAAGGGAGATCGCGCGCCAGAGCCGGGTCCGCCACCGCCCGGGCGACGCGGCCAGCGCGTGATCGAAGAACTCGAGGGCGAGCCCGGTCTTTCCCTTGCGCCGGTGCATCTCGCCGACGTGCGCGAGGTATACCGGCCACCACTGGTCGATGTCGGCGGCGAGGTCTTGGACCCAGTAGTTCGACGCGAGCCTCGGCCTGAGCTTGGCCTTCGAGCGCGACAGCTCGAGGAGCCAGTCCGCCGCCTCGCGGTCGACGCGGTCCAATAGCGCGAGGGAGACCTCGGTCAAGGCCCCCTTCTGGTCGGTGCCGGCCCAGTAGGAGACGTTCCGGATCCCGTAGAGGAGCGTCTGGAGCAGCTCTTCGCGCCGAACGGCCGAAGCGGCGGGCGCGGGGGCCGGAGACGCGACCGGGGCGCCGAGGGCGGCCAAGAGGCGCGCGGCCACGAACGGGTTGAGGCGCGCGTACCAATGCACGCCGTCGGCCAGGAAGTCCCCGCCGATGGGCCCGCCGCCCGCCGCCTCCCGGAAGGCGCGCTCAAGGTCGGCGACGGCGGCGCCTTCGTCCTTGGCGACCCGGCGGATCAAGTCGTTGCGCACGGTGGACGTCCGGTCTCCCTTGGGATCGTGGTGGACCGCCTCTTGGTAGGAGCCGAGCGCCGCGGCGCCCGCGCCGGCGGCCTGCTGGGCGCGGCCGAGATACCACAGCGTCATCGCGTCCTCGGGCCTATGCGCGGCCCGGCGCTCGAAGACCCGGGCGGCCTCCGCCGCGCGCCCGTGCTCCAGCGCGGCGGCGGCCCCCGCGAAGTCCGCCTCGGAAAACGGCGCCTCGCCCGCGGGCGGGAGGTCGCGCTCGTTGGCGGGGAGCGTCGCTAGGACGATGGGCACGCCTTTCGCCCGCGCGGCGCGGACCATGCGCCGCAGGTGGAACTCATGGCGCGCCAAAGACACCGCGCGGATCTTGTCCTCGGCGGACCTCTCGACCGCGCGCATGGCGCGGTGGTAGATCGCGGACCGCAGGAACTTCCGCTCGAGCCCCTCCCATAGACTCGGGCAGAGCTCGAGCGCGTCGTGCTCGTTGTTGCCGGACAAGACGATCGCCGCGTCGAGCTCGAAGGCCAGCCCCTCCTCGAGCACGGCGGCGATCCGGCGGCTGTTGTAGGCGGTCATGCCGGCGTTGAGGACCTCGATCCGCCAACCGGGCCAGGCATTCGCGGCCGCCTCGGTCAAGGCGTCGCGCTCGGCGCTCCAGAGCTTCGCCGCGACCGACTCGCCGACCACGAGGATGCGCTTCGTCTTCGAGGGCTTGTGCCGGGCGAAGGCGATCGGATGGGCGTGGCGCCGCGCGAGACGGACGAGCCCGTCCGAGCTCCTGAAGAACGGCCGCCCGATCTCCTTGCAGAGGTAGTCGCGGTAGTCCTGGGCCGAGGCGAGCCCGGCGAGGATCGAGACCGCCAGAACGAGGGCACTCACGTCGGGTAGTCTACCGAAATCGTAGAATGAGCGGAAATGGCCGCGATCGAGGTGAAGGGCCTCTCGAAGACCTTCCGGGTGCCGGAAAAAGACCCCGGCCTCTGGGGCTCGGTACAGGCGCTCGTCCACCGCCGCTTCCGCGACATCCCGGCCGTCGTCGACGTCGATTTCTCCATCGAGGAGGGCGAGCTCGTCGGCTTCCTCGGCGCCAACGGCGCCGGCAAGACGACGACGCTCAAGATGCTCTCGGGTCTGCTCCACCCGACGTCCGGCTCGGCGCTCGTACTGGGCCATGTCCCCTGGCGACGGGAGGCGGCGTTCCAGAAACGGTTCTCCCTCGTGATGGGATATCGCTCCCAGCTCTGGTGGGAGATCCCCGCGCAGGAGACGTTCCGCCTCAACCAGGAGATCTACGAGATCCCCGACGCGGAGTACCGCCGGAACCTCGGGGAGCTGGTCGAGCTCCTCGACCTCTCCGACTGCCTCTCGGTCCCGGTGAAGAAGCTCTCGCTCGGGCAGCGGATGAAGGCGGAGCTCGCGGCGGCGATCCTGCACAAGCCGGGCCTCCTGCTCCTCGACGAACCGACGCTGGGGCTGGACGTGGTGATGCAGAAGCGGCTGCGCGGCTTCATCCTCGACTACAACCGCCGCCAACACGCCACCGTCCTCCTCACGAGCCACAACATGGAGGACGTCGCGGAGCTCTGCCGGCGGATACTCATCGTCGACCACGGCCGCCTGCTCTACGACGGCCTGCTCCGCAAGGTGGTCGAGCGGTACGCGCCGGTCCGGGTGATCCGCGTCGACTTCCGCGAGCGCGTGGCGGCCGCCGACCTCGAGCCCGTCGGCAAGGTGATCGAAGCCTCCGACCTGCGGGCGACCCTCGAGGTGCCCCGCGGCGAGGTGTCGGCCCGGGCCGCGCGGCTCCTCTCGGCGTTTCCCGTCGTCGACCTTACGATCGAGGAGACGCCCATCCAAGAGGTCGTGCGCCGGATCTTCGCGAACGGCTCGTGAGGAAGTACCTCTACGTCTTCGGCCTGAGCCTCCAAAACGTGCTCCAGCACCGGGCGACGCTGCTGATGGACCGCGTCGGCGGGCTCGCGGCGATCCTCGCCCTCTACTACTTCTGGGAGGCGATCCTGCGCGGCAAAGACGAGTTCCTGGGCTACAGCCGCCCGCAGATCCTGACCTACGTCCTCCTGATGAACCTGATGCGCTCGTTCGTGTTCACCGGACGCGGCTGGGAGCTCGTGCAGGAGATCTCCCACGGACGGATCTCCAGCTACCTGCTCCGGCCGCTGAGCTACCAGGGCTACTCGCTCTCGCTCGACCTGGCGCAGAAGACGATCCACTTGCTCTCCGCCCTCCTCGAGGTCGGAGTGCTCGCGCTGCTCTTTGAGGCGCCGATCTACTGGCCCGCCCGGCTCGAGACCTGGGCGCTGTTCGTCGCCGCGGTGGCCGCATCGTCCTTGCTCTTCTTCTTCCTCGAGTTCGTGGTCGCCTGCCTCGCGTTTTGGACGTCGGAGTCCGGCGGGCCGCTGTTCTGCTTCGAGCTTTTCCTGAACTTCGCGGCGGGCAGCTTCTTCCCGATCGACGTGCTCCCCAGCGCGCTGCAGGCCGTGTTGCGCGCGACGCCGTTCCCCTACCTCGTCTTCTTCCCGATCAACATCTACCTCGAGCGCGTCGGTCCGGCGGAGGCCGTCCGCCTGCTCGCCGTCGAGCTGGGCTGGCTCGCGCTCGCGTGGCTGGCGACCCAGCTCGTCTGGCGGCGCGGGCTCAGGACATACGCCGCGGAGGGAGGCTGATGGAGCTCCGGAAGTTCCTCCGCGTGTGGATGCGGATGGCCGTGATGAGCTTCAACGCGCAGCTCTCCTACGGCGTCGGCTCCCTGGGCTTTCTGCTCGGCAAGCTGATCCGCCTGTTCTTCTTCTTCGCCTACATCGTCGCGATCTTCACCCACACGACGTCGCTCGGCGGCTACACGCTCGCGCAGACCGTGCTCTTCTTCCTGACCTACAACGTGGTCGACATCACGGCGCAGGTGTTCTTCCGCGGCATCTACGGCGCCCGCCGCGCGGTGCAGGACGGAGACCTCGACTACTACCTCATCCAGCCTTGCCCGCCGCTCGTGCGGCTCGCGGCCTCGACGGTCGACTTCCTGGACGTCGCGACGCTCGTGCCCGTGCTCGCGCTCCTCGGGCTCACCTGCACGCGGCTCGGGCCCATCTCGCCGCTGGAGCTGGCGGCCTACGGGCTGCTCCTCGTCAACGGAGTCCTGATCGCCCTGGCGATCCACATCGCCGTCGCCGCGATCGCCGTTCGCACGCAGGAGCTCGAGAACACGATCTGGATCTATCGGGAGCTGATGTTCTTGGGCCGCTTCCCGGTCGACATCTACGGCGGCGCGCTGCGGCTCGTGCTGACCTTCGTCCTTCCGATCGGGGTGATGACCTCGTTCCCGGCGATGGCGCTGCTCGGGCTCCTCACGCCGCTGCAGGTCCTCTACGCGCTCGGCATCGCGCTCGCGGCGATGGCGGCCTCGCTCTGGTTCTGGCGGGACGCGCTCGGGCGCTACACGAGCGTGTCGTCGTAGCCGGCGCTGGAACCCCGGCTGAAGTTATGCTATTATGCATATATCATGGTGCGAACGGCATTGATGATCCCCGAGGACCTCAAGCAGGCCGCGATCGCGGAGGCGCGCAAGCGCGGGGTCTCTTTCGGCGAGTTCGTCCGCCAGGCCATGGCGGCGGCGCTCGACGCGACGCGCCCCCGGTCGGGCCAAGACTCGCTCTTGTGCGATCGCTCCGCCTACCGGGGCGCGGTGCCGAAGGACTCCTCGACGCGTTTGGACGACTACCTCTACGGCGATAAGCCGTGATCTTCGTCGATTCCGGAGCGTTCATCGCTCGCTGGCTGGAAGGCGACGGCAAACACGCCGTGGCGGTGGAGGCCTGGGAGGAGTTGGCCGCCCGCCGCGAGCGGTTGTTCACGAGCGAGCTGGTCCTCAACGAGGTCGTGACCTATCTCGGGCGCCGGGCGGGAGGCCGCTTCGCCGCCGAACGCGGAAGGAGCATCCTCGGCTCACGAGCGCTGACGTTGCTGCGGCTGGAGCCGCGGGAGCACTTCGCGGCGCTCTCCGTCTGCGAGAAGTACGCGGACCAGGGCCTCGGCTACGCGGACGCCTGCTCCTTCGTTCTGATGCGCCGGCAGGGGCTCAAGCGAGCGTTCACCTTCGACGCGCACTTCGCTCTCGCCGGTTTCACCGTCTGGCCGCCGGCCGATTAGGCGCTACTTGCCTTTCCCGTCCTTGCCTTTGCCGCCGCCGCCGGAGCGCGCGCGCAGGTCCTCGAGCGTCTCGCGGTCGATCTGCCCGAGGATCATCTTGATCGACTGAGGGATCGCCGGACCGGCGTCCTTGAGCAGGCGCAGCTTCACGGCCTCGAGCTCCGTCTCCACGAAGGCGTTCAGGCCGTCCAGTTGGTCGAGCTCTGCGGGCGTCAGCAGCCGGCGCTTTTCGGCCAGCCCGCGCCGGAACGCGTTGATGTCGCCGTAGGCGTCGCGCAAGGGCTCGAGGCGCGCGCCGTAGCGCCCCGTCGGATCGACCACGCGCACCTTCAGGAAGTCGATGCGGCGCAGCTCGATCTGCTCGTCGATGCGGTTGAGGGCGAGGTCCACGGCCAGGCGATCGTGCTCGGCGAGGTCCGCCTCGAGCCTCGCGCGCGCGGCCGCGTCCAGGCGGCCCCCGTTCGCCTCCTCCTCGACCCGTTGGGCCGGGTTCTCCTGCCAGCCCTCGAAGCCGAGCACCGCGATGATCCGCTCCTCGACGGCGGCGAGGGCCTCCAGCAGCGGGACGCGCTCGCGGCGGAGCCGGGCGACCGTCGAGGCCGCCCCGCGGAGCTTGAGCAGCGGGGACTGGGCGTTCTCGACGACCTCCGCCTTCCGGCTGTTCGGGCCGACGACCACGCGGTGGCTCGCGAAGCCGGCGAAGCCCTCGAGGAACGCCGGGACGCGAAGCGCCTCCACGAAGTGGCGCGGGAAGCACAGCACCCGTCCGATCTTCTCCCAGAGGCTCATTTTCTGCCACGGCTTGCTCCGGCTCATCAGCGGCGACGCCAGCGCCGTGTTGGCGATGCGGTAATGCGCGGGACCCGCGTGCGCGGGCCGCTCGAATACGACCATGCCGACGTCGTTCGGCGACAGCCGGCCGCTCAAGAGCGATCGGGCGAGCTCCTGGACCATGTTGTACGCCTGCCCAGCCGGGTCCTGCGTCCCGGTCTCGGGGACGCGGAAGCCCGCGGCCCGCAGGATCTGGGTGACGAGGCTGATGCAGTTGGTCTGCCCTCCGAAGTTGAAGAAGTGGTAGTCGTCTCGGCCGCGGAGGTGGCGCGCGTTGATCTCGGCGGCCTTGCGGCGCATCTCCTCGACCTGCGCCTCGTCGAGCCCCCGGACGACGAAGTCGAAGACGTTGGAGACGGCGGCCTCGGATAGCGGCACCGCCTGCCCCACCGCGCCGGGCAGGTACCAGAGCCCGTATAGGTACTCGGCCAAGGTCAGCTGCTTGCCTTCGCCGAGTCCGCCCGTGAACGAGCCGCCGTTGTTGTACTGGACCGTCCACACCAGGGTCTTCCCTTTCTCGTCCGTCACGGCCATGCCGAAGTGCCCGAACGGGTTGGCGTCCCCGCGCCGCCCGACGCCGTTGCCGTTGGTCATGAGGAAGTGCACGTCGAAGCGTCCGCCGGTCGGCCCGCCGCCGAGCGCCGAGTCGACCGCCTTCTGCACGGCGCCGACGTAGCCCTCGGCCGACACGCCGCCCATCTCCATGAAGTTCTCCGGGAGGGTGTCCACGCCCCGAGCCCGCTCGAAGGCTTCTTCGACGTCCCCCACCGACAGGTGGATCGCCGTCGGGTCGATCGGCTCGGCCTTCCCCGTCCAGACGACGGGCACGCTCTTGTGGTAGCCCATGCGCTTCATGAGCCCGAGCACCTGCGTCGCCTTCGGATCGTCGGTCGCGATCACGTCGATCCTCTCCGCCTCCAGGTACCCGGCGAGTCGGTGCGCCTGCTTGCGGAGCTTGGCGACATCCTTGGGGTCGTTCTGGCCGGCGAGCCTCACCATGCCGTTCATGAGGACGCGCACGAACTTCGGGAACTCGTCCCCGTGCGGCTCCGCCTCTCCGGCCCGGACGGCGCCCTCCAGGCTCTGGCGGACGCCCTCCATCCCGGCGATGGCGCGACGCGGCGCCCCGGCGGGGTCGCCGAGCCAGAGATAGCGTTGCGCCGGATAGGCCTTGGGGTCGCTCAGCGCCGCGGGGTCCAGGCTGGCTCTGGGCTTGTCGACCGAGACGAACTTGCGTCCGGCGAAGCCCATCGGTATCCTGCGCGCGAGGTTCGAGTCGCGCAGGCCGCGGAACTGCTCGTAGAGGTCCTGGTCGGTCGAGAGGACGAACTCCGCGCCTTCCTTCGCGAGGCGGTCGGACAGCGCGCGGCGTGCCTCGGGAGAGGCGTCGTAGCCGCCCTCCTTCTTCGCGAGCACTTGGTCCGCCGCGTAGGCCAGCACCTCCACGCCGGGGTTCGAGGCCTTTACCTTGGCGAGCGAGGCTTCGATCACGGCGAGATCCGCGGGCGAGCGGTACACGAGCCACATGCGCTTGATCGGCCCGGGGTCGAGCTGCGAGCGGCCCAGGGCGCCCGTCATGCGGCCGTAGTCCGCCGCGGGAGGAAGCGGGACCGCTCCCGCCGCCGCGGCCGCCGCCGGGAGGCCGAGCGCGCTCCCGCCCACGGCGGGGGCGACCTGTTGGGCCCAAAGCCCGGTGGGCTCGAGCGCCAACGCGAGGCAGGCGAAGCGGCAAAGGGAGGTCTTCATACCCCCCATCGTAGCGCCGCCCCGGCGCGGGCCCGTAGGACTCTGAGTCCGCCGGGCCCTTCCCGTGCGGCCTACCCGGCAGCCGCCCCGGACGGGCCGCGCCTGGGACCTTCGGCCCAAATACGCTCTTTTCCCGAGGGAGAACCCCGGACACGGCGCCCGAAAACCGCGAGGGAGGGCCTAGGGGACAAATGCTCCGCGAGTGTCCCGGGTGGGCGTTTAGTAGAATCTCCGGGATGCCGCGGCCGCCTTTTCGAGGGAAGCTCTTCGTCCGCCGGCGGCGCGCTCCGGAGCCGCCCGCCGGCCCCAAGCCCTCCGGACGCTACAACGCCCCGGGCGACCCGCCCCTCGAGCTCCCCTCGATCTCGCTCGACGCCCCGTTCGCCTTCGACGCGGAGTTCGCCCGGAGGCTGATCCGCCGCGACATCAATATAAGGGAGGCGTTCACCGTGCGCGACGCCGCGGGGGCCTGCTACCGCGCGAGCGTCAAGGAGTTGGGCGAGGGCGGCGGCAAGGCCGTCGCCTACGAGCGGATGCCGCGCTCTCCGGAGCCCTCCATCGAGTTGACTCTGGCCTGCGCCGTGCTCGCCCGCCAGCGCATGATATTCGTCGCGCAGAAGGCGACCGAGCTCGGCGTCTGCCGCATCGTCCCCCTCTTCACCGAATACTCCGTCCAGAGCTCGGGGCTCGAGCACGAGAAGGCGCGCGCCTGGCCGGGCCAACTCGTCCGCGCGGCCAAGCAGTGCCGCCGCGGCTCCCTGCCCGAGCTGCTGCCGCCGGCTTCGCTGGACGCTTTCCTGGTGTCGCCCCATGTGGAGGGCGCCGACCTCTGCCTGCGCCTCGACGACGTCGCCGGCCCTCGGCCCGAGCCCAAGGGAGAGGGACGCCGGATCACGCTGCTGGTGGGCCCCGAGGGCGGCTTCTCTCCCTCCGAGCGCGCGACGCTCGAGGGCAAGGCGGCGCCGTGGATGCTCGGCGGCCGCATCCTGCGCGCCGAGACCGCCGTGCTCGCGGGACTCACCGCCGTCCACCTCGCCTGGGGCGACTTCCGCTAGCCCGGTCAGCGGAGCTTCACGAACACCGCGACGGCGCCGAAGGCCGCGACGACGAAGCACGCCGCCGCCGCGATGTTCCGCCGACGGGCGCGCGCGCGCTCGTGCGCGTCGAGCTCGGCCTTCCGCTCGCGGTAGAACTTCTCGTCGAACGCCAGCGCGGCGCGGACGCGGCCCTGGAGGTGGAGGAAGTCGTCTCCGGCGCGCGTCAGGCGGACGGCGGCGTTGAGATCGGAGGCATTGCCGGGGCGGAGCCCGCCGGCGGCCACCTTCTGGAACTTCACCAGCACCGCCGCCCGCTTGAGGGCCTCGAGCGCGTCGAGCTTCTCGTCGAGCACGCGGCCCCCGGCCTCGAGCTCCGCCCGCAGGACGGCGCGCTCGGGGTCGATCGTGGACAGGTCCTCGAGAGAGCCGTAACGCATGTCTTCCAGCCGCTTCGAGGACGGCTCGAGCCGGGCCTTCAGAGCGGCGAGGTTCGCGAGCGCGCCGTCGAGGTCGGCGCCGGGCGGGGC
>JACQPK010000190.1 GCA_016207565.1 Elusimicrobiota bacterium
GTGCATAAGGCCCAGCTCGCGATCGGCGCGGTCGAAACCGACCGGCTCGCCTCCGGCGCGATCACGGCGAACAAGCTCGGCGCGCTCGCCGTGCAGACCGGCCATCTCGACAACCTCGCGGTCACCGGCGCGAAGGTCGCGGCGCTGACGCTGGACTCGAGCAAGCTCGGGGCGCTCTCCATCGACAGCGAGAAGCTCTCCCTCGGCGCGGTGCATAAGGCCCAGCTCGCGATCGGCGCCGTCGAGACCGACCGGCTCGCCTCCGGCGCGGTCACGGCGAACAAGCTCGGCGCGCTCGCCGTGCAGACCGGCCATCTCGACAACCTCGCGGTCACCGGCGCGAAGGTCGCGGCGCTGACGCTGGATTCCACCAAGCTCGGCGCGCTCTCGGTCGACAGCGAGAAGCTCGCCCTCGGCGCGGTGCAGAAGGCCCAGCTCGCGATCGGCGCCGTCGAGACCGACCGGCTCGCCTCCGGCGCGGTCACGGCGAACACACTCTTCGACGGGGCGGTCCAGACCTCGAAGCTCGATACGGATTCGGTCACGGCGTTGAAGCTCCGCACCGACGCCGCCAGTCTCGCGAAGGTGAGCGGCGGCTCGCTGTGGACGGACGGCACGAACGTCGCCGTCGGTGCGACGGCGGTCAGCGCGAACACGCTGGCCGAGGTGAACGGGAACCTCAAGGCGACGCGCATCGGCCTCGGCCAGGACCCCGACAACGCCTTTTCGCTTCGCGCGGTGGGCGCCATCCGCGGGCCGAAGCTGACCGGGGACGAGATCGAGTCGCCGAACTCGGGAGCGACCGGCAACATCCGCCTCAAGCTCAACTCGCCTTCGGGCCAGACCGCCGATCTGATGCAATGGCTGGTCAACGACGAGCTTCTCGGCGTGGTCAAGGCGTCGGGTCAATTCGGCATCGGGACCGCCGCCCCGGCCTCCAGCATGACCGTCGCCGGCACGCTGGGGTTCACGGAGATGCTCGCCGCCGACTCACCGGTCTCCGCGGCGAAGACGGCGCGGCTCTACATGGACGCCGCGACGAGCCGGCTGCGGCTCAGCCAGGACGGCTCGGCCTACGGCGACATCCTGTTCGGCACCATCGACTCGACCAAGCTCGGGGCGCTGTCGGTCGACAGCGAAAAGATCGTCCTCGGGGCGGTCGGAAAAGGACAACTGGCGATCGGCGCCGTCGAGACCGACCGCATCGGCTCCGGCGCGGTCACGGCGAACAAACTCTTCGACGCAGCGGTGCAGACGAATAAGCTCGCGACCGACTCGGTCAGCAGCACGAAGCTCCTGAGCGACTCGGCGTCGCTGGCCCGGGTCAGCGGCGGCGCGATGCTCGTGTCCGGATCCAAGATCGGCATCGGAGGAACGCCGGATACGGCTAAACTCCACCTGCAGATCCCCTCCGGCTCGGCCAACGGGACTGGGCTCTGGGCTGGACCTTCGATCGGCGATTTCCCTTCCCCCGGCTACCTAGGCATGCACAACGCTTGGAGCAAGGACGGAGTCCCCGGCGCCAACGGCATCAGCCCGACGTTAAGCGTCTACGGCATGAACAACCAGGCGACCTTCGTCCAGATCGGCGTCGCCGCGACAGCCGAGTCGAACCACGCCTCGGGGAGCCTCACCGATCTCGCCGGCCTCTGGGGGGAAAGCTACAGCAACGGAGCAGCCACGATAGACAAGGCGTACTCCGTCGGCGGGCAGTCCTTCCATTATGGCGCCGGCGTGACGACGGACATGTCCACCGTCCGCGCCTTCACGAACAGCCGCACGGCGGGCACCGTGACCAACAACCACGGTCTCTACCTCGATGACCAGTCCGGAGTCGCGAACGTCGCGGCCAACAACTACCAGATATACTCCGCCGGGGCCTCGCCGTTCGTCGTCCGTAGCGACGGCAACGTCGGCGTCGGCACGAACGCTCCCGCGCGCCAACTGCATCTTGCGGGATCCTCGGGCATCCGGCTGGCCGCCTCCGCTCTGCCCGGAACGCCGGCCGCCGGCGACATCGCGATCGACTCCGGGGACGGGACTACGCTGAAGTGGCACGATGGCTCGGGCTGGCGGGAGGCGGGAGTCCGGGCGTTGTCGATCGACTCGACCAAGCTCGGGGCCCTGTCGGTCGACAGCGAGAAGATCGTCCTCGGGGCGGTCGGCAAGGGCCAACTCGCGATCGGCGCCGTCGAGACCGACCGCCTCGCCTCCGGCGCGGTCAACACGAACAAGATCGCGATGGGCGCGGTCCAGACGGACAAGCTCAACGCGGACGCGGTCACCGGCGCCAAGCTCCTGCGCGACGAAACGGGTCTAGCCAAGGTCTCCGGCGGAGCCATGACGGCAACGGGAGGCGAGATCGCGGTGGACTCGCCTGCCGGCGCTCCGAACTTCGTGCTGCAGCGGGCCGGAGTCACGAAGTGGAGGATGACCGTCTTCGGGAGCGAGGAGTTCTACCTCCGGGACACCAGCAACAACTTCGTCATCTCCGCCGCGCAGGGCGGAAAGGTCGGAATCAACACGGACTTCCCGGACACGACGCTGGACGTCAACGGCGCGGTCACGGTCCGCGGCCTGGGAAGCGCCCCCGCGGCGAGCCCCGCGGATCAGGCTCGGCTCTACTTCGATACCGGGACGGATCGCCTGTACCTCTCCGAGAATACAGGCTCGTACCAGGCTCTTGTCACCGGGACGATCGACTCGACGAAGCTCGGGGCGCTCTCGGTCGACAGCGAGAAGCTCGTCCTCGGGGCGGTCGGCAAGGGCCAGCTCGCGATCGGCGCCGTCGAGACCGACCGCCTCGCCTCCGGCGCGGTGACGGTCAACAAGCTCCACAGCAACGCCGCCAGCCTGGAGAAGGTTTCCGGAGGCGCGATGCAGTCCGACGGATCCACGGTCGGCATCGGGATCGCGGCGGGCACGGCCAAGCTGACCGTCAACCGCACCGGAGTGGCGGCCAACGATCGGTTCTTCGCGCTTCAGGGCGATGGGTCCGACCTCTTCAAGGCGTATCGCGCCAGCGACGGCTCCACCGACGTCCTTGCGATCGGCGGCCTCCACCTGACCAGCACGCGGGAGATCGCGTCGGGGGCGGACGATATCAAGATCAACCCCGGTACCACCGGCAACCCTCCGCTGACCGTGTTCCCAGAGGGGGCGAATCCGCAAGTCCAGATTCAAGCCCAGTCCGTCACTCAGACCGGCCCGCTGCTGCAATTGAAAGACAAAGATGGCAAAGTGCTCTCCACGTTCGACCTGACGGGACGACTGGGCATCGGGACAAACTCTGCGATCTCCAGCATGACCGTCGCCGGGACGCTGGGCTTTACCGAGATGCTCGCGGCGGACGCCCCGGTTTCCGCGGCGAAGACCGCCAGGATATACATGGATGCCGCGACAAGCCGGCTGCGGCTCAGTCAGGACGGCTCGGCCTTCGGCGACCTCCTCTTTGGCACGGTCGACTCCGCCAAGCTCGGGGCGCTCTCCGTCGACAGCGAGAAGCTCGTCCTCGGCGCGGTGCAGAAGGGCCAGCTCGCGATCGGAGCGGTCGAGACCGACCGCCTCGCCTCCGGGGCGGTCACGGCGAACAAGATCTTCGACGCGGCGGTGCAGACCTCGAAACTGGCCGCCGACTCGGTGAACAGCTCGAGCCTCCTGCCGGACTCCGGCGGTCTCCGCCGCGTGACCGGCGGCGTGCTGGAGATCAGCGGTGGCAATGTGAGCGGCTTCTCGCAGACGGTAACCTTCACGAACGGCATCTACACCTTCGCCGACCGCCTGTATCAAACCTCAGGGTGCACAGGCTGCAACGCCGTCGAGTTCTTGCCGAACGGAGTCAGCGGCGGCACACGATCGGGAATCCTACTGGGCCCGACGTTCAACGCCGCGAACGCGGACAACTACGCGTCGCTCCGGCTGACACCGACGGTCGGCGGCTCCGCGTTCACGCAGCCGGACCATCGCGGCATCCACATCGCGGACACGACGTTGACCGGCGGGGCCTCGCTGACGACCAACTACGGCCTCTACATCGACAACCAGACGGCCGGCGGCACCAATTACAGCCTCTATTCGGCGGGAGGGCAGAGCTACTTCGCGGGGAGGGTAGGGCTCGGCGCAACCGTCCCCTCCTACAAGCTTTCGATCGGCAACGGCGCGAACGAAACCATCGGGATCGAGGACGCGGGGGCCACGACGAACGCCGGCAAGACCCTCACGGTGCGCGCGGCGGCTGGCGGAACCGACACGACCGGAGGCGCCGGGGGCGACCTCGTCCTGGTCGCTGGAACCGCCAACGGCACAGCCGCGAACGCAGGGGGAAAAGTCACGCTCACGCCGGGCGCTCCGAGCTCGACCGGCGCGACCGGATTCGTCGAGATCGCAGGCGGGGCGGCGGGCGCCCACCTCCGCGCAACGCAAACCACTGATCCGACCGTGGGAACACCATCCACCTGCGGGACGGCCCCGACCGCGTCCGTTACCGCCGGTTCGACCGACTTGGCCGGATCAGTCACCATCGACCCCGACGCCGACGTCGGCGGAGGGACCTGCGATACCGTCGTGACCTTCAACAAGGCGTACGCGGCGACTCCTAAGGCCGTGATCCTCACCCCGAGCGACTCCACCGCGCTGACCGACTGCGCGCCCGTCGCGGTAACGGCGAAGAGCGCGAGCTCCTTTACGATCACCTGCCAGAGCGCCTCCTCGGGGACCGCGCGCAAGATCGACTACATCGTGATCGAATGATCCCGCCCCAGGGTTTGACAAGCAGATGATGCAAGAAATATAATCGCTTTATCATGCTACCTACCTACCGGCCGAACCGCAGAAAGCGGGCGAAGCACATCGGATTTAGGGCCCGCATGAGCACCCCGGGCGGTCGCAGGACTCTCGCCCGGCGGCGCCAAAAGGGCCGCTGGAAGCTCATTCCCGATTAACCAGGGATTTGGACGAGACTCTCGTCTCAGCGGACGCACGACCTTCGAACTCGTCTTCACGAAAGGCCGTCGCGTCGCGGGCGCGGACCTGCTGCTCTGGGTCCGCAAGCGGGAGGAGTCGGAGCCGGCCGCCCCGGGCCCACGCCTCGGGTTGTCGGTCAGCCGCAAGGTCGGAAGCGCCGTGCGCAGAGCCCGCGTGAAGCGGCTTCTGCGCGAGGCCTTCCGGCTGAACAAGCATCGCATGTCGGCGGGATACGATCTGGTCGCGTATCCCCGCCCAGGCTGCCGGTGGAAGGGCCTGGGCGATGCCGAGGGATCGTTCTTGAACCTTTGCCAACGCGCGGGAGTTTTGAGGAAGGCGGAGTGACGAAAGCGCTCCGTTTCTTGCTGCTCGAACTGCTCGACTTGTTCCGCGTCGGAAGGAGCGCGCTCGGTGGTCCGAGCTGCCGCTTCCATCCCTCCTGCACCCAGTACGCGCGCCACGCCCTCGAGCGGCTTCCGTTGCCGCGAGCGGGGGCGCTGGTCGTCGCGCGTCTGTTGCGCTGCCATCCGTTCCACCCCGGAGGCTGGGACCCGGTCCCGGCTCGCTAGTCAACCTACACCCTCCATGGATCGCAATCTCCTTCTCGCCGTCGTCCTCTCGATGGCCGTCTACGTCGGTTGGTTCGCCTATATGGAGCGCGTCGCTCCGAAGCCGGCGGTTCCGGCGGCCGGAGCGCCGGCCGCCGGAGCGGTCGCGCCCCACGAGGGCGGCGTCGTTCCCTCGGCTCCGCCGAAGGCCCCCGAGCGCCTCCTCGATCTCACCGCGCCTCAGGCGGCCGTCGGCTTCAACCCGAACGGCGCCTCGATCGGGAGCTACCGGTTCCAGGGCCCGCTCGGCCTTGTCGAGCTCGTGCCGGCTCCGGCGCCCGGCACTTTCTCGACGTGGCCGGGACTGGCGTTCAAGCCCGCCGCCGCGCGCTGGCCGCACTCGTCCGCCTTCGAGGCGAAGCACCCGGACGGGTTCATGGTCCGCAAGGAGTTCCGTTTCGGGGCTCGCGGAGAGCTCAACCTCCTGCGCGTCGAGTTCAAGAACCCCGAGCGCAAGCCGCTCGACGTGCCCGCCTGGGAGGTAAACCTCGGCCCGGGGCTCGGCACCGTCGCCAGCGAGCAGGCCGACAACCTCAGCACCATGCGCGCCATCGCGCTGTTCCCGCCGGCGGAGGGAAAGAAGCAGCCGCGGCTCGAGGTGATCGACGAGGACGACAAGCCGAGGGACTGGAAGTGGCTCGCGATCGACAACCGGTATTTCATGCTCGCGGCCTTCCCCGACCGCCGCGACTTCTCGACCTACCAGCGGGTGACGGGTGCCGACAAGACCCCCGGGATCAAGCTGACCGCTTCCCCCGAGCGGCTCGCGCCGGGCGCGGTCAGCGGCCACGACATCCCGTTCTATCTCGGGCCGAAGGACTACCCGGTCTTCCAGGAGATGAAGCAGGGGCTCGAGAAGGCCATCGACTTCGGCTGGTTCGACTCGATCGGCCGGGGGCTTCTGTGGGTGATGCGCTACCTCAAGAACCTGACGGGCAACTACGGCTGGGCGATCATCCTCCTCACCGTGGCGCTCCAGACCCTGCTCTTCCCGCTGACCCTCAAGAGCATCCAATCCGCCTCGACGATGCGCAAGCTCCAGCCCGAGCTGACCAAGCTCCAGCAGAAGTACGCCAAGGATCCGACCCGGCTGAACCAGGAGATGATGGCGCTTTATCGCGCCCGGGGCGCCAACCCGATGGGCGGCTGCCTCCCGATGCTCCTGCAGCTCCCCGTCTTCGTCGCGCTGTTCAACGCCCTGCGCAACGCGTGGGAGCTCCACGGCTCCCCGTGGATCGGCTGGATCCATGACCTTTCCGCGCAAGACCCCTATTACGTGCTGCCGGTCATCATGGGCGGCGTGATGTTCGTCCAGAACAAAGTCATGATGGTGCCGTCGGCGGACCCGATGCAAGCGAAGATGATGCAGTTCATGCCGCTGATCTTCGTGTTCATGTTCTTGAAGTTCCCGTCGGGCCTCGTCCTCTACTGGCTGACGAGCAGCCTGATCAACGCGGCCGTGCAGCTCGCGCTGACCGATCGCGGACCCGATCTGCAGGGAGGTGCGAAGTGAGTCGATCCATCGAAGTCGAAGGGAAGACCGTCACCATGGCCGTCGAGAAGGGCCTAGCCGAGCTCGGCCTGCGCCGAGATCAAGTGGAAGTCCAGGTATTGCAGGAGGCCAATCCGGGGTTCTTGGGCATCGGGTCCAAGACGGCCCGAGTCCGCCTGACGGAGAAGAACTGGAACGAAGGACGCGAGTTCGGCGGAAACCGCCCGACGATCGAAAAAAGCGCGTACGCGCCCGTGGGCCGACCGGCCCCGCGCCCCGCTCCGCGCCCGCAGCCCCGGCGCGACGAGGGGCATCACGGCCGCCGGGACGAGGGCCGAGGCGGCGACCGTCATGACCGCCACGACCGGCGCCCGTCGGGCCGCGATCGCGACCGCGAGACCCTTAGGCTCGCCAAGTCGCCGCAGCCCACCGCGCCGCCGGACCCCGTGAAGGCCTGCGACCTGTCGAAGGCGTGGGTCGAGGACTTCATGAAGGCGCTCGGGGCGACGGTCACCCGGATCGGCGCCGAGTGGGAGGCCGCTCAGATGCGCGTCCGCGTCGACGTCGAGACGCCGGACGCCGAGACGATCATCGGCAAAGACGGCAAGACGCTTGAGGCGCTGCAGTTCCTCTCCACGCTGATCGTGAGCCGCCGGCTCGGCAACCCCGTCGCCGTCCAGATCGAGACCGACGGCTACTGGGCCGACCGCGAGGAGAGCATCCTCACGCAGGTCCACCAGGCGATCGAAGAGGTGAAGCGCACCGGGAAGCTCGTGCGCCTGCAGCCGATGGACTCGTCCTTGCGCCGCATGGTCCACCGCGCGCTCGCCGAGAGCCCGGACGTCGACACGGTCTCGGAAGGCGAGGGCGCTTGGCGGAAGGTCGTACTGCGCCCGAAGAAGCGTTGAACGACGTCATCGCGGCGATCGCGACGCCGGCCGGCGAAGGCGCGTTGGGCATCGTGCGCCTCTCGGGACCGGACGTGCTCGCGGTCGCCGCGCGCTTTGTCCGGGCGCCGTGGCAGCCGCGGCTGGCGACGCTCGCGCTGGTCCATGACGAAGGACGGCCCGTCGAGCGCGCCGTCGGCGTGTATTTCCCCGGCCCCGACAGCTACACCGGAGACGACGTGCTCGAGCTGACGGCCCACGGCTCGCCGTACCTCCTCTCGAGGATCCTGGAGCTGGCCGTGCGCTCCGGCGCGCGGCTGGCTTCGCCGGGGGAGTTCACCCACCGCGCGTACCTCAACGGCCGGCTCGACCTCGCGCAAGCGGAGGCGGTGTCCCTCTTGATCCGCGCCCGCACCGAGACGACGGCGCGCGCGGCGTTCGAGCAGCTCGAGGGAAGGCTCTCGAACGCCGTCGAGGACCTGCGCCGGCGGATCACGGGGGGGCTCGCGATCGTCGAGGCGTCGCTCGACCACCCCGAGGAGGATCTCCCGGCGTTTGGGCCCGAGACCGCGGCGGCCGCGGCCAGCCGGCTCGCGGAGGAGGCGCGCCGGCTCGCCGCGACGCACCGGCGCGGCCGCCTTGCCGCCGACGGCGCTCGCGTGTCGATCGTCGGGCGGCCGAACGCCGGCAAGTCCAGCCTCCTCAACGCGCTCGTGGGCCGCGACCGGGCGATCGTGGCCGACGAGCCGGGCACGACCCGGGACACGCTGGAGGAGACGGCGGACCTTCGGGGAGTTCGCGCCGTCCTCGTCGACACCGCCGGGCTTCGCGACGAGGCGGAGGCCGGCGCCGTCGAACGGGAAGGCATCCGGCGCACGCGCGCGAGCCTCGCGGCCTCCGACGTGGCGCTCGTGGTGCTGGACCGCTCCGTCGATTTCCAAGAGCCGGACCGCAGTCTCCTCGAGGAGGCCGCCGCCGGCGGGCGGCCCGTGATCGTCGCGCTGAACAAGGCGGATCTGCCCAGGGCCTCCGGGCTCGACGGCATCGAGGGCGTCCAGGTCTCGGCCCTCACCGGCGACGGCGTGAGCCGGCTCGCGGAGCGACTGGCCGACGAGCTCGCCCGGACCGGCGCCGCGCCGGAGGGGGAGCCGTGGGTCGTCTCGCTCCGCCACCGCCTCGCCCTCGAAGAGTCGGCCGCCGCTCTGGATCGCGCCGCGGCGGTCGCCGGCGAGGCGGAGCTCGCGGCGGTCCACCTGCGGGAGGCCTTGGCCAAGCTCGGCGAGATCGTCGGAGACACCGCCACGGAGGAGGTGCTGCGTGAGCTCTTCTCACGCTTCTGCGTTGGCAAATAGTTCGCCGACGCCTCCGGCGTCGGCGGACCACGCCTCCGTCCACCCCGGCGCCAACTGGGCGCTCGGAATCCTGCTGCTCATCAATCTTCTCAATTACCTCGACCGCCAAGTCCTCTTCGCCCTGTTGCCGCTGATCAAGCCCGAGTTCAACGCGTCGGACACCCAGCTCGGCGCCCTCGCCTCCGCCTTCATGCTGGTTTACATGTGCGCGGCTCCTCCGATCGGCTACCTGGCCGACCGCACCTCGCGCCGCGGCTGGATCTCCTTCGGCGTCCTCTTCTGGAGCCTCGCGACGGTCTTCTCGGGGCTCGCGCGCAACTACGCGCAGCTCTTCGCGGCCCGCGCCGCAGTGGGGATCGGCGAGTCCTGCTACGGCAGCGTCTCGCCTCCGTTCGTGGCCGAGCACTTCCCGAAGGAGCGGCGCGCGCGCGTGCTCGCGTGGTTCTCGATGGCGATCCCGGTCGGCTCGGCGCTCGGCTACATCCTCGGCGGAGTGATCGGGCGCGAGTTTGGCTGGCGGACGGCGTTCTTCCTCGCGGGGCTCCCCGGGCTGCTGCTCGCCGCGACCGCGCTGAAGCTGAAGGATCCGAGGGAGGCGGGCTCGGCCAAAGCGGGCGCCCAGGCGCCCGCTTTGGCGGAGTACTTCTCTCTCCGGGAGAACCGCTCGCTCCTGTTCTGCACCCTGGCCATGGCCGCGATGACCTTCGGGATGGGCGCCATGGCCGTGTGGATGCCGACGTTCTACACGCGGGCGTGGGGCATGGACGTCGCGCGCGCGGGAACGGTCTTCGGCGGCATCACCGTCCTCGCGGGCCTCGCCGGCAGCCTCCTCGGCGGCTGGCTCGCCGACCGCTCGCTGCGGCGGAGCCCGGCCGCCTACTTCTGGGTCTCGGGGCTGGGCCTGCTCGCCGCCGTGCCCTTCGGCGCGCTCGCGGTGCTCGCGCCGACCCTTCCGCTCGCCCTCGCCGGGCTCTTCCTCGCCGAGGCCTGCGCGTTCCTGAACATGGGGCCGCTGAACGCCGTCATCGTCGCCGTCACGCCTCCCCGCGTGCGCTCCATGGCCTTCGCCGCCAACATCTTCGTCATCCACGCGCTCGGCGACGCGGTGAGCCCGACGATCGTGGGCTGGATCTCGGACCAGTCCACCCTGCAGGCCGGCCTGCTCGCCGCCGTGTCGGCGCTCGGCGTCGCGGGCGCGCTCTGCGTCGCCGGCACGAGGCGCTACCCGGCCGACGCCGGCGCCGCGGACGCACTGGAGGCCCATGGCTAAAGTCCCTGATGCCGGCGCGTCGCTCCCGGCCCTCGGCTGGCGGCTCGCGCGCTCGATCGTCTTCACGCCGACGCGCGCCGCCGAGACCCTGAGGAGCTCCCCGGACGCCGTGCCGGCGGCGCTCGTGATCTACTTCGCGTATCTGGCCGTGAGCGTCGCGTTCTACAGTTGGAAGCCCGTCGATTTCCCGGTCGTCACCGAAGACCGGCTGGGCCTGCAGCTCTCGAACATGCCGACCGGGCCGGTGTTCTGGGCCAAGGTGCAGGCGTGGAACCCTTTCCTCACCGCCATCCTCGCGTTCTTCCTCGCGTGGTTCGCTCAGGCGCTCAAAGGAGGGCGGCTCGCCGCGCGCGTCTTCAAGTCGGCGCTCGTGTGGATCCTGCCGATGCTGGCGATCCTGCTCTGGTCCGGCAAGGCCGTGCCGAACTGGGCGGTGGTGGCGGTGTGGGCGGTGGTTCTCGTGCCGATGATCCGGGGCACGCGCGCGCGCCCGCCCGAGACGTGGCGCCCGCTCATCGCGTTCGTCCTTTCCATCGTCACCGTGAACCTCACGCTGTGCCCGCTGTTCGTCGTCGCCGTCGCCACCCGGAACCAAGGGCTTTACACCGTGCTCGAGCTGGGCATGCTCGCCTGGATGCTCGGACTCGGCTGCTTCCTCATCGGCCGGTTGGAGGAGCTCCCGGCGGCGCGCGCCTTCGTCGGCCTGTTCTTCGCGATGCTCGCGCAGATCACGGTCGCGATCTCTCTGTTCATCGCCGGGATCGTGTCGAAGGACATCCTCAAGGCGCTCATGTCCGTATGACGGCGGCCCTGTTCCCGCACGCCTTCGACGTGTGCGTCGTGGGCGCCGGGCACGCCGGCTGCGAGGCGGCGCTCGCCGCGGCCCGCCTCGGGCTGCGCACGCTGCTCGTCACCCAGAACCTCGACACGATCGCCCAGATGTCGTGCAACCCGTCGATCGGCGGAATCGCGAAGGGCCAGATGGTGCGCGAGCTCGACGCCCTCGGCGGCGAGATGGCGCGCAACACGGACGCCGCGGGCCTGCACTTCCGGATGCTCAACACGGGCAAGGGTTGGGCCGTGCGCTCGCCGCGCGCGCAGTGCGACAAGAAGGCCTACCAGCTCGCGATGAAGGAGAGGCTCGAGTCGCAGCCCGGGCTCGCCGTGAAGCAGGACGAGACGGCCGGGCTCTGGCTCGACGGCAGCCGCCTCGCCGGGATCGTCACCAAGCGCGGCGTCCGCTACCGCGCCGCCAGGGTCGTCCTCACGACGGGGACCTTCCTGCAGGCGCGCACGCACGTGGGGCTCTCCAGCGCCCCGGGCGGCCGCGCCGGCGACGCTCCCGCGGAGCGGCTCTCGGAGGACCTCCGCGGCCTCGGCTCCGAGCCCGGGCGTCTCAAGCCGGGGACGCCGATGCGCGTGACCGCCCGGTCGATCGACTTCTCGCGCTGCGAGCGCCAGCCCGGCGACGACCCGCCGGTCCCCTTCTCTCACGCGACCGAGCGCATCACCGCCCCGCAGCTCGACTGCTGGCTCACCTATACTACCGGCGAGACCCATCGCATCATCAGCGACAACCTCGACCGCTCGCCGCTCTACACCGGGAAGATCACCGCGATCGGCCCGCGCTACTGCCCTTCGATCGAGGACAAGGTGGTGAAGTTTCCGCAGAAGCCGCGGCACCTTCTGTTCCTCGAGCCGGAGGGATGGAACACGCGCGAGGTGTATGTGAACGGGCTCTTCACCAGCCTGCCCGAGGACGTGCAGTGGACGCTGATCCGCACGATCCCCGGGCTCGAGCGAGCGGAGATCATGCGCCCGGGCTACGCCGTCGAGTACGACTACTGTCCGCCGACGCAGCTCAAGGCCACGCTCGAGACGAAGGCGATCGGCGGCCTCTACTTCGCCGGACAGATCAACGGGACGACGGGCTATGAGGAGGCCGCGGCGCAGGGGCTGGTCGCGGGCATCAACGCCGGGCTCTCCGTCCTCGGCCGCGAGCCGGTGGTGCTCGGGCGCGACGAGGCGTACATCGGCGTCCTGATCGACGATCTCGTCACGAAGGGGGTGGACGAGCCGTACCGGATGTTCACCGCCCGCGCCGAGCACCGCCTGACGCTGCGCGCCGACAACGCGGACCTCCGGCTGATGGACCTCGGTCGCCGGATCGGCCTCATCGATCCGGCGACCCACGACCGTTTTTGCTCTTACCGCGACGAGCTCGCGCGCGCGCTCGCGGGGGCGAGCAGCGCGGACCCGCGGGTGCTCGCGCAGGTGGAGATGCACCGGCGCTACGCCGGCTACATCGAACGGGAAAAGCGGCTCGTGCGCCGCCTCGCCGAAGGCCAGGCGACGGAGATCCCCGAGGACTTCCGCTACGCGTCCGTCGACGGCCTGCTCGCCGAGTCGAGGCAGAAGCTGGAGCGCATCCGCCCGCGCTCGCTCGGCCAGGCCGGCCGCATCCCCGGCGTCACGCCGGCGGACGTCCACATCCTTTCGATCCATCTGCGCCGGTGAGCGTACCGGCGGGGAAGGAATTGCTCGGTGCTTGGCTCGCCGGGCTCGAGCTGGAGTTGGTGGAGGCGCAGTGGGAGCGGCTCGACGCGTTCCTCGATGAGCTGCGCAAGACGGCCGACCGCGTCAACCTGACCGCCGACCTCGACGAGGAGGCGTGGTGGCGCCGGCACCTCGCGGACGGGCTCGCGGCCGTGGGTCCCCTCCGCCGCCGACTCGGGACGGCGCCCTCGATCCTCGACCTCGGCGCGGGGGCCGGCTTCGTGGGGGTCGCCCTCAAGATCGCGTGGCCCGAGGCGACCGTCTCGCTCCTCGAGTCGTCGTACCGCAAGTTCCAGTTCCTGAACTCCGCCGCGGCGCGGCTGGGCGTCAAAGGGCTTCGCGTCCTCTGGCGCCGCGCCGGGGCCCCGTCCCCGGCCGAGTCCTTCGACGCGGTCCTCGCGCGCGCGGTCGCGCCGCTGCCGGACGCGGTGCGCCTGGCCGTGCCGCTGGCGCGTCCGGGCGGGCTCTTCGTCGCGTGGCAGACCTCGCGCCCGGCGCCGGCCGAACCGGCGCTGGTCAAGGCGTGCGCCGCCACTGGCGCGAGATTCGAAGAGGCGCTACCCTATCGCCTGCCGGGAGAGGAGCGCGAGCGCTGCCTCGCGATCTTCCGCCGTGAGGAGCCTGCATGAACCTGCTCAATCGATACTTCGCCCCGTTCGCGGCCCTCTTGATCCTGTCCGCCGTCCACTTCGGCGAGGTCGAGCCGAAGCAGCGGAACCTCGCGTGGGGCGTCCTCATCGTCTCCGCCGTCGTGAACTGGTGGCTCTCGAAGAACACCTACCGGTTCATCGGCTGGGCGAACCGCCTCCGGACGCTGCAGATCTGGCTGACGTTCGTATGGACCGTGCCGCTGTTCTACCTCCTCCACGGGTTCTGGGGGCCGATGTGGCTCCTCTTCGTGATGGCGCCGGTGACCGCCGCGCTCTACGGCACGGTGTGGAGCACGCTCGGCATGGGGCTGGTCTCGTCTTCGACGATGCTCGGGATCTACTGGCTCCACGGAGTCGAGGGTGAGGTCTGGTGGGGGCAGATCGGCACCCAGGCGGTGTTCATCATCGTCATGGCCCTTTTCACGTTTTTGCTGTCGCAGACGGCGCTCAAGCTGCGCGACATGTCGCGGTAGACCCTCCTATAAAGGAAGGGCGTGCGGCCGTAATTTCCTTCGTAAATTCCGACATAATTGGCACATTGAAATCCGTCAAATTCCTGTTATAGTATCGGGACTCCTTTCGCCCGATGGACATTTTCACCCGGCTACGGGTCCTCCTGTGGATCCTCGTCTTGTCCCTGTGGGGCACGATGGTCTACCAGTACCTCGGAGAAGATCAGGACCCCGAGGCGCAGATGCAGTGGTTCGCGAATCCGTTCAAGGACTCCCAGCCGCTGCCGTCCGCCACGCCCGAGCCGAAGCCCGCGCCGTTCCCGGTGCAGCCGCAGCCTCCGGTGGAATCGGCCGCGCCTCCGGCGGCGGCCCCGCAGGTTCCGGCGGCGCCCCCGGCGGAGGAGATCGTCGCGCTGCCCGCGCCTTGGGCGATGGAGAAGCCGAGGCCGCTCAAGGCCGCTCCGCCGCCGGGCCACTTCATCAAGCCGCTCGCGCCGAGACTCCCGAGGACCGCCGCGTCGCCCGCGGCGAAACCGGCGCCGCAGAGCACCCAGGCGCTCCGGCGGCACGAGCAGGTCCCCGTATCCGAGGCGCCCGCCGTCCCGAAGGGCTTCAGCTTCGAGCAGCTGCGCCACTTCAACGTCTACACCGAAGGCGAGCCGGCCGCCGCCGAGTTCCTCGAGACGCTGGAGAAGCTGCACGCCAATCTCATGCTCGACCTGGCGGCGTTCTCGCCGTGGGCCCGCGAGGAGCGCGTCTCGATCTTCCTCTTCCGCAACCAGGACAGCTACCGGCGGGTAACGGGAAGACCCGCCTGGTCCGGCGGCGCGAGCTCGGTGTCGAAGCGGAAGATCTACCTGTACGAAAGCGAGGAGCTCATCGGCATCCTCGCGCACGAGCTCTGCCACATCTACTTCGACGGCTTCTTCGTGGGGGGGAAGACCAACCCGCTGTGGCTCAGCGAGGGCCTGGCGACGCTGGTGCAGGTCGAGCGCGGCCTCGCGTCTCCGAACTGGCTGCCGGAAAACCTCGACGTGCTGAACCGCGGCGGCGGCTTCACTTTCGACGACCTGATGCGCGTCGAGGACACCTCGGGGGCGAACGACGACAACGTGCGCCTCTGGTACACTCAAGCCTACAGCGTGGTCCGCTTCTTGATCCGCGCGCAATGGAAGTCGTCGTTCTTCCACTTCTGCCGGCACCTCCGCGACGGGCGCCCGGTGCAAGAGGCGCTGTATCGCGCGTACGGCATGCCGTTCAACCGAGTGAAAGCCCTCGAGTACGCGTGGCGCTACGACATGACCTCCCGCAAATTGACCGGGCTTCGCGCAGCGAGGACCGGTCCGTGACATAAACTCCGCAGTTTTTTAGCCCCCTCCATTCAGCCCGTTTCTCCGACGAGAAACGGGTTGCTTTTTTCACGCTCGACATCGAGCGTGAAAAAATCAGGGCTTGACAAAATTGGTCGAGACCTCTATACTCCGCGAGCCGTGGGGGAAAGTGGAGTGAGGTGGTGGAAAGTGGTGAATGGCCTCCGCGGCGGAAAACGATGAATGCCCGCGCTAACAGGACGCTACGAGCACACGCTGGACGACAAGAGCCGCATGTTCGTCCCGTCCCGCTATCGCGAGCAGCTCACGGAGGAGAACGGGAAGCGGTTCCACATCGTGAAGGGAGCGGACGGCTGCCTGTGGCTCTTCCTTCCCTCCCAATGGGAGCGGTTCACGGCCGAGGCGAACGCCAAGCCCTTCAAGTCCCCGCAGGACAAGAGAGCTTTCGTTCGGGAGCTCTTCTCGCGGTCGGTGGAGCCGATGCTGGACGAACAGGGGCGGATCACCCTGCCGCAGGTCCTCAAGGACTCCGTGGGTTTGAGGAAGGATTTGGTGGTGCTCGGCGTTGGATCGCGCGCCGAGATCTGGGACAAGGCGACGCTGGAGAAGCGGGAGAAGGCCGCGGCGAAGGACTTCGACCGCGTGATCTCCTCGATGGACCTCTGATGCCCACGGTCATGGAATACACCCACGAGCCGGTCCTCCTCGACGAGGCGGTGTCCCGCCTGGTCTGGGACCCGTCCGGGCTCTACCTCGACTGCACGCTGGGTCTGGGGGGGCACTCTCAGGCGATCCTCGACAAGATTTCGGCCCAGGGAAAATTGCTGGGAATGGACATGGACCCCGAAGCCCTTGAGTTAACGGAAAACCGGCTCAAGGCGCGCGGCGGAAACTACCGCCTGGTACATGCGAATTTCCGCGACCTGGGCCAGCTTTTGGAACGTGAGAAGTTCTTTCCCCTGGCGGGGGCGCTGTTGGACCTGGGAGTCTCCTCTCTCCAGTTCGACAAGCCCTCCCGGGGATGCAGCTTCCTGGGGGAAGGCCCTTTGGACATGCGGATGGACCCGTCGAACCCGCTGACCGCCGCTCGCATCCTCAACGAGTGGCCGGCCGAGCAGCTCGCCCTCCTCTTTAAGGAGTTCGGCGAGGTGCCTCAGGCCGCCGCGGTGGCGCGGTGGGCGGTGGAGCGGCGTGAGAAGAAGCCCTTCGAGACGACGTCGGAACTCCGGGAACTGATCGAGTCGAAGCTCCCGCGGCGGGGGGGGACCCACCCCGCCACCCAAGTCTTCATGGCGTTGCGCATCGCGGTCAATCGCGAGCTGGAGAACCTCACGCGCGGCCTGGAGAGCCTGTTCGGCTATCTCCGGCAAGGCGGCCGCGTGGCGGTCATCAGCTTCCACTCGCTCGAGGACCGGATCGTCAAGCACGTTTTCCAGTCCTACGTGGCGGAAGGACAGGCCCGGCTGATCACCCCAGCCCCCATTCGCCCGTCGGCGGAAGAGCTCGAGCGGAATCCTCGCTCGAGGAGCGCAAAGCTGCGTGTCATGGAGAAACTATGAAAAGCCATGGGTTCCTCAGCGGATCGTCCTCGCACTTGGCGGCGATGGCCATGGTCGACACCTCGGTCAGTTTCCTCCTCGCGCGACAACAGGTGATCAGCCTCATGCCGCTCAGCCCGGCGCCGAACCCGGGATATGTATGGAAGCGAGTGTTTCTCAAGGGGAAGCACCGCTAAGACAATCTGGCGGCCGCCTACTCGGCGGGGCGGCCGCCGTCACTTTCGGGGTGACGTTCACCCCACGGCTCTGGTGGCCGTCTACTCGGCGGGACGGCCACCGAATTTGAAAACGCCCGGGCCCTCGCGAGGCGCGAGACAGTCCCGGGACTGAAGCTCTGGCGGCCCCCTACTCGGCGGGGGGGCCGCCGACACTCTGGCGGGCGCCTACTCGGCGGGGCGCCCGCCGTCACTTTCAGCAGCACAAAGTGGAGGAAGTAAAGTGGGGACTGTCCCCACTTCACTAACTCGAACGGTTTCAGGGAGGGGTTCGGCCCCTCCCTTTCTATCTGACGATGAAACGATGGCTGGCGGCGACGGGAGCGGCGGCCCTGGTGTTCCTCTTCGTCTGGCAGCAGGTCCAGGCGACCCGGCTCGGTTTCGAGCTGGACGGGGCTCGTCGCTCCGTACAGGAAACGCGCGCGCGTTGCGCGTACCTGCGGCTGGAGCTCGAGCGGAGGACCGCCCCCGCCGAGCTAGCTTTGTCCGCGCGCGAGAAGCTCGGGATGCTGCCTCCGAGCCCCGACTCGGTCGTGATGCTCGAGCACGCCGCCGCGCGTCCCACGGCCGCGCCGGAGCCCGTGCTCGTCGCGCGGGCTCCCCGCGGGCCCTCGCCCGGCGGACCTCCCTTGCCGGAGGCGTCGGGCAAGCCTCGAGTCGGCACGCATCTCCTGAGCTGGCTGCTGCCTCCGGATACCCCGCGCTGGAGGTGACGCGATGATCGCCTCCACCCGAGCGCGCCTCAACGTGTGCGCGGCGCTGGCCGCCTTTCCCATCGTGCCTCTGGCGGTCCGCTTGGCGCAGCTCCAGGTTCTCGAGCACGGGAGGCTCGCGGCGATGGCCACGGGCGAGGTCCGGCGCAGCGAGGTCGAGGTCGTGCCCCGGGGGCGCATCCTCGACCGCAACGGCAACGTTTTAGCGGAGTCGATTCCGGCCTCCTCCGCGTTCCTGGACCCCGCGGCGGCCCGCGGCCGCGAGCGCGACCTGCCCAAGCTGGCCGCGGCGCTCCGGGCCGACCCCGCCGAGCTCCGCCGGAAGGCGCGAGGCAACGGGCGCTTCGTCTGGCTCAAGCGCAAGCTCGAGCCCCAAGAGGTCGACGCGATCAAAGAGCTCGACCTGCCGTTCGTGGGTCTGGTGCCCGACGAGCGCCGCGTGTATCCGAACGCGGAGCTCGCGACGTCGCTCCTCGGCGCCGTCGGCATCGACGGCAAGGGACTGTCCGGCCTAGAGCTCACCCACGACCGCGACCTGGTGGGCCGCGTCCACAAGATCCCGGTGCTCCGAGACGGCGCGGGCAACCGCATGCCGCTGGCCGCCCGGCAGACGATCGAGGCTCCGCCGGACCTCGTCCTCACGGTCGACCGCGGACTGCAGCACTACGCCGAGGCCGCGCTCGAGGAGGCGATCGCGAAGTTCCAGCCCCAGTGGGCCGCGGCCGTGGTCCAGGACCCGATCTCGGGGGAGCTGCTGGCGCTCGCCTCGCTGCCCGTCGACGCGGAGAAGAACCGGATCTTCCAGCAGGTCTACGAGCCCGGCTCGACGTTCAAGACCGTGACCGTCGCGGGCGCTCTCGAGGAGCGCCTGGCGTCCCCGTCCGAGGCGATCGACTGCTCCGGCCCCTGGGAGCTGGCCTCGGGCGTCTTCGTGAAAGACCACGACCCGCTGGGCGTACTACCCTTGGACATGGCGCTGGCCCGCTCGTCGAACGTCGGCATGGCGAAGCTCGGACTCAAGCTCGGCCCGGAGCGCTTCCACCGCTACGCGAGGGCCTTTGGCTTCGGGGCTCGGACCGCGCTCCGGTTCCCGGGCGAGAGCGCCGGCATCCTGAAGCAGAAGCCGGCGAAGGACCGGGTCTCCCTGGGCAACAACGCGTTCGGCCAAGGCCTGGCGGTGACGCCGCTCCAGCTCGTCGCCTCCTACTCGGCGATCGCCAACGGCGGCCGGCTCGTCGAGCCGAGGCTCGTGCGCGGCGTCGGGCGCGGGCTCGACTTCCCCGTCGAGCCGCAGCCGGTGCGGCGGGTCGCGTCGGCCAAGACGATCGCGGCGCTCGGGCGGATGCTCGAGCTCGTCGTCGAAAAGGGCACTGGGCTCTCCGCCGCGGTCCCGGGGTACTCGGTGGCCGGCAAGACGGGCACCTCGCAGAAGATCGATCCCGCCACCCGCCGCTACTCGACCACCGACTACATCGCCTCCTTCGCCGGCTACGTGCCGGCGCGCGAGCCGAGATTCACGATCCTCGTGGTCATCGACAGCCCCAAGCACCAGTACTACGGCGCGGAGGTCGCGGCGCCGGTCTTCGCGAAGATCGCGCGCCAGGCGCTCGCCCTCTACGGCGTGCCGCCGGACAAGCCGCTGCCGGTCCGCGTCGTCAAGAAATGAGACTGGCCGAACTGCTCACTCGCCTCCACACGGAGGCCGTCGCCGGCCCGACCGACCGGGAGGTCCGGGACGTGGCGTTCGACTCGCGGCGCGTCGCGCCGGACTCGGTGTTCGTGGCCCTCCCGGGCACGAAGACCAACGGGAACCGCTTCGTGCGCGACGCCATCGACCGCGGAGCCCTGGCGATCGTCAGCGAGCTGGACCCGCCCCCGGCGCCGTTCTCGCTGACCCGCCCCGGCGGCAAGCCCCTGACCTGGGTGCGCGTGGCCGACGCCACGACCGCGCTGGGCTCGCTGGCGGCCTCGTTCTACGGGCGCCCGTCCGAGAGGCTGACGGTCGTCGGCGTCACCGGCACCAACGGCAAGACCACGACGACCTACCTGCTCGAGTCGGTCTTCTCCTGCGCGGGGCACGCGACCGGCGTGCTCGGCACGGTGAACTACCGACTGAAAGGGCGGCCGCTCGAGGCGGCGCCGAACACGACCCCGCTCTCGGCCGACCTGCAGCGCCTGCTCGCGCGGATGCTCGACGCCGGCGCGTCCCACGTCGCGATGGAGGTGTCCTCGCACGCGCTGGCGCTCAAGCGCGTCGACGACGTCGATTTCGACGCCGCCGTCTTCACGAATCTCACCCGCGATCACCTCGACTACCACGGGACCCGCGAGGCGTACCTCGACGCGAAGGCGCGGCTCTTCGAGCTCCTGACGAAGCTGCCGACGGCGAAGCGCGCGCGCGTCGCGGTGCTCAACCGCGACGACGCCTCCTACGGACGCCTCAAGCACGTCGCGGAGCCCGCAAAGGTCGTGAGCTACGGCCTGAGCGAGGGCGCCGACTTCCTGGGCGCCGGGATCGCGGCGTCGCTCAACGGCACGCATTTTCGGCTCGCGTGGGGCGGCCGGGAGCGGACGATCGGGCTCAGGTTGATCGGCGAGCACAACGTCTACAACGCGCTCGGCGCGGCCGCCGCCGCCCTGAGCCTGGACGTCCCCGAGCAGCGCGTGGTGGAAGGGCTCCAGGCGCTCGCGCTCGTCCCGGGGAGGCTCGAGCCCGTGGAGGCGGGCCAGACCTTCCGCGTCCTCGTGGACTACGCCCATACCGACAGCGCCCTCGATACGGTCCTGAGCTACCTCAAGCGGATCCCGCACCGGAGGCTCGTGACCGTGTTCGGCTGCGGGGGGGACCGGGACACGACCAAGCGGGGCCCGATGGGGCTGGCCGCGACCGCGCACTCCGATTTCGTCTATATCACCAGCGATAATCCTCGCACCGAGGACCCGCTGCGCATCCTTCGCCAGATCGAAGAGGGGATCGAGCCCAGTGGAAGAAAAAATTATAAGATCGTTCCTGATCGAGAAGCGGCTATTCAGGAAGCTGTCCGCGACGCGCAAGAGGGAGACGTCGTTCTCATCGCCGGAAAGGGACACGAGGCTACCCAAATACTGAAAGACCGCGCCGTTCATTTCGACGACCGGGAGGCCGCCCGCTCCGCGATCCGGCGGCGGCTGAAAGAACCGAAGGGCTGACGCCGTATGCTGAATATGCCCGAGAGCGTCGTCGTTGGGACCGGAATGGACCTGAACCTGACCTGGGAGACGCTGGCGCGAGGGGCCAACGGCCGCCTCGTGCGGGGCAGCCCGGCCGACCGCGTGCGCGCGCTGGCGACGGACAGCCGGAAGGCGGAGCCCGGCACCGTGTTCTGGGCGCTGGCGGGCGAGCGCTACGACGCCCATGACTTCCTCGACGCCCGCCTCGCCGGCGCCTGCGACGGCTGGGTGATTCAACGCGGCAAACGCGCCAACGACGGCGCGCTTCCCTCGCATGTGATCGAGGTCCCCGATACGCTCAAGGCGCTCCAAGCGCTCTCGGCCTACCACCGCTCCCGGTTCGAGATCCCGGTCGCCGCGGTGGCGGGCTCCAACGGCAAGACCTCGACGAAGGAGATGCTGAGGTCGATCTGCTCGCAAGCGGGCCCCGTCTGCGCGACTCAGGGGAACTTGAACAACCAGATCGGCCACCCGCTCTCGCTTTTGGAGCTCACCGAGGCCCACCGCTACGGCGTCTTCGAGCTGGGCGAGTCGCATTTCGGAGACATCGAGGAGCTGGCCCGGCTCTGCCGCCCGACCGTCGGCGTCCTCACGAACGTCGGGCCGGCCCACCTCGAGTTCCTCGGGAACCTCGAGGGCGTCTTCCGCTGCCTCTCCGAGCTCGTCACGGCGTCCCCCGCCGACACCGTGTTCGCCGTGAACCTGGACGACCCGTGGCTGGCCGCGCTCGAGACCCAGCTCGGCGAGCGCGCGATCACCTACGGCCGCGGCGAGCGCGCCGCGGTGCAGCTGCGCGACAGCGCGGCGGGCGTCGTCGAGCTCGTCGTGCAGCGGCACAAGCTCACCGCCGCGCTCAAGACGCCCGGACGAGTGCACCAGCTCAACGCCGCGGCGGCCGCCGCCGGAGCGCTGGCCATGGGCCTCGGCCCCGAGGAGATCTCCAAGGGCCTGTCGGCCTTCAGCCCAGCGCCGATGCGCTTCGAGCCGCGGCGCCACGAGAGCGGCGCGTGGCTCGTCGTCGACGCCTACAACGCGAATCCGGGCTCCATGCGCGCCGGCATCGAGAGCTTCCTGGACGCCTACCAGAACTGCCGCCGGATCCTGGTCCTCGGCGACATGAAAGAGCTCGGGCCCGACACGCCACGCTTTCATCGCGAGCTCGGGGAGTGGATCGGCGGGCTGCCGGTCGAGGCCGTCTTCCTCGCGGGGCCGGACATGCGCGCCGCCGCGGAGGCGGCGGCGGGGGGGATCCCGCGCCTGGTGCGCCACGCCGACGATCCCAAGTCCTGGGCCGGAGAGCTGCGCGAGCTGCTCGGACCGGACGCGGCCGCCTTCTTCAAGGCCTCGCGCGCCGTCGCGCTCGAGAACGTGATCGAGCAACTCTGATGCTCTATTACCTCCATTTCTTCCGCGAGGAGTGGGGCCCGCTCAACGTCTTCCAGTACCTGACGTTTCGGGGGGGCGGCGCGGTCATCACGGCGCTCGCGATCTCGCTCCTGCTCGGCCCGCGGATGATCGAGCTGCTGCGCGCCTACAAGATCGGGCAGGTCCAGCGCACCGACGGCCCGGCGACCCATCTGACGAAAAAGGGCACCCCCACCATGGGCGGCCTCCTCATCTTCCTGAGCATGACGCTGTCGACCCTGTTGTGGATGCGCCTCGACAACCGGTTCACCTGGCTCTTGCTGATGGTGACGGTGACGCTCGCCGCCATCGGGTTCTGGGACGACTACCGCAAGCTCGTCCTGAAGGACCCCAACGGGGCCCCCTCCTCGGCCAAGTTCGCGGTGCAGATCGCCGTCGCGGCGCTCGTGGTCACCTACCTCGCCGCCTTCCCGCCCAATGGGGCCTTCCTCACCAAGGTCATCGTCCCCTACGCCAAGCAGCTGACCCTCGACCTCGGCGCCCTCTACTTCATGCTCGCGATCCTCGTGATCGTCGGCTCCTCCAACGCCGTGAACCTGACCGACGGCCAGGACGGCCTCGCGGCCGGCTGCATCATCTTTTGCGCGATTGCCTACGGAGTCTTCGCCTACGCGGCGGGCCACGCGAGGTTCGCGACCTACCTGCTGCTGCCCCAGGTCGAGGGGGCCGGCGAGGTCGCGGTATTCCTCGCCTCCATGGTGGGGGCCTGCCTGGGATTTCTCTGGTTCAACTCGTATCCAGCCGAGGTCTTCATGGGGGACACGAGCTCGCTCTTCCTCGGCGGCACGATCGGCGCCGTCGCCCTCTGCGTCAAGCAGGAGCTCATCCTCCCCGTCGTGGGGGGCATCTTCGTCCTCGAGACGCTGTCGGTCATCCTCCAGATGGCCAGCTACAAGCTGAGGGGGGGCAAGCGGGTGTTCCGGATGGCCCCCCTGCACCACCAC
>JACQPK010000191.1 GCA_016207565.1 Elusimicrobiota bacterium
GCCTCCACCTCGGTGGCGACCGTGAGGACCTTCACCTGCACGGGCGCGAGCCAGAGCGGGAAGTGCCCCGCGTAGTGCTCGATCAGCACGCCCAGAAACCGCTCGAAGGAGCCGAGGATCGCGCGGTGGATCATCACCACGAAGTCCTCGCCGCTCTTGTCGTTGCGGTACTTGGCGTCGAATTTGCGGGGCAATGTGAAGTCGAGCTGGATCGTGCAGAGCTGCCACTCCCGGCCGATCGCGTCCTTGATCTTCAGGTCGATCTTCGGGCCATAGAACGCGCCGCCTCCCGGGTCGACCTCGTAGCGGAAGCCCTCGGAGTCGAGCGCCGCCTTCAGCATCGTCTCGGCCTGCGCCCAGAGCTCGGGCACGCCGGCCGACTTCGGAGGCTGCGTCGAGAGGAAGCTCTTGATCTCCGGGAAGCCGAAGTCCTGATACACGCGCTTGGCGAGCCGGAGCAGCTTGGTGATCTCAGGCCCGATCTGATCCATCCGGCAGAAGATGTGCGCGTCGTCCTGCGTAAAGCCCCGCACGCGGAGCAGGCCGTGCAGCACGCCGGACTTCTCGAAGCGGTAGACGGTGCCGAATTCGGCCAGCCGAAGCGGCAGCTCCCGGTAGGAGTGCAGCCGCGTCTTGTAGATCATGATGTGGTTCGGGCAGTTCATGGGCTTGGCCCGGAAGGGGTTGCCCTCGATCTCCATCGGCCCGTACATCAGGTCGGCGTAGTTCTCGAGATGCCCGGATCGGGCGTAGAGCTTCTCGGAGGCGACGTGCGGCGTATAGACGAACTGGTAACCGTCGGCGTCGAGCAGCCCGCGCAGATACGTCTCGATCTGGAAGCGCAGCACCGCGCCCTTGGGGTGCCACGAGATGAGCCCGCCCCCGACCTCCTCGTGGATCGAGAAGAGGTCGAGCTCGGCCCCGAGCTTGCGATGGTCGCGCCGCTTCGCCTCCTCGAGGCGCTTGAGGTGGGCGTCCAGCTGGTCCTTCGACGGGAACGCGGTCCCGTAGATGCGCTGGAGCATCTTGTTCCGCTCGTCGCCGCGCCAGTAGGCGCCCGCGACGCTCAACAGCCGGAAGTGGCGGATCGACCGCGTGTTCTCGACGTGTCCGCCGCGGCAAAGGTCCGTGAACGTGTCGTGCGTGTAGTGCGTGACCGTCTGGCCCTCGAGCCCCTCGAGGATCTCCACCTTGTAGGGCTCGCCGCGCTTCTGCCAATAGGCCTTCGAGGCGTCGGGCGAGACGACCTCGCCGCGGAACGCATGGTTGCCCTCGGCGATCTGGCGCATCCGCTTCTCGATCTTCGGGAGGTCCTCGTCGGTGAACCGGTGCTCCGAGTCGAAATCGTAGTAGAAGCCTTCCTCGATCGCGGGGCCGATCGTGATCTTCGTGCCCGGGAAGAGCTCCTGGACGGCCTGCGCCATCACGTGCGTGCAGGAGTGCCGCAGGGCCGCGAGGCCCTCCGGAGAGTTCAGATCGGCGGCGGGGGCCGGCGAGTGGGACTCGGAGGAGACCATTCCTTGCTCCTGGCGCGTCACGTTCATGAGCGAGGCTCTCCCGGCCGTAAGGCTCGCTCGGACTGCATAAAAGTGGTGGGCAGTACAGGATTTGAACCTGTGACCTTTCCCATGTCAAGGGAACGCGCTACCGCTGCGCCAACTGCCCAGGCTCCGAGCCCCCAGCCGCCAAGCCCCCCCACGGGGGGCGCGGAGTGGGGGGACCTTCCTTCTATATAAGGTCGTTCCTTCTCTCGGCCTTTAGACATTAACAAAAAGCGTATTTTCATTCAAGCAAGCGGCGACCGAATGCCGGTCGCCCACCGCCGGGTAAGTTTACGCGGGGAGCCGTTTCCGTGTCAATACTCGCCCATGTAACGAACCCCTTTCCAAAAAACGATGGCGCCGGTGCCCATCGCTTCCGGACCAAGTGGGCCCTGAGGACCCAGCGTACGGACCCACGTCCCTTGGGTCCATTTTTTTCGCGGGACTTCCCCTTTCGCTTCATCCGGCCGGGTGCCGCGCGGTGTTACGATACGGTACCCGGCCAAGAGGAACAAGCTCATGACTATTCTCCGAATCGCGCTCGCCGCCGCCTTCGCGGCTCACCTTGCGCTTCCCGCCTTCGCCCAGATGCAAAGCGGCGCAGCGGGCTCCGTGACCGCGGGCTCCGCCGCCTCCGGCGCGGCGGGCGCCGCCGCCGGCAGCGCGAACGCTCCGTCGGGCGCCACCCTCCAAGCGGCGCCGTCCGTCACGCTCGGCAACTCCGGGATCCACCCGACCGTGATCGCGCCGACGGCCAACACGACGGCGCGCGGCGCGGCTCGCGCGGAGACCTCCGCCGCGTCCGAAGGCCTGACGCTCCCCGTCGCCGGCCCCGTGACCGCCGCGGCGATGGCTCGCGGCGCGCTCCGCGACGCGCCGTCTTCCGTCGTGACTCCGCTTTCCAGAGCCGCCGCCGCGCAGGGCACGGGCGCCCGGGAGACGGTCTCCGCGGCGGCGAAAGCCGCCGAGACCGGAGTCCTCCAGCGCCTGGGCCGCCGCGCCCGCTCGATGGCGGCCGCGCTCGGCGTCGGCCTCATGGTGACGCTCGGCGTGCTCGGCAACGCGCAGCCCGTGATCGCCCAGCAGCCCCGGGTCCCCGCCCCGGTCGTGCAACTCCAGAAGGGGCAACTCCCCGCCCCCCTCCTCCGCATGGCCGCCCTCGGCGCCGAGCAGGCGCAGACCGGCGAGGTCCTCCGCGCGCCGAGCGTGAGCGACGCGGTCGGCCGGTGGAACGGACAGAACCTCATCGTCGTCGGGAACGTCGGCCTCGACCAGGCCGCCCAAGAGAACCTCGCCGGCTGGATGAAGGCGAACGGCAAGCACTTCGTGATCGTTCTCGTCGCCGACCCGACCAACGAGCAGTACGTCGACGCCAACGGCGTGACCCGCTACGGCGAGGACGCCGTCGACGCCGCGACCGGCCACGGGCTGGCGCGCAAGGGCGCGTTCCAGGCCTGGAAGAACGGCTCCCTCGACGAGCCGGACGGCGCGATCATCACCTTCATGGTCGGACGCGCGTACCTATATTATGCCTCCGACGCCCTCGACACCCGGAACGCGGGCAACAACAGCTGGCAGGGCGACCTCCTCGACGTGGTGCGGGCGCCGATTCGAAAGACCGGCGACATCGCGCTCGGCGTGCGGAGCCTCGTCACCGAGGTCAACGCCCGGATGGACACCGCGATCCGCAACGAGACCACTTCCGCCGAGGCCGTCGTCGCCGACGCCAAGGCCAAGATCGCCGAGGCAAGAGCGGCGTACGCGCAATTCGCGAAGGAGCACCCCGCGGCGGCCCGTCAGCTCGGCCGGCCCGACTTCGACGGGGCCGCCAAGAAGATCAAGGACGCCGAGCGCTTCGTCGCCGCGAAGAAGGCCGGCCAGGCCTCGCAGACGGCGGGAGCCGTCTCACGCGACATGGGCGCCACCCTGTCCTCGATCCGGGGCTACGAGAGCACCGCCGCAACGGCCAAAACGAGCATACAAGGCGCCGAGCAGGCGATCACCGACCTCGCCGACGCCTCCGCTTCCTTTAGAGACGCGCATCGCAACGCCTCCGGCGAACTCGGACGCCCCGATACCGACGGGCTGACCCGCCAGGTGGAGGGCGCCAAGAAGAGCCTCGCCGAAGGCGACGTCGCCGGAGCCGCGAGCGCGGCGGAGGCCGCCGCGACGAAGGCCCGCGACCTGACCGCCGCGATCGCCGCATATCCCGGCTTCGCCGCGGAACTCGCCGCGCAGCAGGCGGCGCTCGCGCAGCAGCAGGGACGGGACTACGCCCACACGGCCAAGGGCAGCCTCGACCGCGCCGCGGAGGGCGTCGGCGAGGCGGCGCGCCTCTACGAGGACGCGCAGCCGGGCTTCCAGGAAAAGCTCAACGCGGCCAAAGACGAAATCCGGGCCGCCCGCGAGACGATCGACCGCGAGGGGGCCGCCGCCGAGCGCAACAATAAGTTCCTGCTCGCGCTGCTGGGCATCTTCACGCTGGGCATCGGGACCGGGCTCTACTTCGGCCGCCGGAAGGTGAACGTCCTCAAGGCGGCCGCGAACGCGGAGCTCACCAAGCTCCGCACCGGCCTCGACACCGCGCTCAACACGATGAACGGCAAGCTCGCCCAGAAGCTCTCCTTCGGCCGCACCTACGCCGGCAAGCCGGGGGCGACCGGCCGGCTCGCCGACCAGGCGATCAACGACGTCGACGGCATGCCGTCCTTGGAGATGCTCTGGCTGAAGGCGGACGGGATTCTCAAGGACATCATGGCGTCGGCGGAGACGAAGAACCCCTTCAAGCGGTTCTGGTACGCGTTCAACCCCGGTATCCGCATCCCCCTGATCGGCAGCTTCCCGAGCATCTACCAGACCCAGCTCGACCGATTGAAGCAGCCCGTCGAGTTCAAGCGGGCCGAGTTCGGTGAGAAGACCGAGTGGACCGAGGATGCCACCATCGGATCGGAGGGAGAGAAGGGCAACACGCTCAGCCGCTCCTTCGAGCAACTCATCAAGGACTACGACTTCCGCGTCAACCGCGCCATCGCGGCGCTCGAGAAGATCGAGCAGTCGGTCCTCGACGTGGGGCCCGCCCTCGAGGGCGCGGCCAAGACGGTGGCCGCGGCCAACGGCCTCAAGAAGGGCGTCGACGAGGCGGGCTCCTCCGACGGGCTCTTCCTGATCCCGGCCGTGTTCTCCGTCCTCCTCGCGGCCGCGGCGAACGCGATCGAGACCGCGAAGCAGCAGATGGAAGGCGATCCCGTGGGCGCGAAGGAGGGCTCGGGCGCCGAGGCCGTCCGGATGGCCGGCGAGGCGACGAAGATCGCCGAGTGGGTGGTCGCGGTCCGCGAGGGCGATCTCAAGACGATCTACGCCGCGCAGAAGGCTCTCGCCGCCGCCGGAGTCGCGACGCAGAAGTGGCTCGACGACAAGCTCGTCGAGTTCTCGGGCCGCGCCGACGCGCTCGCGCAGAAGTCCGTCGAGGGGACCATCGTCGACAAGCTCGACCGCCTGAAGGCCGACACCGCCGCCCTCGCCGCGCAGGCCAAGGACGCCGCCGCGATCGAGGCCGATCGCCAGAAGGCCGTCCGCGAGTCGATCGAGAAGGCGATCACGACGATCGCGGACGCCCGTCGCGCCATCGCGACCGGCGTCAATGAGGCGCGCAAGGAGGCCGGGGTCGAGTCCAAGCTCTCCGCGGACGAGATGCTGAAGGAGCCGAAGCATAATCCCGACGACGACGTGAAGGCCGCGCGCAAGGCGGCCGACGACGCGAAGGCCGCGCTCGGGCGCGGCGAGAACGAGGCGGCCCGGACCTTCGTCGCCCACGTCCGCCGGGAGTCCGGCGAGGCGCTCGCCATCGTGAACGAGGCCAAGGCCGCGATCGACGGCCGGGTCAAGAACACGGCCGCGCTCGGCGAGAGGACCAAGGCCCTCAACGGCATGGTCAAGGGAGCGCAGGAGCAGCTCGAGCGCATCTCGAGCACGTACGCCGACAGCGTCCTCAAGCTCAACGCCGGCGACCCGACGCACCCGAGCGGGAACAACGGCACCATTGCCGACAACATCGAGGAGGCCAAGACCGCGCTCAAGGGGGCCGCCGAGAAGCTCACGCGGTCCGTGAAGGCCTTCGTCGACGGCGAAGTGATCACGGCGGCGACGCTCCTCTCGCAGATCGCGGCGCACCAGGCCTTCGCCGATCACCGCTTCAAGGAGATCGACGACAAGGAGAAGCGGCTCACCAAGGCGGTCGCCGACAACAAGGCCGCGGTCCGCGACCTGCAGACGCGCCAATCGACCAACGACCGCGACATCCGCCAGGACCGCAAGGTGATGGAGCCGACGCTGAGACTCTTCGACGACGCGGTCCGGCTCACCGCCCAAGCCAAGACGACGTCGGAAGCCGCCAAGGGAGACCCCTTCAAGGCCCACGAGGCGATCACCAAGGCGCAGACCGAGTGGGCGAGAGTCGAGCAGGGCGCGGCCTCCGACCGGCAGGCCTTCGCGCGCGCCGAGAGCGCGGTCCGGGCGGCCGAGGGGCAGTACCGCGATGCGGTCGAGGCGGGCAACCAGGCCAAGAACGACCCGATCCCCGACAACGACAAGCTCGAGCAGGCCTACCGGCAGCTCCGAGACGTCTACAACGACCTGGGCGAGCTCGGGAAGAGGCTCGACGTCGGCCACGCGAACTGGCCCGAGATCCAATCCGCGGCCGACCGGCTCGCGTCGGTAGCGGCGAACATCGCCGCGGACGTGCGGCGTCAGATCGCGGCCGGAGAAGAGGCGGTCGGGTGGCTCAACCGCGCGCACTCCGACGTCGGGGCGGCGCGGTCGTGGAGGGGCGACTACGGCGTGGGCATTCCCGCCAACCACGGCTACGACGAGCTCAACAACGCGCAGCGCGCGCTCGATCAAGGCGACTACGCGAACGCGACCGCGTGGGCGCAGGCCGCTTCCCGCGAAGCGCAGCAGGCCGTGGCGTGGGCGAACGGCGAGGTCGCCCGCCGGCACCAGGCCGAGCTCGACCGCATCGCGGAGGAGCGCCGCCGGGAGCAGGAGCGGCAAGACCGCGAGCGGCAGGAGCGCGAGCGCCAGGAGCAGATGGAGCGGGACCGCCAGCGCGAGCGCGAGCGCGAAGACATGAACACGGGCAACAGCCGCGGCGACGGCGGCGGCCACATGGACACGGGCAACTCGCGAGGTGAAGCTTAAGCTCGCGGCGCTGATCGCGGGGCTCCTTCCCGCGGTCTGCGCCGCACAGATCAAGACCGTCCAGCTCCCGGCGGTCGGCATCGCGCCGATCGCGGGGGCTGCCATCGCGCCGGCGCTGGCGCCGGCGCTCACGCTTCCGCAGACGAGGGTCGCTCAGCCTATCCTTAATAGCCCTCACCCCAACCCTCTCCCATTCGCGCTTCGCGCGAATGGGAGAGGGAATGGGAATGGCGCGTTCCAGCAGCTGCTGGCGGCGGCGGCGCCGGCGGCCGAGCCTTCCGGCGAAAGCTCGCTCTTGGCCAAGGCCCGCGAGCTCGGCTTGCCGGACCGGACCGTCGCCGAGGAGCTGCGCGCCTCTTCGGACTTCCACGACGCCGCCGGCCGGCTCGCTCGGCTCGGGCTCATGTCGCCGAAGGCGGCGGAGTTGGCCGCGAGCGAGCGGCCGCAACAGCTGCGCTGGAGCCTGCACCGGCTCTGGCACGACGTCGCCCCGACGCTCCCCCCCCAGTTCAAGAGCGATACCCGCTGGTCCGTCCCGGCCCTCACGGTCGAAAAGGACGGCGTGACCTACTACGTGCACGGCCTGCTGCACGGCCATCGGAACCATCCGGCCTATTGGCGCGACGCGCGCAGGCTCGCGCGGGAGCTCGAGGCCCGCGGCCTTCCTTTATACTGGGAGCAGGGCCTGCCGGAGCACTACGGCACGGCCTACGGCCGCGAGGCCCTCGACCACCGCGCCCTTAGGGGCAAGCCGGCCGCGCTGCGCGACGCCCCGGCGGAGGCCCGCCTCGGCGCCGTCGCCACGACGCTCCGCCGGCTCGCGTGGTCCGCCGCGTTCCTCGCGCTCCCCGGCGCCGCCATCGCGCAAGATCCCTCGAACCCGCTCGGCTGGCTCGGCTTGGGCGCCGCCGCGCTGCCCATCGCGGAGCTCTGGACCGGCTTCCGCCGCCTGATGCGCCTGCACCTCTGGAGCGAGGCCCGGAGCTCGTCCTCGCCGGACGAGGCCCACACCGCGGACGAGCGCATCAAGGCCGCCTTCGGCCGCCGCGTCGACTTCCCCGCGCTGTGGCGAGTCGAGCTTCCGCTCCCGCTCAAGCTCTCCGAGCTGCCCCGGGTCGCCGAGCGCTCCGAGTCCATCGCCCTCGCCGTGCGCGACGAGGCGCAGGCGCGCGGAAACCGCGAGGTCCACATCGTCGTGGGTTACAACCACGCCCCCGAGGTCGCTTGGCACCTCTCGCGATGAACCCTAAAGGCCCAGTGCTCGATGACCCCAGGACCCAGGGAAACTTGGGTCGAAATACACCAGGGATTTTCCCGATGGTCTCATTCGGAGAACGCAAGGTCGCTGCTAGAATCACAGTCAACCCGGCTTGGAGGACTGATGCCTCTTTGGATTAAGAAAACGGTCGCGTCGTTCGTCACGTTCGCGTTCCTGGTCAGCGGACCGGGCGGGCACCTGACGCAAGCGCTCGCGCAAAGCGTCGCCGGCTCCGTGAGCGGCGCGGCCGCGTCCGGGGTCTCCGGCTCGGCCGGCGCCGCCGCGAACGCGGGTCCTCGCGCGTCGACCGCGCTCCCGCTGCC
>JACQPK010000192.1 GCA_016207565.1 Elusimicrobiota bacterium
ACAGCGGATCGTCAACCGTCTTTGATCTTCAGTCCTCTGCGTGCCTTTCCGTCACTTTCCTTTGCGTACCTCTGCGTTACTCCGTTCCCAGGGCACCGGGGAAACTTGGAGCCGTGACGGCTTGCGCGCGAGCGGCGTTCCCTACAATACTTCCCGCGTGCGGCTCGGCCTCCGTCTCGGTCTGGTCTTCGCGGCGCTGCTGACGCTCCTGCTCTGCGGCACGCTCTGGCTCGCGTACGAGGACCGGAGGGCGGCGTCGGCGGCGGACGTCGACCGGAGGATCTTCGCGAGCCTCGAGCGGCTCGCGGCGGGCTGCGCCGCGTCGTTCGAGCGGCACGACTTCGAGCGGGCGTGCGGCGGCCTCGCCGCGTACCTCGGCGCCACGACGTTCCCGGCGGCGTTCCGGAAGGCGGTTCTGGTGGACGGCGAGTCTCGGGTCGTCGTCGACACCGACGCGCCTGCGGGCGACCCGGCGTTGGGGCGCTTCGCGTGGGAGCCCTACGTCGGCCCGCTCGCCAACCGGACGGCGCCCTACCGAGTGCGCGACGTCCCGACGGCCGACGGTCCGGTCCACGCGTTCGCGGTGCCGGTCGCCGTCGCGCGCGGCCGCGTCGGCACGTGGATCGCGGCGTTTCGCGCGGACCGCCTGACGGGCGAGACGGCCCCGGCGGGATGGCGTTTCGCGCAGGTGGCCGCTCTCGGGATCGGCGCGGGCCTCGCCGGCTCGGCCGCTCTCGCGTGGCTGCTGCTCGCGCCGCTGCGACGGCTCGGCGAGGCCGTCCGGCGCGTGGGAGCGGGGCGGTTCGGCGAGCAAGTGCCGGACACTCGGCGCGACGAGCTCGGGGAGCTTGCGTCCGAGTTCAACCGCATGAGCGCGCGCCTCGGCGAGCTCGACGAGCTCAAGGACGCGTTTATGTCCCAGGTCACCCACGACCTCCGGTCGCCGCTGTCGGCGATGACGACGCACGCCGAGCTCGTCGCGGGCGGCTACCGCGGAGCGGTCACGGAGGAGTCCAGGGAGTCGCTCCGCGTCGTGATCGAGTCCGGAAAGTCGCTGTCGGAGCTCATCAACAACATCCTCGACGTCACGCAGCTCGAGGCCGGACGGCTGCCCCTCTCGCCGCAGCCGGTGGACCTCCAGGACCAGATCGACTCCGTCGTGAAGCTGCTCGGCGTCCGGGCGCGGGAGTATCAAGTCCAGCTCGAGACCTATCTCTACCCCGACCTCCGCGAGGTGCACGCCGACCCGTCCGCGCTCCGGCGCGTGCTGACGAACCTCGTCTCGAACGCGCTGAAGTTCACGCCGGCGGAAGGCCACGTCACGGTGAAGGCCTACCGCGGAGGCCCCAACGAAGTCGTCGTATCGGTGCGGGACACCGGCATCGGCATCCCGAAGGAGCGGCTCGGCGGCATCTTCGCGAAGTTCTCCCAGGTTCCCGAGACGAAGAGCAAGGTGCGCCCCGTCGTCGGCACCGGACTCGGGCTCGCGATCTGCAAGCAGCTCGTCGAGGCGCAGGGCGGACGGATCTGGGTCGAGAGCGACTATGGGCGCGGTTCGGTGTTCTCCTTCACCCTGCCGGAGCGGCCGAACGTCAGTCCATGAACCGGAAGCCCTTCCCCGGGACCGTCTGGATCCGGTCGGCGACCTCGCGCGGGAGCTTCCGGCGGAGGTTGCTCAGGTGCGTGTCGACGACCTGATCGACCGTGATCGTGTGCCATAGCGCCTTCAGCAGTTGCTCGCGGCTGAGCACGCGCGGCCGGTTCTTCACGAGGTAGAGGAGCAGATCGAACTCCTTGACCGTCAGCCCTCCGAGGCTCGTCCCGCGGTATAGCACGAGATGCGCGTCTTCGTTGATCTCGAGGTCCCCGGCTTTGACCACGCTGAAGCGTTCCTTCTGATCGAAGCCGACGCGCCGCAGCAGGGCCTGGACCCACATGACGAGCTCGTCGGGCGCCACCGGCTTAACCAGGTATTGGTCGGCGCCCGCGTCGAAGCCTTCCGCCTTCGTCTGCAGCTCTCCCTTGCCGGTCAAGAGGATCACGGGCGTGAACCAGCGGTCCTTGTGCTCGCGGATCTTCCGGCAAAGGTCCACGCCGCTGCCATCCGGGAGCGCGATGTCTAGGACGCAGAGGTCCGGGTTCTCCTTCAGGAATAGGTGCCATCCCGCGTCGACGCGGTCGGTGACGAGGACACGATAGCCCTTGGCCTTGAGGACCAGCTCCAAGGCGCCTCGGGGGACGGCGTCGTCTTCGACCATGAGCACGGTCTGGGACATCGCGGGGCACTCTACCACATTTGACCGCGGCAAAACTTCCCGCGGGAAGCAGGGGATTCCTCAGTATTTTAAAAGGCTATTTCTTGAGCCCAGCTTTTCCTTGCCGCGCGCCGGCTTGACGGCTATCGTGGGAGCATGGACGTCCTCGCGGCCCTACTCCTCCTGACGCCGCGATGCGCACGACCGAGCTCTTCGGCAAGGCGTTCGCGGGGGCGGCGGCCCGGCTCGAAGGCGCCGACGGAGGGAACTGAGCGATGCGCGACAAACTCCGATTGACAGCGGCGGCTGCCGGGGCTATCGTTGGGCAAGCTTCTACCGGGACCGCACGATGATGCCCGATCTCTCCGCTCGGCCCGATCCCCGCGAACGCCTCAAGAGGGCCGCGCTCGTGCTCGGGGGCGTCGCCGTCGGTGCCTTGGCGGCGGGCGGGCTGTTCCTCGTGTACCTGATCGTGATCGGTCCGCCTCCCGCCGACGACCGCCGCGTCGACGCCGACCACTGGCTCGCCCCGCCGCGCGCCGCGTGGCTCGACCGCGCTCGCCTCGCGGTAGCCAAGGCGCCGGTCGTGCAGATGGTGCTCGGGCTCGACGACGATCCGCCCGCCCCGCCCGTTTTTCCGCCCCGCGAGGAGGCGCGCTCCCTGAGCCCCGACGACGAGGCGCGGCGCGCTCGCCTCGCCGCGGCGCTCGACGTCCAGGAGGGGCCGTCCATGCCGATGCCGGCTCCGGAGCGCTACCGCGCGGAGGATACCGCCGGCCTCTCGCCCTTCCCGAAGGGAGCCGGCCTGCCGAGCGGCGGCGGGACGAGCGGGGCGTTCTTGGCGGTGCAGGGCTCCGCAGATCGCCCGCTCCAGGCCTACCATGAGCGCGCCCCCGACGCGGTAGGCGGCTCCGGCGACGGGGGGTTCAAACCCGTACGACCGGCGGCGCCTCCCCGGGGGGCCGGACCGGTCCAGGAGACCGCGGGGGGGGCGCGCGCGGCGGAGGGCGCGCCAAGCGCGGAAGGCGCGCCACGCTACGACCCGCCGCCGGCGTACGCCCCGCCGTCCTACGCGCCGGACCCCGGAATCCCCAGCCGCCCGGCCGAGGCTCGCGAGACGCTCCGTCCGTCGGGCGCGGGCCGGTCCGCCCACGCGGTCCAGCGAGCCCTCGCCGGCATTCTCGGACCGTCCGCGAATCGCGCGTCCAACCCGGAGAAAGAGGAAGCCGCCTGGTGGTTCCTGTGCCGGCAGTTGGGCCGCACAGGCTGCGACGCGGTCGTGGACCAACTGGCCGGCGGAAAGGATTTGGCTCAGGCCTGCCAGGACAGCGGCCAAGCCCAGTCGTGCTCGAACGCGGCGGCCGCCTGCCGGAACGATCCCGCTTGCGGAGATACGAACATCGCGACGATCCTCACGCCCTCCGCCGCGGGCGTGACGGCCACGACGACGCCGGGCACGACCACGACGACGCGTACCCAGACGACGACGACGCGCACGCAGACGACGACGACGGTGCCCAGCCCTTCGCCGTCGCCGACCCAGTCCCCGTCGCCGACCCCTTCGCCGTCCCCGAGCCCCCGGCCCTCGCCGGCGCCTTCGCCGACCGCGTCCCTGAGTCCCCGCCCTTCTCCGACGCCTTCGCCGACCTCCGTCCCGAGCCCCAGGCCGTCGCCGAGTCCCACGGCGACGCCGCGTCCAACGCCGAGCCCGAGCCCTAGGCCGTCGCCAAGCCCGACCCCGACTCCGACCCCGACCCCCTGATCGCCCCTCGAAGCATCGAAGCAGGCACCCCGGCGGCGCTCTGAAGGAATCCTATCGCGCCGAGGGCTCTCCCAAAAACGGATTAGAAGCATAGGAAATGTCCTTTAGGAACGCTTTTCATTTGGGAGGAACGTGCCGTCGGGCATCCTTTGCGCATGACCCAGGAACTGCTGCAGACCCTACTGACGGTGGCGCTGTTGGCCTGCCCTGCCGCTGCCGGCACGACCCAGTCGACCGAGCACGCCCTGTCCGCGCTCGAGGACGGCCGCGACGCTCTCGGCAGCCGGAACGCGTCGATGCCGTTCGCGGGCCGGGTCCTCGACGGGGCCGGCTCGCGCTCCCTCGCCGCGCCGTTGGCTCCGGTGTCCCGTGAGCCCGGGCTCGGCGAGGGCGGCGCGACCTTCCAGGGCGCGCGCGACCGCTACGCTCGGGCGCCGAAGCCGGCCGCGGCCGTCCAGCTCCCGGCCGCCCCGCCGGTGGCGGCCGAACGCGAAGCCACTCCTTATAAGGGCTACATGATCGCGGCGATCGCCGCGCTCTTGCTCTCCATCCTCCTGATGATCATGGCCGGAAAGCTCGCGGACCAAGCCCGGGCTGGCAGCCCCGCGCTGTTCCCCATCGCCGCCGCCTTCCACCTCGCCGCGGCCATGATGGGCGCGCTCGCGGTGGCCATGGGCGTGATCCTCATGACCGCGTTCCGCCAGACCGGCCAAGGCCTGATCTTCGCCGCCGCGGGAGGGATCCTGGCCGTCATCAACATCCGGAAGGCCTACGAGGGAAGCGAGGGGGCCAAGCAGGCGGAGAACGACGCCATCGAGGCCGCGAGGCAGCGGGAGAACGCCGAGAGATTCAAGACGATCGGGGAGATGCGCGGGACGCTCGACCCGGCGCCGGAGCCCGGCGGCCTGTCCATCGCACAGCAGTCGTCCGCGTACGAGAGCTTCCAGAACTATCAGCTCCCGGAGTTTACTCATGCGCACCCTGTTCCGCCTCCGGCCCCCACCGGCGCGCTGAGCGCTCCGAGCGCTCCCGTGGCGGCGCCGAGCATCCCGGTGTCCGAGGTGGTCGTGGAGCCGGCGGCCAAGTTCAACGCTTTCGACATGCCCGGGTCCTCGATCTACTGGAAGACGGGACTGCCGCCGAAGTGATCGCCGCCGATCGAGCCGGAGCGCGAGGCGGGCACGCGGCTCCCCTTCCTGGCGGCCTAACGCCCGCGGACGGTGCGCATGATCTGCTCGACCTCGGGGCGCTCGGGCGCGCGAGGCGCGAGCCGCAGGAAGACTTCGAAGCGGATGGCCATCAGATCGGGACGATTCGCGCGGTGATGCATGAGGCCGGCGTAATAGTAGGCGTACGCGAACAGCGGATCGGCGTTCCTGGCGCCGTCGAACGCGGCCGCGGCGCCACGCCACTGGGAGAGGCGGCTCCGCGCGAAGCCGAGTTGCAGGTGGCTCTCGACCGCGCCGGGAGCCGCCGCCACGGCCTTCTTCGCGTGCGCGAGGGCCTCGTCGAACGCCCCCGCCAAGTGGCGCTCCCCCGAAACGCCGACCGCGCTCCAGCCCTTGTCCGGATTCTCGGACAGACGGGCCCATAACTCGGACTCGCCCGGGCCTGAATGCAGCCGGCGGTGGGCGAGCGCGGCGATGAACAGCACCGGCGGCTCCGAATCCGGAGTTACGAAATCGACGATCGGCTGGTAGCGCCCCTGCTCATACCAACGGTGCAGCGGGCGGACGTCTTGCGCGGCCGCCGCGGCGGCAAGGCACAGGCCGAGGGCGGCGCCGATCGCCGGCGAGGCCAGCGTTGGACCCCTCCCGCGCGCGCGCATGGCGATAGGATGCTCTCCGGGCGTGGGGCGCGCAAGGGGCACGCGCGGACTCCCTGTCCCGACCGGAGAAGCGCGCGGTGGCGGACAGGGCCCGGAACTAGGTAGAGTCCCGACGTGACCCTCGCCCGCGTCGTCGCGATGACCGGGTGGCTGTCGCTCGGGCTTACCGGCTTTGCCCTGGCGGCCGCCGATCCGCACTCCTATGCCCGCCCGGAGGAGGCGGTCGTCCGGCACGCCGACCTCGACCTAGCCGTGGACTTCGATCGCCGATTGATCGTCGGCACGACGACCCTGCGGGTCGAGAGGCCGGTCCCATCGGCGCCGCTCATCCTCGACACGCGGGGCCTCGCGATCCGCTCGGTGTCGGCCTCGAGGGACGGCAAGGCCTTCGTCCCGGCGCCCTTCGAGCTCGGGCCTTCGGACGCGATCCTCGGCTCGCGCCTGACGATCCGGCCGGAGCCGGGCGCGGTGCTCGTGCGCGTCGCGCACGCGTCGGGGCCGCAGGCCACGGCGCTGCAGTGGCTGACCCCGGAGCAGACGGCCGGCGGAAAGTTCCCGTTTCTCCTCACGCAGTCGCAATCGATCCACGCGCGTAGCTGGATCCCGCTCCAGGACTCCCCGGGCGTGCGCATCACCTTCTCGGCGCGCGTGGCCGTGCCGTGGCCGCTCGGCGCCGTCATGTCCGCCGACGGCAACCTCGGCCGCTCCATCGAGCGGCCCGCGGGGGGCGCCGCGTCGCCGGGCCGTACGCGCGTGTTCGACTTCCGGCTCGACAAGCCGATCCCCCCGTACCTGCTCGCGCTCGCCGTCGGCGATCTGTCGTTTCGCGAGCTCGGGCCTAGAACGGGCGTGTACGCCGAGCCGGCGGTCGTCGAGCGGGCCGCCCGTGAGCTTTCGGACGTCGAGGCCTTCCTGGCGGCGGCCGAGAGGCTCTACGGCGAGTACCGGTGGGGGCGCTACGACGTCTTGATCCTGCCGCCGAGCTTCGGCTACGGCGGCATGGAGAACCCGCTCCTCACGTTCGCGTCGCCGACGATCCTCGCCGGCGACAAGAGCTTGGTCGGCGTCTTGGCGCACGAGCTCGCGCACTCGTGGTCCGGCAACCTCGTGACGAACGCCACCGCCCGGGATTTTTGGCTCAACGAGGGGTTCACGACCTACGTCGAAGGGCGGCTCATCGAGGCCGTCTTCGGCGCCGAGCGCAGGGAGATGGACGAGGTCCTGGGCCGCCAGGAGTTCGACCGCGAGGCCGCCGAACTGCCCGAGGGCGACCGCGTGCTCCACCTGGAGCTCGCCGGGCGGCATCCCGACGAGGCGGTCACGAGCGTTCCCTACGTGAAGGGCGCCCTGTTCCTGAGGCATCTCGAGGCGGCGTTCGGCCGGGAGCGCTTCGACCGGTTCCTGCGCGGCTACCTGGACGCGCACGCGTTTAGGAGCATCACGACCGGCGACTTCCGCGCCTATCTCGAGCGGGAGCTCCTCGCCCAGGACCCGCAGGCCGCGAAGGCGGTGCCGGTGGCCGAGTGGCTCACCGCCGCAAATATCCCCGACGGCGCGCCGGTCTCCGCGGCGGCCGCGTTCGCGCGCGTCGAGGGCGCCGTGAGCGCTTGGCTGGGCGCCGCGGGCTCCGACGAGGAGCTGCGCGCCGCCTCCCGGCGGTGGAGCTACCACGAGCGCCACCACCTCCTGCGGTCCTTGCCGAAGGACCTTTCCGCGGAGCGCATGGCGAGGCTCGACGGCGTCTTCGCGTTCACGGACTCGGGAAACGCCGAGCTCGCCTCGGAGTGGCTCCAGCTCGCGGTCCGGTGCGGCTACGCGCCGGCGCTGCCTCGTGTCGAGCGGTTCTTGACCTCGGTCGGCCGCGAAAAGCTCATCAAGCCGATCTATAAGGAGCTCGCGCGGACCCCGGAAGGCGCGGCGCGGGCGCGCGCGATCTTCGAGCGGTCGCGGCCGATCTATTTGTCCTCGGTCGTCGCGTCCATCGAGAAGGTCTTCGGACTCGCCGCGCAGCCCTGACAACAACCTGGGACCTTCGCCTCGGTCTCCGCTTCCCCAAAAGCCCCCCGCCCAGCCGCCTCGAATGAACTAAACTCGACCGCTGCCTTTCGGGGACCCGGCCTCCGAAGATCCTTCCCTCACGGGAGTGCCCCATGAATCGTCGCTGCCTTGCCGGCTTCGCCGCGCTGCTCTTGCCTTCCTGCGTCCTGGCCCAATCCTCGCTCCTGTCGTTGCGAGGCGCCGACAGCCGGATCACCGAGAGGCGCGAGGTCGTGGTGCGGGACGCTTCCTCGTGGGCCCGGCTTTGGACGCAGCACCGCGGCGACGCGGCCCCTCCGGTCGACTTCCGCGTCCAGGCGGTCCGGGCCGGGTTCCTCGGCGGCGGCGCCTTCGAGATGGAGGGCTTCACCGCTTCGCCCGCCCTGGCCGCGCCCGCGGCGGGAGCGGCGCCCGCCCCTGTCCCCGCCCCTGCGGACCCCAGCGTTGGCCGAGCCGTCGCGCGCGCCTCCGGCCGCCTGCAGAACGTCCTCGGCGCGGCCCCGGCGGATACCCTCGCCGCCGCCTTCGACGGGCGGGCGCAGCAGGCGCCGGTGCCGCCGGACACGGCGCGCGGACGGCAGCGCGACGACCAAGGCCGCGAGCGAAGGCCGCCTCAGCCCCAGCCCGAGCCGCGCCCCCCACCCCCC
>JACQPK010000193.1 GCA_016207565.1 Elusimicrobiota bacterium
GCTGCCGACCGCGCCGGCCCCCACACCCCAGGAGCCCCCGAAACCGGTCTCGCCCGAGCAACTGCCCGAATTCGAGGTCAAGCTCGTCACGCCTCCGGCGGCCGAGGCTCCGAAGGCCGCCCTTCCGCCTCCGGCTTCCCCGCCTCCGCCGCCTCCGGCCCCCGCCTTGGCCGCCGCGGCGCCGACACCTGCGGAGCCTCCCAAGCCCACGGAGCCTCCGAAGGCGGCGGAGCCTCCGAAGCCGGCGGAACCCCCGAAGGCGGCGTTGTCCCCCAAGCCGGTCGAGGCCCCGACGCCCGGGGCTGCCGCCGCGACGGGGGCCGGCGGGCCGGCGATCGCGGTCGAGCCGCCCGCGATCCCCGACAACACGCCGCCCGACCAGATCCGGCGCATCGCGTTCTTGTTCGCGGGGACGCATAAGGCCAAGATGACCGAGTTCATCACGTTCTTGGACACGGTGGCGGTGAAGGTCTCGAAGAAGCCGATGTACGTGGAGCGGCCGCTCCTCTGCTCGGTGAGCACGGCCGACGACCCGAAGCGCATCATCGACCGCGCCAAGGAGTCCGGGGCCAAGGGCGCCATCGCGATCCTGGACGGGCTGCCGGACGGCTGGATCCGCGAGTTGGATGAAGCCGCGAGCGAGCAGGATTTCTTTTTCCGCGTCGTCGCCGCCGGGGACGTGGCCAAGCGTTCCGCCGCGGTCGAGCTGTTGGTGGACATGATGCTGTTGCCCGGATGAACTTATGGTCGAACTCTGGTCGATCGAACCGTCGCCGACGCCGAAGGACCCGTCGCGCCACACCCTCTGGGTGAAGGGCCCGCTGGCGGACGTCCAGGCGTTGATCCGCCGCTTCGGCGCCATCTGCGGCCGCCCGCAGAAGGAGCGGCCGGACTCGGAGTACGATTTCAGCATCTACCTCCACGGCGCCGGCCCCGAGGCGCTCGGGCGCGTCGAGACCTGGCTCAAGACCGTGGGGCCCGAGGTCCCGTCGCCTTCGCCCGCGCGCGCGAGGCACGGCGCTCCCGGCAACGGCTCGTCCGGGGTCGCGACGCCTCCCCCGGTGTTTTTGCCGCCCCCGCCGGAGCCGGTTCCCGCGCCCGCGCCGGCCGGCCCGGAGAGCCTCTCGCCTGGGGAGCCGGTGAGCCCGCCGGAGCCCGCGCCCGAGATCCAAGAGCTCGCGCTTCCTCCCGCACTCCCGCCCGCGCCGGCGCTCGAGCCCGTCGCCGCCGAGCCCGCGCTTCCCGAGCCGGCCCTGCCCGCCCCCGGGCCGGCAGGCCCGGAGAGCCCCTCCTTTGGGGCACCCGAGCCGGCAGGCCCGGAGAGCCCCTCCTTTGGGGCACCCGAGCCGGCAGGCCCGGAGAGCCCCTCCATGGTGGCGCCCGCTCCGACCGCCAATCCGTTCGACGCGCTGCTTCCCCCGATGCAGCCGCCGCCGTCCGCCAAGCCGGGCCTTTCCGCCTTCGCGGACTTGGCCTCTCCCGGAACCCCGCCGCCCGCCGAGGCGGCGTTGCCGGAGATCGGGGCCGTCCCGCCGCTCCCGGTGCAGGAGCCGGAGCCCGCCCCGCTCATGCGCACGCCCACGCCGCCGCCGGCGCAAGCCCCCGCCGCCGAGGCGCCCGCGCCCGGCGACAACCCGTTTATGATCCCGCCGCCGCTGTCGGAGGCGCCGTCATGGCCGGGCGAGTCTCCGACGGCGACCCAGGGCGCGACGGGCGGGCCGCCTCCGTTGACCGAGGCGCCCGCGTGGGGGCCGTCCACGACCGGCGGTCCGGCTCCCGGTCCGGCCCTCGGGCCCGGCGACTCGCCGTTCACGAACCTCCCGCCCGCGCCGTCGGTGTTCCCCGTGCCGCAGGAGCCCACGCCGGCCGCGCCCGAGGCGGCGCCGGCTCCCGCGCCGATGGAGATGCCCTCGATCGCGCCGGCCCCCGCTCCGGCCGCCGGGCCGGCGATCGCGGCCGTGCCGGCCGCCGAGGGTCCGATGCCGGAGACTCTCACGGCGCTCGCCCCGAGTCCCCTCGGCGAGCTCTTCGGCGCGGCGCTGCCGCTCAACCCCTTCTATACGATGGACACGCTTCAGGTCGGGTCCTTCAACCGCTTCTCGCACGCCGCGAGCATGTCGGTGATCTCGAACCCGGGCGCGATGTACAACCCGCTGTTCTTGTTCGGGGGGCCGGGCGTGGGAAAGACCCACTTGCTCCACGCCATCGGCAAGGCGCTCCAGGAGCCGAACCCTTCGGACACCCTCTTCGTCACCACGGGTCCGAGGCTCGCGCGCGCCGTCGCGGAGGCCAAGAAGGCGGGCCGGGTGGCGGAGATCGAGGCGTTCGCGAAGAAAGCCCGGGCGATCCTGATCGACGACATCCACGTGCTGGGCGTCAATGAGCACAACCAGGAGGCCTTGGCGCAGCTCCTCGCTTCCTGCTTCTCGTCGGCCAAACAGGTCGTCATGACCTCGGTCTATCCGCCACGCGCGTTGGGCGCCCTCGAGGAGGCGCTGCGCTTCCAGATCAGCGCGGGCTGGTCCGTGGACATGAAGCCCGTCACGCTCGAGGTGCAGAAGGAGATCCTCGGGCCCACGATGGCGCGCGCCGGCTTCGAGCTCGACGCGGCGCTCATCGACGGCATCATCCCGAAGCTGGAAGGCTCCTTCGGCGAGCTGAACCGCTGGTCCGACCGCCTGCGAGCGCTGCTCGAGCTGCGCGCGCTGAACCACCAGCCTTCCTCGCTCCAAGACCTGTTCCCGATCCTGCTCATGCCCGACGTGCCGGCGACGGCCCCCGCTCCGACCGAGGAGATCCAGTCCCTCCTGGAGGCCATGCAGCCCAACCCGCAGGACGCGAAGGCGCTGCCGACCGCCGTCTTCTTCCCGCAGGGACGCGATGTGCACGGCGAGTTCATCGCACGCCAGTTCCATGCGGTGATGTCCCAGAACAAGTGGCCGATCGTCCTCAAGATCGTGCACTCGCAGCCGTACGACCCCGAGCAGCTCTTCGGCGTGCCGTTCGTGATCGGGGACGCCACGCACGACGCCGGCGCGCGCGTCGCGCTCGTGCTCGGCCCCAACCCCGGCTCCGGGCTCGCGTCCCGCGAGGTCGAGTTCCAGCACGCGGTCCAGCATCTGCTCGAGGGGATCGACCTCCGGGTCGGCTGGGTGAACTTCCTCAAGATCAAAGAGGTGGGTCCGTACTTCCGCGCGGGCCTCGACGTCTTCGGGGTGTTCCGGAGCCACGCATGAGCGAGCTCGCCTGGGCCCTCGTCGGAGCCTCCGCCGCCTTCGGGGTCTATTGGTGGCGGCGGCTCGCGCAGGCCGGCCCGTCCCTCGGGGAGGGCCCGGCGCGGCACGCCGGCGTGCCAAGCTCGCGGCTCGCGCAGGAGCTGCTCGCGTCGGCCCGGCTGCCGTCGGATCCCGTGTTGTTCGACGAGATCCTGCGCAGCGGGGCGGACCGGCTCTTGTCGCGCGCCGAAGGACTCTCGATGGCGGTCTGGAAGCGCGGGGAGGGCGGGGACGCGCTGGTGTACAGGACGGGGGCGCTCGCCGGTCTTTCCTCCGATGAGCTGCGGCTCTCGGAGCGTCATTGGGAGTCCGCCGCGAGCCTGCCTCGCGGAGTCGATTGGCGCGGCAACCTCACGCTCTTGTCGGAGCCGGCGGCCGCGCGGGGTCTCGGCGCGGCCCGCGTGCTCGCGTGGGGCGGGGGGAACCTGCGGGGGCTGCTGGTCGCCGCCGAGCCGGACGCCGGCGGGCGTACGATCGACTCCGCCGGCGGCGACCTCGACCTGCTCGCCGCCCATTTCGGCGCGGCCGCCGCGCTGGCCCTGAGCCTCTGGGAGATGCAGCGCTCGAAGAAGCGCCTCGAGGGGGGGTTGACGACCCTGCACGAGGTCGCGTCCACGATCGCGGCTCCCCGGTCGGGCGGCGGCGACAGCCTCAGCGCCGTCGTCTCGATCGTGGCCAAGGCCCTCAACGCCGACCTGTGCGCGTTCCTGCTCTACGACGAGAAGGCGGGAGAGCTCGTCGTGCAGCCCGGGGCCTACGGGCTCAGCGGCGACGAGGGCTCGCTCTACCGGCTGCCGCTCGACAAGGAGGAGGCCTCCTCCGTCCGCGTCTTCCGCTCCGGCATCCCCTTCATGACCGGCGACGCTCTCAACGACCCGCGCGTCGTCCAGCAGTACGCCCGCCTGTGGAAATGCCATTCGCTCATCGTCGTGCCCCTCACGCTCGAGGGCCGGCGTATCGGCGTGCTCAGGGTCGGCAGCTTCCAACGAGGCTTCTTCAGCCCGGAGCAGATGGAGTTCGTGCAGCTCCTCGCCGAGGAGGCGGTGGTCGTCCTCGAGAGCGCGATGCTGACCCGCAAGCTCGAGGAGACCAACCAGCGCTTGGGGGAAGTGAACCGGATCAAGGACGATTTCGTGTCGACGGTCAGTCACGAGTTCAAGACGCCGCTGACGTCGATCAAGGGCTTTACTACCGTCATGCTCGAGGAGACGGCGGGCCCCCTGACGCTCGAGCAGAAGCGTTTCCTCACGATCATCGCCAACGCCTGCGACCGGCTCACGATGCTCGTCGGGGATCTCCTCGACATCGCGCGTCTGGAGGGCGGCGCCCGGATGGAGTTCGGCCCCGTCTCTCTGGTGGAAGCGTTGCGCCACTGCCGGGAGGTGCACCAGTGGCAGGCGGACGGCCGGTCCATCGAGTTCCGCGTCGAGTTCCCGGAGGGCCTGCCCTCGGTGCGCGGAGACGGGCGGTGGCTGCGCCAGGTCCTCGACAACCTGGTCTCCAACGCGATCAAGTTCACGCCGCCGGGCGGCCAGGTGACGGTGGCGGGCCGCGAGCGCGGGGACGCGGTGGAGCTGACGGTCTCCGACACGGGCGTCGGCATCGCGCCGGAGGACCAGGGGCACATTTTCGAGAAGTTCTACCGGGCCCGCAACCGCGCTACCGTGAACGCGCCGGGCACGGGGCTGGGCCTGGCGATCGCGAAGGCGGTCGTCGAGAAGCACGAGGGGAAGATCTGGTTCGAGTCCGAGGCCGGACGCGGAACGACGTTCCACGTGCTCCTGCCCGCGTCGGTGAGGCCGGGAGATCCGCAGGAGACCGTTTCGTCGGCGAGTGAGTCGCATTAGGGGGAAAGAGAGATGAGAATCAACGTCGTCGTTGCTTCGGTGCTGGCGTTGGCGTTCGCGGGGGCCGCTTGCGGCGGGCCGCAGAGCCGCGTGAAGAAGGGGCAGGTCCAGAACACGATCGATCAGGACCCGACCCGCAAGAGCTATCTGGAGACCATCGGCATCGGCGCGTCCGATCCGAACCTGCCGTCGGACACGCAGCGGAAGTCCCTCGCTCGGGACGCCGCCATCGTGAAGGCCCAGTACGAGATGCTCGCGATGGTCAAGGGCGTCCAGCTCGAGGGCGGCGTGACCGTCTCTCGCGCCATCGAGACGGACTCGACGCTCGAGGCGAAGCTCAAGGAGTCCATCAAGGGCGCCGAGGTCATCAAGAGCGAGTTCACCGCCGATAACGGCTGCGTCGTGACGATCCGGCTCCCGAAGAAGCGCCTCGAGGAAATGATGGGAGTAAAGTTCAAGTGAGATTCCGACAGCGGCTATGGAGCGTGGCCGCTGTCGCGGCCACGCTCCTGGCCGGATGCGCGCACGACCGGCTGAGGCTCGGGAAGGGCGAGGAAGGAGAGGTCATCGAGGCGGAGGGCTGGTCGCCGATCGATGCCCAAGACGAGATCGGCACCAAGCAGCGGGCCCTCGCCGAGGCTCAGAAGAAGGCGGTGGAGCGCGTCGTCGGCGTGTTCATCTCGGCGAAGACCCGGGTGGATCAGGCCGTCAACGTGGACAGCCGCATCCTCGCCAACATCAAGGGCTACATCCGCAAGTACGACGTGGTGAAGGAGCGCAAGGAGGCCGGGTTCCACAAGACGACGATCCGGGCCTTGGTGCTCTACCGGAAGATCGGAGAGGACTTAAAGGAGCTCGGGCTCGTGCGGCCTCCTCCTCCTCCGGGCAACCCCCGGGTCGCCGTGCGCATCCAGGCGAAATCCAAGGAGAAGGCCGCGGCGGCGGAGGCCGCGGCGCACGGAGTCCGTCGCGGGCTGCTCGAGCGGGGGTTCCAGGTCGTCGACGAGGACGAGAAGGAGAACAAGGCGGACGTCCTCGTCACCGGCGACGCGGAGGCGTATCCGATCGAGGACGCCCGGCTGGCGGGTTTCCGCTCCATGCGCGCGCGGGTGACCGTGAAGGCGACGAAGGCGGGCGGGCAGGTGATGTCGCACAAGACCCAGGAGGCCTCGGGTCTCGATCCGTCCGCCGAGGTCGCCGAGGGGAAGGCGTACGACAGCGCGGGCGCGCTGGCCGGGGAGGCCTTGGCCAACGAGCTGAACTCGCTCCTCAAGGGACGCGTGAACGTGACGGTGCGGGTCCTCGGCCTCAAGGACTTGGGCGAGGCGCAGCGTTTCATCGACGACCTGCGGAACAATCCCGGGATCGACGCGGTCACCCTGTCGACCTACGGGGAAGGCCGCGCGGTCCTCGACGTGATGACGGAGGACGTCGCGGGCGAGGAGCTCGCGGCGATCATCCTGCGGATGAAGAAGTACGACCTGCTCGCGAAGTCCGTCTCGGCGTACGAGGTCGAAGTGGAAGGGCGGTAGGCCGGCTCCCGGGGACTCCGGCACCATGGGACAGCGGCGAACGGCAGTGTTGGTTCTCTCGGCTCTGGCCTGGGGCTGCGCGTCGCGTCACACGGTGCGGTACGTCGCTCCGGACTACGCGGCGAAGGCGCCGCCCCGGGTCGCCGTGCTGCCGTTCGACAACCGGAGCGTGGACCTGCTCGGTCCCGAGATCCTGCGGAAGCTGGTGCACGCGGGGCTCGCGGAGCGGGGCTACGAGCCGGTGCCTTTGGACGCGGTGGACGCCGGGCTCGACGGGCTCGGGATCCACGAGGGCGGGCAGCTCGCGGGACTGGAGCCCGGCGCGGTGGCCGAGGCCCTCAGCGCGGAAGGGCTGTTGTACGGGACCGTCGAGGAGTTCACGATGCAGAACGTGGGCTTCGTCGTCCGGCGGGCGGTGCGGCTGAGCCTGAGGCTCGTGCTCGCGCCCGCCGGGGAACGGTTGTGGGAGGACACGGGAGAGGGGATGACGGGGAAGGTGACGCTCGACAAGAAGGAGGCGCAGCGTACGTTCATCGAGGGCGTGCTCACGCGAGGCCTCGAGAACCTGTTCCACACGCCGCTGATGCCGGAGTCGAAGGCGGCGGTGCGTGATCTGTTTTCTAGACTTCCTAGGAGGTAGTGCTATGCGGAAGGGCGGTCTGATCGCGGCCACGGTGTTGGTCGCAGCGTGCGCGCCGAGCGCGTCGGTGAAGCGGAAGCAGGCGATGACGGCGACGGAGACCGAGAGAGTCGAGTCGAAGTTCACCGGACCCAAGCGCCGGATCGCCGTCGTCGACTTCGAGAACAAGACGGCGTACGGGCAGAACCGACTGGGGTCGGCCGCCACCGACGTCTTGATCACGGAGCTCGCGAAGACCGGCAAATTCGTCGTCGTCGAGCGCGACAAGCTGAACAAGGTCCTCGACGAGCAGAAGTTCCAGGCGACCGGCGCGGTCGACCCCCGGACCGTCGTCAAGATCGGCAAGATCCTCGGCGTCAACGCGATCGTCACGGGCGTCATCTCGCAGTTCGGCGAAAAGACCCAGGGCTCGGACTATCTGATCGTCCAGCGCAAGACGCAGATCGCGGAGACGACCATCGACGTCCGCGTCGTCGACACGGAGACGGGACAGGTCCTCTACGCGGACTCCGGCAAGGGCGCCGGGAAGTCCACGCTGCGCAACGTCCTCGGCATGGGCGGCCGCGGCGGCTACGACGAGACGCTCGCGGGCGACACGCTCCGCGCGGCGATCGTGCAGTTCACCGACAACATCGTCAGCCAGGTGAACAAGAAGCCGTGGTCCTGCCGCATCGCGGCGGTCAAGAGCGACAAGCTCTACCTGAACGCGGGCCCGACGATGGGGGTCGAGCGCGGCATGGAGCTCGACTGCTTCCATCTCGGCGCCGAGGTCCTCGATCCGACGACGGGGCTCGTCCTCGGAAACGAGGAGGTCTCCTTGGGCCGCGCCGTCGTGGAGGGTCCGCTCGGCGACAGCGGCGAGGGCTCGATCGCGCGCCTCACGCGCGCCTCCGGCCCCAGCCCGACCGCTAAAGACATCTGCCGCCTGGCTCAATAAACGGAGGAACGCAGAGGTACGCAAAGGAAATGACGGAAAGGATCGCAGAGGACAGCCAGGGGGAACTGGGGGATTTTCACCCCTTATCCGTCCTTCGCGCCCCTTTCCGTAACTTCCCTCTGCGTACCTCTGCGATACTCCGTTCTCGACGGGGAAGGGAACTTTTTCGGGCGTTTGGCGTATCTATGGGGGATGATCGCTAAAGTGTGGTCCGCGGCGGTGCGTGGGATGGAGGGGTACCCGGTCTCGGTCGAGCTCGAGATCTCGGGCGGCCTGCCTCGGTACGCGACGGTCGGGCTGCCGGATACGGCCGTCCGCGAGTCGCGCGAGCGGGTCGCGAGCGCCCTGCGGAACTCGGGGTACCAGTTCCCCGCGCGGAGGATCACGGTCAACCTCGCGCCCGCCGAGCACCGCAAGCGCGGCACGCAGTTCGACCTCCCGGTCGGCTTGGGCATGCTGGCGGCCAGCGGGCAGCTCCCGGACGGGGACTGGCGGTCGCGCTTCTGGTTCCTCGGCGAGCTGGCGCTGGACGGCCGGGTGAAGCCGGTGTCGGGCGTGCTGCCGATGGCCGCCGCCGCCCGGGCGCACGGGGCGCAGGGGCTCGTGCTCGCTCCCGAGAACGCCGCGGAAGCGGCCGCCGTGGGCGTCCCGAGCTTCCCCGTCGAGAGCCTCGAGCACGCGGCGCGGTTCGTCGCCGGGCGGGCGGCGTTGTCGCCGGCCAGGCCCCGGCCCGCCCAAGACGCCGTCCTGGCGCCGGACCTTGCCGAGGTGAAGGGCCAGGCGCTCGCCAAGCGCGCGCTCGAGATCGCCGCCGCGGGGGGGCATCACCTCCTGCTCTCGGGGCCGCCCGGCTGCGGCAAGTCCATGCTCGCCCAGCGGCTGCCCGGCATCCTCCCGCCGTTGTCGGAGCCGGAGGCGCTCGAGCTCGCGACGGTGCTCTCGGTCGCGGGAGAGCTGCGCGAGGGCCGGTGGCCCTCGCAGCGCCCCTTCCGGTCGCCGCACCATAGCGCCTCCCCGGCCTCCTTGATCGGGGGCGGCCAGCCGGCCCGGCCGGGAGAGGTCTCGCTCGCCCACGCGGGGGTGCTCTTCCTGGACGAGCTCCCGGAGTTCTCGCGGGACGCGCTCGAGGGGCTGCGCGTGCCCTTGGAGTCGGGCCGCGCCGCGGTGGCCCGCGTCCAGGACCGCGTCGTCTTCCCGGCGCGGCTGCAGCTCGTCGCCGCGCAAAACCCGTGCCCCTGCGGCTACCTCGGACACCCCGGGCGCGAGTGTGCCTGCGGCCCGGGGCAGATCGCCCGCTACCGGGCCAAGGTCTCGGGGCCTCTCTTGGACCGCATCGACCTGCGCGTCGAGCTCGCGCCCCTGGCGTTCGAGGAGTGGGCCGACGGGGCCGCGTCGGGGGAGCCGAGCTCGGCCGTCTTGGCCCGCGTGCTCGCCGCCCGCGGGCGCTCCGAGGAGCGGCTGGGCCCCGGACGGGCCAACGCCTCCTTGAGGCCGTCCGAGCTCCGGCGGCTCGTCCCGCTGTCTTCGGCCGCGCGCGCGACGCTCGAGAAGGCGGCGGATCGTTTTCAGCTGTCCGCGCGAGGCCTGGACCGGGCGCTGCGCGTCGCGCGGACGATCGCAGACCTGGCCGGAGAAAGCCGGGTCGCTTCGGCGCACGTGGCCGAGGCGGCCTTGCTCACGGCGGGCTCAAGGGAGACCGGAAGATGACGACGGCGATACTGACGGTGCTGCTCGCGGTGTCCGCGGATGCCGCCCGGAAGCATACGGTGGTGCCCAAGGACTGCATGTGGGACTTGGCGCAGCATTACTACAAGGACCCGTTCCAATGGCGGAAGATCGCGGACGCGAACCCGCCGCCCGACGTGAAGGACCCGCACTGGATCTATCCCGACCAGGTCCTCATCATCCCCGACATCGACGAGGATGTGCCCGAGCCCGAGGAGCCGGCGCCCGAGGAGGCGGCGACGACGCCCGCCGCGCCGATCCAGCCCGTGACCTTCCAGTCCGACCAGGGGGAGCAGACCGTTACCGTCCCGGAATCGCTCTCGACCAAGTTCCCGGAGGGCCTCGTCTCGGCGCCGCCGTCGAACTACCGCATGATGGCGCTGCCCGGCTGGACGGCCGACGGCTCGGTCGCCGCGTTCAACGGGACGGAGATCATGGCGGCGGAGGGCGACCTCATCGATCTCGCGATCGAGCGCGGCAAGCCGTCCTCCGGCGACCGCTACGAGGTCTACCGCAAGGCCGCGCCCACCGAGGCCGACACCAACAAGGCGGCGACCTACGTGGTGAAGATCGGCGTCGTGCAGCTCCGCAAGCCCGTGGCCGGGAACCGCTTCCGCGCGGTGATCCTCAAATCGAACGACTCGGTCCAGATCGGCGACCTGATCGTCAAAGCCGCTAAAGGGGGATAGGGATGGATTTCGGCTTCGTCAAGAAAGGCATCTACGCGGTCGTCATCTTCTGCGCCGCGGTGTGGTACGTCAACTCGCACTACACGTTCGAGCAGGTCCTCGAATACCAGAAGAAGCACCCGCACGCGGAATACTCGCCGCCGATCGTCTACTACTCCGGCATGGCCTACTACATCCGCGACCAGCACGAGGGGGCGATCAACGCGTTCACGCAGCTCCTGGCCGACTACCCGACGTGCCAGTACGCGCCCCTGGCGATGGTCCGGCTGGGAAGCTCCTTCATGGAGCGGAACCGCTACGCGGAGGCGCGCGAGGTCTTCGACCGGTACTTCGAGCAGTTCCCGGAGGATCGCAATCGCAAGACCGTCGAAGCGAAGTACGAGTACATCAAGTTCAAATAGACGATGGAACGAACGCTCCCCTTCGCCGAGATGGTCCGCCGCCGCATGGAGTCGCGGGGACTCGGACTGCGCGAATTCTGCCGGGGCGTCGACCTCGATCCGTCCTTCTTCTCGAAGGTGCTCGCCGGCAAGCGGAGCCCGCCTTCGGAGGACGACGTGTTGAGGCGGATCGCCCGCTTCCTGGAGCTCGACGCGTGCGAGCTGATCGTCGCGGCGGGCCGCATCCCGAGGGAGTGGGACCGGCTGTGGACCGACCGCCCCCTCCTGGAGGCGGTCAGCCGTTTGTGCGCGCCGGGCATCCGGCGGACCGAGAGCGCCGCTCCCGCCGCCGTCAGGCCGCCTCCCCGCGCCCAGGGTCTGGGCCCCCGCGCCCAGGGTCTGGGCCCCCGCGCCCCGGCCCCTAAGGCCTTCGGCGACGAGCTCCTGTAGGCGTGTCATGACCCTGCACCGGCTGAAACGGGGCGAGCCGTCTTATCCCGAGTTGCTGGCGTCGATCCCCGACGCGCCCGCCTCCCTGTATGTCCGCGGCCGCCTGGACGCCCTCCCCGCGGTGGCGATCGTCGGCTCCCGCCGGCCCACCGCCTACGGGCGGCGCGCCGCGCGGACGTTGGCGGCCGACGCGGCGCGCGCCGGCCTGGCGGTCGTCAGCGGCCTGGCCCGCGGGATCGACACGGAGGCGCACGAGGCGGCGCTTGCCGCCGGAGGAGTCACCTGGGCGGTCTTGGGTTCGGGGCTGGACCGCGTGTACCCGCCGGAAAACCGGGGCCTGGCCGGCCGGATCATTTCCCGCGGCGCGGTCTTGTCGGAGTTCGAGCCGGGCGAAGGGCCCGAGGCCTGGCGGTTTCCCCGGCGCAACCGGATCATCAGCGGTCTCGCCTGGGTCACGGTCGTGGTGGAGGGCCTGATCACTTCCGGCTCCCTCATCACGGCCAAGCTCGCGCTGGACCAGGGGCGGGAGGTGGGCGCCGTTCCGGGTCCGATCGACTCTCCCATGAGCCAGGGACCGCTCTACCTATTGGAAAGCGGGGCCTTCCCGGTGCGGTGCTTCTCCGACGTGCTGGCGAGGCTGCCCTCGGGCCTTTCCTTAGAGTGTCACGGGCCCGTCAAGGAAGGGGGACTTGACGCGGCGGGGATTTCCCATTATAAGGAAGACGTTGGAGGGACGAGGCAAAAAATCCTAGAATTATTGGGCTCCGGCGAAATCGCCTTCGACGAACTCGTCAAACAGGCGGCCTTAGACGGTCCGGCGCTGCTGCGCCTCCTGGCCGAACTGGAGATCGACGGCCTCGTGGAGTCCCTCCCCGGCCAAAACTATGCCCGAAGATAGGAAGAAAACCAAGAAAACGGCGAAGACGGACAAAGCCGCGCCGGCCCAGGCCCCGAAAGCGTCGTCCAAACCTGCAAAGGGGGCCGCCGCGTTGGTCATCGTCGAGTCGCCGGCCAAGGAAAGGACGATCTCGCGCATTCTGCAGAAGGACTTCGTGGTCCGTTCCTCCTACGGCCACGTCCGCGACCTGCCCGAGAAGAAGATGGGCGTGGACGAGAAGAAGAACTTCGAGCCGACGTACGTGCTCCTGCCCCGGACCAAGAAGATCCTGCCCGAGCTGGAGACCTTGGCCAAGAAGGCGTCCATGGTCTATCTGGCCACCGACCATGACCGCGAGGGCGAATCGATCGCCTGGCATCTCGTGCATCTGTTGGGGCTCGGCGACGACCGCGTCCGCCGGATCACCTTCCATGAGATCACCCCGGCGGCGATCCAGGAGGCCATCAAGGAGCCGCGGGGCATCGATCTCCACCTCGTCCACGCCCAGCAGGCCCGGCGAGTGATCGACCGCCTGGTCGGCTACAAGCTCTCGCCGCTGCTCTGGAAGAAGGTCCGGCGGGGCCTCTCCGCGGGCCGCGTCCAGTCGGTCGCCGTCCGCCTCCTGGTCGAGCGCGAGCGGGAGATCAAGGATTTCGCGTCCAAGCCTTACTACAGCCTGGGCGCCAAGCTCTCCGCCGGCACGCCGCCGCCGTTCGACGCCCGGCTGACCCAGTGGAAGGGCGAGAAGGTCGAGTCCACGCAGGTTTACGACCTGTTCTCGGAGCAGTACCGCGTCCATTCGACGAGGTTCGGCAGCCGGCCCGAGATCGACGCCGTCGTGGTCGCGCTCTCGGGGGTGCCCTTCACGGTCGCTTCCGTCGACAAGAAGGAGGTGCGCCGCCGGCCCACGCCGCCGTTTACGACCAGCACGCTCCAGCAGGCGGCCTCGCAGCGCTACGGGTTCCCCGCCGAGAAGACGATGCGGGTGGCCCAGGGGCTGTACGAAGGCGTGGATCTCGGAGACGCCGAGCCCGTCGGTCTCATCACCTATATGCGCACGGACTCCGTGTCCGTGGCCAAGCTGGCGCAGGAGGAGGCCCGGCGGGTCATCAAGTCCCAGTACGGCGACCCCTACGCCCCCGCCGAGTACCCGATCTACCAGACGACGTCGAAAGGGGCCCAGGAGGCCCACGAGGCGATCCGCCCCACCAGCGTCACCCGCGGGCCCGACCAGGTCCGGAAGTATCTCGACCCCGACCAGGCCAAGCTCTACGACCTGATCTGGAAGCGCTTCGTGGCCAGCCAGATGACCGAGGCCGTCTACGACACCGTGGCGGCGGACATCTCGGCGGGCCCCGACGCGATATTTCGCGCCAACGGCCGGACGCTCAAGTTCGACGGCTATCTGCGCGTCTACGTGGAGGCGGAGGAGGCCGACGCTCCGTCCGACGAGGAGCAGGAGGGACGGCTGCCGGACCTCAAGGCCGGCGACGTCTTGGCCCTCGAGGGGCTGGACCCCGAGGAGCACAACACCAGCCCGCCCCCGCACTACAACGAGGCGAGCCTGATCCGCGCGCTCGAGCGCCACGGCATCGGCCGCCCCTCGACGTACGCGCCGACGATCAAGACGATCATCGAGCGCGGCTACGTGAAGCGCGGCATCAAGGACCGCAAGCTCATCCCGAGCGAGCTGGGCGTCCTCGTGACCGGGAAGCTCAAGGAGCATTTCCCCGACGTCGTGAGCCTCACGTACACGGCCGAGGTCGAGGAGCGGCTGGACCGGGTCGCCGAGGGCGCCGACCAGTGGCAGAAGGTCGTGGGCGAGTTCTACGACCCCTTCCAGAAGGCCCTCAAGACCGCCTCCTCCGCGATGGAGGACTACAAGCCGATCGAGACGAAAGAGCCCTGCCCGATCTGCGGCCAGTTCATGCTGATCCGCGAGAGCCGCTTCGGGAAGTACCTCTCCTGCTCCCAGTTCCCGACCTGCAAAGGGAAGATCCGGCTCACCGAGGACGGCCAGAAGGCCGTCCCCGAGATGACCGAGGAGAAGTGCGAGAGCTGCGGCAAGTTCCTGGTCATCCGCATGGGCCGGCGCGGCAAATTCCTCGCCTGCTCCGGCTATCCCGCGTGCAAGATCACCTATTCGCTCGACGCCGAAGGCAAGAAGATCGAAGGCTCGCGGCCCTTGGCGACGTCCCGCGGCTGCGAGAAGTGCGGCAAGTCGATGTGGCTGAGGCTCGGCAAGCGGGGGCATTTCCTTGCCTGCTCGGGATTTCCGAAGTGCCGGAACCTCAAGCCCGTCGGCAAAGTCGAGGCGGAGACGCTCCGGACCGAGGCCCTCGCCAAGGAGGCCGAGACCCGCGCCGCCCTTCAGGCTCAGTCTGGCAACGGGAACGCCGCTCCCGCGCCGACCACGCCGGTTTCCAAGTCGCAGCCGTAGACCTCTCCGCCGAGAGGAGTTCGGTGGCACGTGGCTGACAGTCTCGGACTCTGGGTTCAGCGTTTCCTCGCCCACCTGCGGGGCACCCGCGGCGTTTCCCCGCACACGCTGCGGGCGTATTCGGGAGACCTGGGCGAGCTCCTGAAATTCGCGGGAGCGGGGCTGCCCGTCGCCTCCCTCGATCGCTCGCGCGTCCGGGCCTGGCTCGCCGAGCTCCAAGGCCGCGGCCTCGCCCGGGCTTCCGTCCTGCGGAAGGCCTCGAGCCTGAGGTCCCTCACGGCCTACCTGCTCGACCAGGAGGGCCTGGCGTCCGACCCATTCTTAAACGTCCGCCTGCCCAAGCGGGAGAAGCGCCTGCCGCGGTTTTTGACCGAGTCCGAGATGGAGAGGCTGCTGGCGGCGCGTTCCCCCGTCGGGGGCGAGCCCCTGCGGCGTCGCGATCGCGCGATGATCGAGCTCTTCTACTCGGCGGGGCTGCGCCGTTCCGAGCTGCGGGGGCTCAACGTCGGGGACGTCGATTTCCTGGGAGGGGTCGTCCGGGTCATGGGCAAGGGCTCCCGGGAGCGGGTCGTGCCGGTCGGCGACGCCGCGCTCCAGGCCCTGCGGGGCTATCTGGACTCCCGGGCCGGGCCGGGCGGCGGGCGGGACTCCCGCCTCGGGGGGCAGCAGCCGCTCTTCGCCAACGCCGACGGCGCCAGGCTGTCCGACGCGGGCGTCGCCTTCGTGGTCCGGCGCTGGACCCGCGCGGCCGCCGCCCTCAAGTCCGTGTCGCCGCACGTCTTCCGCCACAGCTTCGCCACCCATCTCGTTTCGCGAGGCTGCGACATCCGCACCGTCCAAGAGATGCTCGGACACCGGAGCCTGGCGAACACCCAGATCTACACGCATTTGTCGCTGGAGCGCCTCCGCGAGGTCTACGAGAAGTCTCACCCGGGCGCGAAGCGCCCGGAGAGTCCTTTCGGGCACCCCCGGGGAGGCGCCGGGTGAGGGACAAGATCGACCTCCTCATGCAGGAGACCGGCTGCGAGCAGGGCGAGGCCGAGCTCGCCCTCGAGCTCTGCGGCTACGAGGTGGAGAAGGCGGTCGCGGCCATCCCGCGTCTGTTCCAGAACATCGGGGTGCTGAAGGCCAAGTTCCACGAGCCGGCCGAGTCGCTGTATGGGCTCATGCTCGTGATCCTGAACCTTCGCGACCAGAGCCTCCTGAGAGCCCGCTTCGTCGTTTCCTATAACCCGGCGGTCTACGCGACCTCCCTCGAGCAGGGCTGGTTCGATTTCGAAAAGTACCTCTACGCCTGCCGGCTGTGGGACGGGAGCCTCCAGTCCCTCTCCCAGGAGCTCGAGCAGCTCGCCGGAGCCTTCTTCGCGAGCCCCGAGGCCGCGCCCTTCTACTCGGAGTCCGCCGACGCCTCGCTGGAGAGCGGCGTCGCAGGGCTCCGCGCCGCCCTCGGACGCCGCTTCAGCCGCGAGGGCCTGCGCCTGGTGGCGCGCCGCGACGTCCTCGACATGGGCCAATTCCAGCAGCTCGGCACCGCCTCGCGGCCGAGCCGGCCCCGGCCGCGCCGCCACGCCTTGGGCGGCTCGCTGATCCTGCGCATCGCCCTCGAGCCCCAGGCCGACGGGCTGCCGGCGGGCGAGCTCCGCGCCGGAGACCTCGTCTACGTCACGATCACCGACCACCGCGACATCGCCCAGTACCTCGCCCGGCTGTTCGGCCCTTCCGACGCGCCCGGCACGTTGCTCGTCCCCGTCGAGGCGGTCGAGACCGGCCCCAAAGGCGAGGTGGGCGTCCGCGTGCGCTTCTCGCTCGGCGTCTGCGGGGACGTCAACCTCCCGCCCGACATCCGCCTCAAGGTGGTCCGGCGCAACACGCCCCGCCCGTGGTGGAAAAAGCTCTTCCAAGGCGCCTGAAGGAAAAAGAGTAAACGTTGGGGACTGTCCCCAATGTTTACTCTTTTGCTACAACCATGCCGGATGCCGTCCTTGGTCGTGGTGGGCGCCCAGTGGGGCGACGAGGGGAAGGGAAAGATCGTCGATTTCCTCGCCCGGAAGGCCGATCTGGTCGTCCGTTACCAGGGCGGCAATAACGCCGGGCATACCGTCGTCTTCGGCGGCAAGGCCTTCGCTCTGCATCTGATCCCCTCCGGAATCCTCCTGAAGGGCAAGCGCAACCTGATCGGCAACGGCGTGGTCGTGAGCCCTCCCGCGTTCCGGGACGAGGTAAATTTCCTCGCGTCGCGCGGCATCGGAGTCCGCGGGCGCCTGTTCGTCAGCCTCAACGCCCACGTGATCCTGCCCTACCATATCCTGCTCGACACCTTGCGGGAGGAGGGGGGGCGGGGGATCGGCACGACCAAGAAGGGCATCGGGCCGTGCTACGAGGACAAGATCGCGCGGCTCGGGGTCCGGGTCTGCGACTACCTCGACCCGCCTACGTTCCGCGGGCTGGTCGAGCAGATCCTCAAGGTCCGGGCGGCCGAGCTGAGCTCGGGGGGGCGGCGGCTGGCCGATATCCGCCGGGAGGTCTTCGCCGGCTACGAGGGCCTGCGCCGGTTCCTCGTTCCGTTCGCGGCCGACACCGCCGGGCTCCTCAACGAGGCGCTGGACCGCAAGCGCCGGGTCCTCTTCGAGAGCGCCCAGGGGGCGATGCTCGACCTCGATTTCGGGACCTACCCCTTCGTGACCTCCTCGAATCCGCTCGCCGGAGGCGCCTGCGCCGGGGCGGGGGTGGGGCCCAACCGGATCGGCGACGTGCTCGGGGTCACCAAGGCCTCCACGACGCGCGTCGGCCGCGGGCCCTTTCCGACGGAGGTCGAGGGCCACATCGGCCATTACCTCCGGGAGAAGGGCCGCGAGTACGGCGCGACGACCGGGCGGCCACGCCGCATCGGCTGGCTCGACCTCGTGCAGCTCCGCCGGGCGATCCAGGTCAGCGGCATCGGCAGCCTCGCGATGACGAAGCTCGACACCCTCTCCAGCGTCCACCCGATCAAGGTCTGCGTCGCCTACCGGGTCGGGCGCCGCCGCGTCGACACGTTCCCCTACGGGCGCCGCGAGCAGCTCGACGCCGAGCCCGTCTACGAGACGCTCCCGGGGTGGTCGGGCGACCTCTCGGGGGCGCGGCGCTTCGCGGACCTGCCCCGCGCCGCCCGCGACTACGTGGCCTGGGTCGAGCGGCGTCTCGACGTCCCCGTGAGCGTCGTCTCCGTCGGACAGAGCCGGGCCGAGACCATCGCGCGCGACAAAGCCTTCGCCTGGACCTAGGTCCTCTCGTCGACAAAACGCGTTGTCAAGGCATGGGCCTTGACAAGTCTAGTCCGTCTGCTATACTAGCCCCAGCACGTTGTACCGACAAACTGGCAAACCGTTCGAAAGGGCGGGGCGCAAAGCGTAGGGCGCGGGGCCGAACTCCGCGTCGCCTGGCTGCCGAAGACAACGCCTAAGGCGGCGATTTGGAGTAGCTTGCTTTCCGCCCGGCCCTGACTGGCTATCTTCGGGATAGAGGGGTGAGATAGTCAGCGGGGCCGGGCCTTTTTTTGTGGGGAGGCGGGAAAGGATGTCGAGAAGGTGCGCCGAGTTGGGCCGAGCCCCGAGCCGGGGCCGCCGGGCGTGGGCCGTGGCCGTATGCGCCGCAGGGTTCCTTGCCGCGGCCGCCTCGGCGGAGCCCCTCCCGGTCGGCCTCGAGGCGCACGGCGTGGATGTGCGGGCGACGCTCCGCAGCGACCTCGACGTGCGCGACGCCCTCAACCGCCCCGTCTCGCGGGTCCTCGTCGAGCGGCAGCTCGCGGCGGGCGCCGCCGCGGCCGACCCGAGCCGGGTCGTTTCGGCCTTGCCCTTCGCCCGGGCGCTGTGGGAAGCGATCAACCGGATTCTCTTCGGCGCCGGGCTGCGCGGCGGACGGCCGGCGCCGGCTCAGGCGGCCGCCCCCGGGTTGCCGTGGAGGTTGCCGCGCCCCGAGCCCGCCGCCCTCGCCGCCGTCGCCGCCGCCTACGCGGCGGTCGTCGTCTCGCTCTTCCTACGGCCCGCCGCCGTCGCGGCGGCCCCCGCCTTCGCGCGTCCTCACGTCCTCCGCTGCTGAGCCTGCCTGGGGAGGCGCTCCCCGACACAAACTCGTAACCACCCGTCGTGTCCGGACCGTTATCCTTGCCGTGCTCCGCCCAAGAAGCGGGAAAAAAAGAGTGCTCGAAAGCCGAAAATCGACGACGCCGGCCGCCCCTCACGCGCGCGCGCGATACTATATCGCCGCGCTAGCGGCGTCCCTCGGCTTGGCGCTCGTCTCCCCCGCCCGGGCCCAGGCCCCGGCCGAACCGAAGAAAGACGCGCCGAAGGCGCTCAAGGACGTCCGCGGCGATCTCAAGGCGCGCAAGGCCTCCGACCGGCGGCGGGCGGCCGAGGCGGTTCGCCGGAGGGAGGCCATCGCGCCCGCCGCCGAGCTGCGGGCCGCCATCCGGGCCGAGACGAACCCCCACGCGAAGGTCTCCCTCCTGCAGGCGCTCCGGGCGCAGGAGGGCACCGCCGCCGCCGCCCCCGACCTGGTGGCGGGCCTGAAGGACCGCGTGCCCCTCGTGCGAGTCGTGGCTGCCCAGAACCTGGCCCAGTCGGGCTCCCCGGCCGCGACCGCGGCGCTGATCGGGGCCCTCGCCAAGGACGAGGATCCGGATGTCCGCAAGGCGTGCGCGGTCAGCCTGGGCCTGCACCGGAGCACCCAGGCGGTCGCGGCCCTGGCGGCCGCCGCGCAGGACCCGGACCCCTCGATCCGCTGGCACGCCGGCCTGGGCCTGTCCCGGCAGCCGGCCGGTCCCGAGGTGACCGCCGCCCTGGACCGGCTCGGGAAGGACCCCGATCCCCGGGTCCGTGAGCGCGTGGCGGCCTGGAGGAAGCGGTGAGCCTCCGGTCCCGCTCGTGGAAGGGGCTTCCCGTACTCGCGGGCCTGCTCCTCTGCGCGGCCTTCCTGCGGTTGGCGCGCTCCTGGGCCGCCACCGAGGCGATGGTGGTCTACCAGGAGGGCCTGTCCGCCTTGGCGACCCGCGACCTGGACACGACCAACGACGTCTGGGGCACGGTCACCCAGGCGGAGGACTTCAACAGCATGCCGGTCTGGGTGCGCATCGCGGCCGCCCCCGTCGGTTCGGCGCGCCCGAACGAGAAGGTCATGGTCATCTTGGACAGCAACTCGGTGCTCAAGGCCATGGTGTTCGACGGCTCGACCTGGGGGCCGCCGCAGATCCTGTCGACCGCGCTGACCATCACGCGCACGCACATGCGGCCGTACGACGTGAGCTACACGGGGGACTACGCCCTGGTGGTCTACGCCAACGGCGCCAACACGGGCTCCGGCTCGATGGCCTACCAGACCTGGGACGGCACGTCGTGGAGCGGAGAGTCGACGTCTACGAACGCGCCGGGGACCGTCTGCGCCGCGCGCTGGGTCAAGCTGGCCCGCCATCCCACGACCTGGGAAAACGCGCTGATGGTCATCGACATCTGCAACCCGGCCTGGGTCTTCTTCGGCCGTCAGACCCAGCAGGTGCCGCCGATCTTCGCGTTCAACCTCCCCACCGGGCAGGAGGTGACGGACGCCAACTACGAGGGCGCCGACGTGGCCTACGAGATGCTCTCCGGCGAGATCCTCGGCGTGTGGGACCGGCCGTCCGCCAGCGAGAACGACAACGAGCTCGAGTACGCCCATTACAACGGCACGTGGAGCCAGGGCGAGTTCTCCAACGTCACGGCCGCCAACGGCGACACCGCCCGAAGGGTCAAGCTCGCCTCCAGGCCCGGCTCCGACACGATCGTAGTCGCGACCTACGACAACCAGAACGATCTCGGCACGATCCAGTGGAACGGAACGGGCGAGACGACGTTCACCACCGTCCGCGTGGAGACCGCGCTCCGCAACACCGGGATCTACAACTTCGACATGGCATGGGAGGAGAGCGGGGGCCAGCTCGTCCTCGCGTACACGGACAGCAACAACTACCTCCGCTACCGGACCTGGGGGGGCTCCGGCGACTGGGGCGCCGAGAGCGGCAACCTCGCGACGCTGGCGACGAACGCGCCGATTCGCTCGGTCGTCGTCTTTCCGGACCGGGGCTCCGACTACGTCAGCATCTTCGGCGTGACCGACGAGCTGCCGACGCTCCCGGGAGGCGCCGTCTACGGCGTCCACTGGGACGGCAACGGGATCTCGAACGGCGCCTCGGGCTCGGACGCCCCGCAGCTGGTCACGAACTACCTGTCCGACTGGACCCACGTGCCTTTGGCCGGCGCGGCGGGAACTCTCGTCTATTCGGACGCCGGCCGCCGAATGACGACCCGGATCAACAACGAGTCCGACGGCAGCTGGCAGGGAGAGGGCGTGACCCAGCTCCTGGGAGGCGTCCGCTCCTCGGTCCTCAGGTCCGGCACCACGCGCGAGGAGAAGGTGCTGGCGACGCTCGACGTGGAGGGCCGTTTGAAGGTGCAGGTATGGACCGAGGCGGGCGGCTGGTCGGCGCCCTTGGAGCTCGCCAACGGGCTGGCGGGAGTCGCGGCGTACCGGCCCTTCGACGTCGCCTATGAAAGGAAGAGCGGCCGGGCGGTCATCTTCTACGCGAACTCCAACATCCCGCGCTACAACATCTGGGACGGCACGACCTGGCTGTTCGGTGGGACCGGCGCGGCGATGCCCACCGGCGCGCCCGCCCAGTCCGGAACGCCCTGGTGGATTCGGGCCGAGGCGAATCCGGATCCGAACTCCGACGAGATCGTGGTCGCGACGCTCGACAACGCCGCGACGCCGGACCTGCGGGCCTACGTCTGGGACGGTTCCTCCTTCATCAGCGAGCTCCTCCTCGAGGACACGGCCGAGGCGACCGCGGCCAACAACCCGATCACCCAGGTCTTCGACCTCGCGTGGGAGAGCCAGTCGGGCCGCTGCATGGTGATCTGGGGGGACAACAACAGCACCACCTACCCGAATACCGGCGAGAAGATGCTCCGCTACCGCATCTGGGACACGGGTCCGAACACCTGGGGCTCCGAGACCAACACGCCGGACCAGGATTCGGACACGCCGGACATCCGTTGGGTCCGTGCCGTGGGCGACCCGAGGTCCAACCGCATCATCATGGCCTCCTCCTTCTGGCGGTCCGGCCCGAACACGAGCCTCACGCTCAACAGCTGGAACGGCTCCGCGTGGGCGACCGCGACCCCGGGCTTCTACCAGGAGGTCGTCCTCAACAACCTCGAGCCGAACTTCACCCCCTCGACGTGGGAGCGCCGTCCCTTCGACCTGGGCTTCGAGGCCTCCGGCGAGCAGGGCCTGGCCGTCTGGTCCGCCGCCAACAACGACGCGCTCCAGTATCGGAAATTCGCCTCGGCGAGCGGCTCGTGGGACGCCACGACGGCGACGGGTCCGAACCTCATCTCCGACCCGCAGGTGATCCGCATCAACGCCGACACGATCACCGACGAGATGTACGTCCTGGCTTCCAACGCTCAGGGCATGATGTACTCGACTCGCTGGACCGGCGCGGCCTTCGACGGGCCGAGCACGACGCTCCTGGGCGCCGTGCCGTTGAACGAGCAGTATCCCCGCGACGGAGGCCCGTCGAGCGGCTTCGTGCGCTACGAGCAGTTCGACGCCTCGTACCACCGGGACATCCTCAAGCCGGTCACGACGATCACGGCGCCCACGAACAACTCGCACTACAACAGCCTTTCGACGTTGAGCGGAAGCTCCAACGATCCCACGCCGAACGCCTCGGGCCTCAACCTGGTGGAGCTCAAGCTCGTCCGCCAGTCCGACGGCAAGTGCTGGACCGGGACCGAAGCGGCCGACGACTCCGACTATGTCGCCTGCGGCGCCGGCGGCGTCTGGTTCAACGCCGCGGGCTTCACGCCCTGGACGAAGTCCATCACGACCCAGTCGAACGTCTTCGCGGACGGCCAGACCTACGTCCTCACCTCTCGCGGCACCGACAAGACGGGGAACGTCGAGTCGGCGACGCCGTCGGTGACGTTCGTCTACGACCAGACCCTGCCGACGGGCGAGATCGTCGCGCCGAAGACGATCGCCGGCCTCGACGGCTACTACTCGGAGGCGGGCATCGCGACCGTCTCGGGAACGGCCAACGACCTTAACCCCGGCGACGTGAACATCATCCGGCTCAAGCTCGAGCGGGTCGGCGACGGCCAGTACTACGACGGCACCAACTGGAACACCTACGCACCGGGCTCCGAGCCGCTGCTCACGCCCAGCCCGAGCAACGGCACGGGCCTGGTCAACTGGTCGCTGAACATCGAGGCGCTCAACGGCAGCGACTCCGTCTACGACGACCAGGAGACCTACCGGCTGTACCTCCGCGTGACGGACAAGGCGGGCAACGATCGCGCGACCGAGGACGTGGTCACCTTCGCCATCGACGAGACCGCGCCCACGATCACCTTCGAGGTGCCCAAGCCCCTCACCCCGGGCCCGCTGGTCGGCCCGTCCGAGGAGCCGGTCTATCGGCCCTTCGGCTTCACCGCTCCGCCGCCTCCGATCGACGCCTACGACGGCGCGGCGGCCGACAACTTCGTGGTGGCCCAGATCGACGTCTCGATCCGTAACGAGATCAGCCTGAACTGCTGGTCGCACACCAACCAGGCGTTCAACGCCGCCTGCCCGCCGGACCCGGCCGGCTGGTTCAACGCCAACGGCACCACCGACTGGACCTACACCTGGCCGCCCGCCACCACCAACCTCGACGACTCGCGGCTCCGGCTCACGGTCCACGCCCGGGACGCGGTCGACTACGAGGCGAGCGAGACGTCCGTGATGTACTTCCGCGTGGACAAGACGACGCCGACCATCGCGATGATCAATCCCCTCGATACCGCCTGGAAATCCACGCTGACGTCGATCCGGGGCACGGCGGAGGACAACGCGCGCGGCTACCTCGAGGGCGTGCGCGTCCGGATCAAGCGCCTCTACGACAACGCCTACTGGAACGCCGGAAGCTGGGACACGACCCCGCCGGACGTGAACTCGGCCAACTTCGTGCAGGCGATCGACGACCGCGACGGCGACACGTTCCTTCATACGCCGGACGTGACGTTCCGGCAGACTTGGACCAGCCCGTTCACCGATACGGACTGGTACAAGAAGCCCGGGGGGGGCTTCTACACCGCCGCGGACTTGAGCGGCACGCAGTTCAAGCTCTATATCACCGCCCTCGACCGCGCGCGAAACCGGACGGGGGCGCTCCAGCCCCACGAGCAGAAGTTCGAGGCGGACCCCGCGTTCCCGGCGAATCTCGGCGGGGGGTACGTGACGTTCAACTGGGACGCGATCGCGCCGGACACGACCCTCACGTCGCCCGTCGGCGCTACCCTCGGCCCGGGGACTCCGTCGTTTTCCGGCGCCGCCACGGACGCCCACGCGGACATCGACGAGGTCCAGTACCGGCTGAGGCGGACGGACGTGGGTCCGAACCAGTACTGGACGGGCGCGCAGCAGTACCCCGACGGCCCCGACAACACCTGGGTGACGGTCGAGACCTGGGTGACGGCCAACTACACGGGGCCGGGCTGGAACGCGACCGATGAGCCGAACTACACGGCGACGGACTCCGGCAGGACCTACGAGCTCACGGTGCGCGCCTGCGACCGGGCGGGGGACGTCGCCCGCCCTTGCGGCGATCCGCTCAAAGAGGCGAACGTCACCACCTCGTTCACCGGGGCGAACCAAAAGACGTTCACGATCGACAGCACGCCGCCGACGCTGGGCATCGACGACCCCGCGGTCGACGGCGAGTCGCGGAACCTCGCCAACGACGGCATCGGCCCGGCCCTCGACCCGAGCGGGAGCGCGGGCGACGCGAGCGGCATCGCCACGACGGAGGTCCAGATCTCCAAGGGTTGTCCCGGCAGCTGCCAGTATTGGAATGAGACGACCCCGGGCTGGCAGGCGGGGGTGTTCTGGAACACGACCGACCTGGGGGGCGCCTCGTGGAGGTTCGACTTCGACCATATCACGCTCACGGACGGACTCACCTACACCGTGACGCCGCGGGCCACCGACACCATCGGCAACCAGGGCGTCGGGGCCTTCAAGCGTTTCGTCTGGGATGTCTCGCCGCCCACCGCCAATGTGCTCTTCCCGTCGAGCGGCGCCGCCGTCTCTCCGAACGCGGTCGTGGGCGCCTGGGATAAGTCCGTGTCGGGCGACGCGGCCGACCCGGCGCCCGGCCAGCCCAACCAGGCCGAGATCTATATCCAGGACCGGACCACCGGCTGGTACTGGGACCCGGTCGACGCCCAGTTCGAATCCTCGCCCTTGGCGCCGTTGTGGTTCGCGATCGCGGACAGCCCGGCCGACCTGGCCTGGAGCGCCACCTTCAACGCCGTGACCTGGCAGACCGGGGTGTGGTATCACGTCTCGGCGCGCATCCGCGACCTCGCCGACAACGAGACCGGCCAAAGCTCTCCGGGGAACCCGGGCGACGGCACGGTCCCGCTTCCGATCTTCTACGACACCGAGAAGCCCGTCTCGCGCGTCTCGAGCATCGCCGACGGGACGTATGTCAACTCCCTGACGAACGTATCGGGCACGGCCTCCGACTTCGGCACCGGACCCCGCCGCGGACAGGTCAGCAAGGTCTTCCTCCACGTCTACAACGTCAGCCAGGGCCAGACCTACGACTGGCTCGTGCCCGAGTGGGACACGGGCGACCTCGATCTCGCCGCCGCCAATCCCGAGACCGTCACGAACCACTGGAAGGAGGTTTCCTTCGTCGGCCAATCGAGCGGCACCTGGAGCCAGTCCCTGACGTTTTTGCCCAGCGGCTTCACCTACCGGATCACCGTCCGGGCCAAGGACTGGTCGGGGCAGATCGAGAGCGCGCCCGTCTCGGTTTCGTTCACCTACGACGCGCCGGCGGGCAGCGACTTCACGAACGAGATGCCGCGCGTGACCATTACGGCTCCGGCCAACAACCTCCATACCTACTCGATCCTGACCCAGCTTACCGGCACCGCCTACGACGACGTGAAGGTGCAGAGCGTGAGCGTGATGTGGCGGCGGTTCAACGCCAACGGCACGACGGACTACTGGAACGGCGCCGCGTTCACGGGTACCGAGTCGTGGGTGGCCGGCCCCCTCGTCGTCCCGCCCGGCGACTCGACCTCCGAGGCCTTCACGTTCAACTTCCCGGGGGCCGACATCTTCTGGCTCGCCGACACCGCCCACGACGTTCGGGGCCGGGCCCAGGACGCCGCGGGGAACCTGACTCAGTTCGCGTTCTCGACGAGCACGTTCGTCTACGACGTCTCCCGTCCGACCGCGACGATCGGCTTCCCGCTGCCGGGCGGCTTCGTGGCCGAGACGGCGCTCTCCTCCGGGTCCGCGGTCGACACCGGCGCGGGCAAGATCGGGCAGGTCCAGGTCCGGATCCAGCGCAATACCGACAACCGCTGCTTGGACATGGGCGTGCCGCCGAACGGCGACTGGGTGCTCTGCGCCTGGCCGACCTACGATTTCGAGAAGTGGAACGACGCGACGCTCTCGGGAAACAATCCTTATACGTGGACCTTCTCAAGCGCGGCATGGAACTCGGACGGCCTCGGCGGGCAGTTCACGCTGAACGCGCGGGCGTGGGACCTGGTTCCCCGTTTGGGCGTGACGTACTCCACGGTGACGTTCAACGCGGACTTCCAAAAGCCGAACTCGAAAGTCACGTTGCCGGAGCATTCCGCGAGCTACTCGAGCCTCCCGGAGGTCCGGGGCACCGCGCAGGACGCGGGGCCGGCCGGAATCCGGCGCGTGTGGGTGTCCTTCCGCCGGAACTCCGACAACAAGTGGTTCAATCAGTCGAACAAGACCTTCGATCAGGACTCGGGCACCTCCCGGCCTCCGGGCGACTCCGGCAGCGGGTCCGTCGGAGGCAACTACTGGGTCTCCGTCGACACCGACAACGCCAACCCCGTGAACTGGCTGGCGACCGGGTCTTCGACGCCGACGTGGCAAGACGGCGTGAGCTATACGGTCTTGAGCGCGGCCGAGGACCGGGGCGGCAACGTGGAGGACCGCCCGACGACGCCCGCGGCCAACAGCAACCGGGTGACGTTCAGCTTCGTGCAGCCCGGTCCCGAGTCCGGCGTCACGAAGCCGGTCGCCGGGGGGCCGCTCTTCAAGACGGGCGTCGTCTTGCAGGGAACCGCCAACGACCAGACCACGCTCGTGGAGGTGCAGATCAAGGACGTGACGGACAGCCAGTGCTGGTGCGACCTGCCGGAGGTCTGCGCGGGCGGGGCCGGCTGGAAGGATGAGCCCTGCTCCTTCTGGGTCAACGTGGTCGGCTACGTCGCCCAGTCGCCGACGTGGAATTTCACGATGCCCGCCGATCCGTCGAGCCAGCTTCACCAGTACTCGATCCAGTCGCGCTCCCGGCGAACGATCCCGGCGGCAACCGAGAGCCCGAAGCCGGCGAGGACGTTCTACCTCGACGACGTCGCTCCGGTGAGCAACCTGACTCTGCCCGATACCGGCTTCAAGAACCGGCTGCCGCTCCTCGCCGGCAACGTGACCGACGACTCGACCGACCCCGCCCCGGTCGGGCTGGCGAACAAGACCGTGTACTTCCGCATGCAGCACGAGAACGGGAACTTCTGGGATCCCGTCGGCGAGAGCTTCGTGGCCGCCGGGGGGATCGACTGCCTGACCCCGGGGACGACGAACGGGACCTGCCTGGTCGCGACGCCCACGGGCGCCAGCAGCTACGAATACACGCACGCGCGGTTCACCGACGGAACGGCGTTCACCAACGACAAGCAGTATACGGCCAGCCTGATCGCAAGGGACTACGCGAGCAACAGCCCCGGAGCCGTGAGCCGGAGCTTCCGCTGGGACCTGGACCCGCCGGTGGCGGCAAGCACGCAGCCGGCGACGGCGCCGACGATCAACAGCCTCGGGACCCTGGCCGGCACGGCCTCGGAGGACTTTTCGCCCGTGGTGGTGACCAGCGTCTCCATCCGCTCGCTCCTCGACGATAAGTGCTTCGACGGCAGCTTCTTCACCCAGACCTGCCCCTTCTGGCTTTCGGCCAGCGGCTCGGGCAACGCCACGGCCGGCTCGGGGGTCTGGAGCCGCGCGGCCGGCGGCCTGACCACGCTGCTGGGTACCTACAACACGTGGTACACGATCCTCTCCCGGGGCATCGACGAGGCGGGCAACCATCAGACCACGTTCGCCGACAACGTCTCCTCCCGTACTTTCCTGTTCGACTCCCTGGCCCCCTTCACCCAACTGACGGTGCCGACCGACAAGGATGCCGGCTCGACGAGCGGACGCTACAACAGCTCCGAGCTCGGGACGATCGCGAGCCCGCTGGAAGGCACCGCGCAGGACCAGAACGCCCCCTGGGACTCGGGGATCCGGGACGTGCGGTTCCAGCTCTATTACACCCAGGCGTCGGAGAACTGGTATCTGCGCACGGACTGGACCCCGATCGCGTTCTCGTCGCACGTGCCCCTCGATAACGGGGGCTGGGTGCAGCGCTCCGTCTACGACTCGGGGACGAAGGTCTGGAAGTTCCTGCCGGTCATCCCGTGGGGCTACCCCGTCGAGCGTGTCTACACGATGAAGTCCCGGGCCGAGGACGCGAGCTTCACCGGCACGGGAGCGGCGACCGGCAACTTCGGCAACCCCGTGACCGACGGCGTCGACGTCCGCGACTTCATCGTCGATGACACGTCGCCCACCGTGACGCTGACCGCCCCGGCGGCGGCGGCGGTTCGCGAGCTCCCGTCGATCACCGGGCAGGTGAACGCCGACATCTCGGGCCTCGACAAGGTCGAGCTGAAGCTGGCGCGCCAGGACGGCAAGGAGTGGGACGGCGACTCCTGGGAGACGGGGCCTTTGGGGTGGCTCACGGCCTCGTGCCCTGGTTGCACGACCGGGCTCGTCGCGTGGAGCTACAGCAGCGTCTCCGGCGCGTTCCAGGACAACAACCAGTACACGATCTCCCTGCGGGCGAAGGACCTGGTCGGAAACACCCAGACGAACGCCGACTTCACGTTCAAGTTCGATACCTCGTCTCCGACCTTGACGATCGAGTTCCCGAGCCCGAAGACGCCGGAGCCGTACTACTCGAACGACTCCCTGTCCACGCGCAAGAGCACGTTCACGTGGGGCAACATCACCGATCCGGGGGCCAACGCCTCGGGCGTGACCCAGGTCTGGGTCGCGATCTCCTCGGGTCTCACGGGCAACGATATCTGGTGGAACCCGGCCTCCTCGGCCTTCGACCTGGGCGACAACACCGCGATCGAGTGGTCGACGCAGGTGTACCGCTACGTCGGCGGCACGTGGGAGTACACCCCGGGCTGGACGCTCAAGGACGGCTACCGGTATTCGATCTTCGTGAAGGCGCGCGACCTGGCCGGCAACACCACCAACTACGTGCTGACGCCGGGACAGTCGGGCGGGGCCCACACGCAGGTCTTCCATTATGATGTCACCCGCCCGACCGCGACGGCGACGACGCCGGCGAACGGCTCGGCCTACGCCGCGCTGACGCAGTTCCAAGGCAGCGCGGCCGACACCGGCGCCGGCGCCTCGGACGTGTCGAACGTCTACCTCGCCGTCGAGCACGCGGACGGGCCGACCGGTCAGATCGGCTTTTGGCACTGGGGTAACTCGGCGTTCACCAACTCGATCGTCGGGCAGCCGAGCCTCGACCCCGACAGCTTCAGCCCGGCCTGGCAGCAGGTGGCGAGCGGGCCGGGGGCCTGGACCTGGCCGGTGCCGGGGGGGATGTTCTCCAGTTCGAACACCTACCGGGTCATCGTCGCGGCGAAGGACAGGGCCTCCAACCGGCCCTCGGACGCCCAGGCGGGCGGGGCCGGCTTCGGCAACTACTTCCGCTACGACACCGAGTCGCCTTCCGCGAAGGTGACCGCGCCGGCGCTGGCGCCCCGCAACCCCTCGACGATCGGCGCGAACATCACGGGCACCGCCTCGGACGCGACGAGCGGCGCCTCGGGCATCAAGACGGTGCAGGTGCTGATGAAGCTCAACTCGCCGGGCTTCGAGGCGTACTGGAACGGGTTCACCTCGGGCATCTTCGGCACCGACTGGGATCAATCGGCGAGCCGGCGCAACAACTGGCGGGACGTGTCGGCGCCGCTGGACAGTTGGACCGAGGCGCTTCCTCCCCTGCCCGCGGGCGGCCAGCACGACTCGCGCTACTACACGATCTGGGTCCGCACCACGGACTACGCGAACAACGTGCTCGCGACCCCCTCGGACGTCCAGCTCGACGCCAACCAGAACTCGGACGGCTCCGGGGCCTGGCGGTTCATCTACGACGCCACGCCCCCGACGTCCGTGTCGACGGGCCCGGCCCGCTACCTGGCCGCCGCGCCTTTTGCCCTGGCGGGCAACTCCTCCGACGCGTTCCCGGGCCGGCAGCCGTCGGGGGTCAACGAGGTGAAGCTGCGCCTCAAGCGCTCCGACGGGCTCTACTGGAACTTCGACGACGCCTGGGGCGGAGAGACCTGGGCCGGGGTCTTGAGCGCGGTTGACCCGTGGTCGATGCCGGTGCCCGTCGTCCAGTTCGCCGACGGCTACGAGTACTACGTGAACTCCTGGGCGAAGGACGCCTCCGCCAACGGCGAGACGGACCTGTCAACCTGGACCTTCACGCTCGACCAGACCCGGCCGGTCTCGCGCGTGGGCGTCCCGGCGCACAACGGCTTCTTGGGCGCGGTCACGCAGATCACCGGCACCGCCGATGACCGCTACTGCCAGTGGAACGCCCCGTTCACCTGCCCCGGCGCGGGCGGCCGGAACTTCGAGAGCGGCATCGCTCCCTCGAGCGTGACCGTCGCGCTGATGCGCTACAGCGACGAGAAGTACTGGAACGGCGCGGACTTCGCCTCGAACGTGCCGGTCTGGTCGACCGCGTCCTTCGTCGGCCAGTCGAGCGGCACCTGGACCTATAACCTCTCGGCCGGCGCGCTGGTCGACGGCTCGAGCTACACCGCCTCCTCGCGCGTGGTGTGGGACCGCGCGGGCAACGTCGAGACCCTGATCACGACCAACACCTTCACGATGGACAACCAGGCGCCGGTCTCGCTGGCGACGGCCCCGACCGGCGCCGTCAGCCAGATGAACGCGCTCTTCGGCACCGCGCGCGACCCGCTGATCGGCCAGCTGGACGTGGTCCTGCTCAAAATCCACCATGTCTCGGGCCCCGGCTCGCGCGCCGTGTGGAACGGGACCGGCTGGACGCCCGGCGACGACGATATCTGGGTCGGCACGGGCACGATCGGGGGCCTCGTCGAGCAGACGACCTACACGTGGACGTTCAACCAGGCGGTCACGTGGCGCAGCAACGCGAACTACGAGATCAAGACGCGCGCGCGCGACCGCGCCGGCAACCTCTCGCCGATCCCGCCGGTTCCCGAGCTGACCTTCACCATCTCGGGTCCCCAGTCGGGCATCACCGGACCGGGCGCGGGCGAGCCCCATTTTCAGCCCGCGAACCTGGGCGCGATCACGGGCACCGCGGTGAACGCCTCGACCGCCGCCGTACGGATCATCGACGCGGGCCCGGACCGCGTCCTCGACGACGGCAACGACGACCTCGTGTGGACCGGCGCGGTCTGGGCGTCGACCAGCCCGTGGCCGGCGATCTGCGCCGCGGACCTCTGCTATATCGGCGCCTCGGGCTACAACGGCGCGCCGAACCCGAACACCTGGAGCTTCGCGTTCCCGACCGCGAGCTGGACTCCCGGGCGCCGCTACCGCGTGCAGGCGAAGGCGATCAACCCGCCGGACGGCGAGATCGACTTCACGGGCGAGGAGACTCGCACCTTCATCATCGACGCCGCGGCTCCCACGCCGACCGTGACCTTCCCGGCGGGCCAGGCCTACCGGCGCAACCAGCTCGGGACGCTGACCGGCAGCGTCTCGGACGCGGCTCCGGGCATCCTGGTGAACACCAACGTGCGCTTCCGCTTCGTGCGGGTGATGGACGGTTACGAGTGGGACGACACGATCGACGGCTTCGCGGCCCCCGCCTCCAATCCCGCCGGCCAGGACCTGGTGGCGACCCCCGCCGGCGGCAACAACTTCACCTATACGAACACGGAGCTCGGTAACGACGCCGGTTTGGAAGACGGCCTCCTCTATCAGATCCGCTTGACGGGCGTCGATCAGGCGGGAAACAACGGGACCGTCAACCAGCCGGCCGCCGGCTTCCGCTACGACGTGTCCTACCCGACCGCGACCATGACGACGCCGTTGCCGAACGTGATCATGAACCGGGTCGGACGGATCGTCGGCAACCATGCCGACCGCGATCCCAACGGCGCCAGCTCGAACTACGACCCCTCCGGGGTCACGCAGGTCAAGATCTTCGTCCAGAGCCAGCAGAACGGCGGCTTCTTCCAGGACGCGCCGACCGCCGGGTTCTTGAGCGGCACGCCCTTCGGCCTCCAGGCGACCGTGCACGAGACGTCGTTCACCTACAACAACCCCGACCTCAACGCGGCGATGTCCGACGGCCGCTACACCCTCTATGTGCAGGCGGTCGACCGCGCCCTCAACGAGCAGTACAGCTTCGCGGCGGCGAACTCGTCGTTCACGATCCTCGTGGACAAGACGGGGCCCACGATCGGCCTCACCCAGCCGGCGCTCCCCGCCTACAACCAGGGGGCGATCGTCGCGGCGGGCATCGGCGGCAACGCGGACGATCCCTTGGTCCCCTTGGCCAACGGTACCTCGTCCGGCTTGTTGACGACGGGCGAGGGCATCGACGTGAACCTCTGGTACGTGGTCGGCGTCAGCAGCAACTACTGGAACGGGTCGAACTGGGTCCCCTCCTTCTCGACCCTCCCGGTCAACGGCGCCGCCGGCTGGACCCTGCTCGCCGCGCCGAACGCCGCGCAGTGGGCGGCGGCGGGGGACCAGACGTTTTTCGTCCGCGCCCGGGCCCACGACCGCACCGTGCTCGAGGACGGTAACGTCAGCGTGTCGAGCGGCAACGTGAGCGCGTTCACGCCGGACCGCTCGTTCATCGTCGACAACACGCCCCCGGTCTCGTCGCCGACGTGGCCGGTCAACGGCAGGTACGCGAACGCGATCTCCTCCATCACCGGCACCGCGAACGCGGCGTTCTCGGGCCTGGCGTCGGTCGCGGTGAAGATCACGACGAACAACGCCACGGGCCCGTGGTGGGGAGGCGGGGGCTGGACCTTCGACGCGGGACAGTCCTGGCGGCCGGCGCAGGTGCTGAGCCAGACCACCTGGATCTACCCCGGGACGGCGGGCGACGCGCCCGCCGCCTTCGCGGCGGCGTTCCAGAACGACTACCGCTACCTCTTCTACACGCGCGCGACCGACAACGCGGCGAACCAGGAGAGCTCGCCGCCCGTCATCGCGACGGACTTCGATACGACGCCTCCCATCATTACGATCGCGCGGCCGGCGGGACCGCCCTCGAACCCTGCGTACACCTCCAGCGACACCGTCGACACGACGCGCTGGATCAACCTGACGTCCGGCACGGTCAACGACCTCGGCACGTTCGCGTCGGGCGTGGGCACGGTGTGGGTCGCGGTCTCGTCGGGCGTGCTCGAGAACCTGTGGTGGGACGCGACCTCGGGGCTGTTCACGCAGAGCCAGGCCAACATCCACTGGACCACGAACGTCTTCACGGGGGGCACGAGCTGGAGCACGGCGCCCGCGACCTTCCTCCACCAGGCCTGGCGCGACGGCGCCTCCTACCGCCTGCACGTCAAAGCCTGCGACGTGGCGGGGAACTGCGGCAACAACAACACCGCGCCGGGCCTTTCCGCCGCGGGCTGGAACCAGCTCTTCAAGTTCGACCTCAGCCGCCCGACGTCCACCGTCACGACGCCGGCCAACGGCGCCGACCAGCGGGCGATCGCGCAGCTCGCAGGCAACGCCTCCGACGCGAACGCCGCCGTCTCGCGCGTGTACGCGGCGGTGCAGCACACCGGCGGCGCGGGCGCGCAGCCGCTCGGCTGGTGGAACTGGGGCAGCGGCGCCTTCGACGCCGTCGGCAACCCGTCGCCGAACGAGCCGCCGGGCGTCTACTGGACGCTGGTCGCCTCCACGACGCTCTTCGACCAGTTCACGATGAACTGGTCCACGCCGGCCCCGGCCAACATGTTCAAGTCCTCGGAGACCTACCGCGTCGTCGCGATGGCGGTCGACAACGCGGGGAACTTCCAGGCGGGCCCGGATTTCGCGGGGGCCGGCTCGAGCTTCCGCGTCGACACGAGCTCGCCCGTCGCGAAGGTCACGGCGCCGGTCGGCAGCGTCCGGCTCGCGACCTTGGGCAGCCTGCTCGGGAC
>JACQPK010000201.1 GCA_016207565.1 Elusimicrobiota bacterium
GAAGGGGGTCGGTCGTCAAATTTCGGGGTACTCGGGCTTGAACCGAGAACCTCTTGGTCCCGAACCAAGCGCTCTGCCAATTGAGCTATACCCCGGTCTCGCCACTATAGCATTTGAGCGGCGGTCGGTAGAAGCTCGAGGAGCAGCTTGGAAGCCTGGAGGGCCGAGTCCGCGGGAGCGGCCCGGCGCGCCGCGGCGCGCATCGCGCTCAAGCGGCGCGGCGTCCGGAGCAGGGCAGCGAGGAGAGCCCCCAGCCGGCCGGGCTCGTCGAGCTGGACCGCCGCCCCAGCGCGGGTCAGAAACGAGCAGTTCTTCAGCTCCTGCCCCGGCAGGGGATCGACGATCACCAGCGGCAGCCCGCAGGAGGCCGCCTCGCTGGCGGTCACGCCGCCGGGCTTGCCCACCAGGATGTCGGCGGCGGCGAAGCACTCCGGCATGCGGGACGTGAATCCGAGCAGGCGCACCTGGCGTCTGCGGCCGTAGCGCGCTCGCAGCGCGAGGTAGAGCTCCTGGTTGCGCCCGCACACGACGAGCGCTTGCGCCCGCGGGACCGCCTTGAGGAGCGGATCGATCATCTCGTCGATCGGCCCGAGACCCTTGGAGCCGCCTTCGAACAGCACGACCGGGCCGGCCGGGTCGAGCCGGAACGCCTCGCGGGCCGCCTCGCGGCCGAGGCGCTCGCGGAAACGCGGGTGCACCGGGATGCCCGTGATCTCGATCCGGTCGCCCGCCACGCCGCGCGCGAGGAGTTGGTGGCGGACGGACGCCGAGGGCGCCAGATAGAGATCCACGTTCGTCGAGACCCAGTACTCGTGCACGCCGTAGTCCGTCAGCACGGCCGCCAGCGGAGCGCGGAGCGTCCCGTCGGCGCGGTCGGTCTCGAGCACCGCGCACGCGAGCGCGTGCGTGCAGACGACGAGGTCCGGCTCGAGCTGCTTGAAGTGCCTGCGCAGCCGGAGGCGGTGGAGCGCGCCGAGCGGCTCGCGGATCTCCTTGAGCGCCGCGGCGACGGTCCGGTTGTCGTAGAGGTAGTTCCAGAGGCGCGGCGTTTTCTGGATGAGGCTCAGGTAGGCGGCCGAGATGACCGGTCCGACCACCGGAGCGACCTCGGTCGCCAGCGCGATCTCGGAGGTCTGGACGCGCGGCGCGAGGCGCTTGAGCTGGTCGCGCAACGCCGCCGCCGCGGCCGAGTGGCCGGACGGTCGGTCGCCGTAGACGAAGACAATCCTAGGGCCGGCTTTCCCGACGGTGCGCACGCCCGCAGGATAGCAAAGACAATGCTATAATGCGCTCAGCCCGGCAGGAGGAATTCCCCTGTGACTCTCTTGACGCCGGTGCTCGCCGTCCTTTCCGTACTTCCCCCTGCGGCCGAAGCCTCATCCGATCCGACCCTCGCCGACATGCTCGGCGGCCGCACTCCGTGCCGCGCGACCGAAGTGTCCGCCCTCGTGACCCGCTTGGACTACCTGCCGGGCCTCTCATCGCCCGACGACGCGAGGCAGTCCGTCTCGGGGCACTTCGACTCCTGGTGCGGCAAGAAGGCCGGGGCTCTGTACTTCCAGTCCAAGGGCCTGCTCTCCGGCCGGGTCCGGAGCGACTCCTACGCGGTATGGGTGGAGCAGGACGGCGGAAGGGCCGTGAAGAACGCCGAGCTCCCCGGATTTCTCGAGGCGCTGGCCGCGCGCGCTTACGACACCGGGCGCGCCGACCCGTCGGGCCAGCCGGAGATGACGCGGCACTTCACGCTCGTCGCGGACGCGCCCGGCCTTTGGCGCACGGCCTGGGGCCCCTCCGAGATCGTGGTCAATCGCGGGGACACGGTCGCGCTGCGGCTGGTCAACGGCATCCACTCGATGAACACGCCCGCCGGCTTCGTGCTCGAGGGCTACGGCGTGCGCTACGACGTGTTCCCGACGGACGGGCGCGGCGTCGCCGTGCCTCCCTTCGTGGCCGATCGGGCGGGAACGTTCCTGTTCTACGAGGTCCGGTCGCTGAACCGCGCGGCGGGCGTCTTGATCGTCCGCGAAAGGTAAGAAAGTAAATTGGGGACTGTCCCCAATTTACTTTCTTGAGGACCCTCGATTCGGGGAGCCGGGAATCGAACCCGGAGTCTCTCGCACCCCAAGCGAGCGCTCTGCCATTGAGCCACTCCCCGCATCGCGGGTCCCC
>JACQPK010000019.1 GCA_016207565.1 Elusimicrobiota bacterium
CGGTCGGCGTCGGCGCCGGCATCAAGGACGGCCCGGTGCTGCAGACGATGCTCTGGGGGAGCGGCGGCGCGGTGGCCGGCAGCCTCGCCGGCCCGGCCGGTGCCGTCATCGGCGCGGCGGCGGGGGCGGTGGTAGGGTTTTTGATCGGCGTGTTCGTGGTGCCCCGTCAGACCGCAGTCTCATCTGGTGCGACGCACCAGATGAGACTCTAGCCGGAGGTGGGCGTCCCGAGCGGACGCAGCAGCACGAACTCGTAGAACCCCGCCGCGAGCATCCCGCCTAAGAGCGGCCCCGCCCAGTAGATCTGGTGCTCGACCCAGTGCATCGAGGCGAGCGCCGTGCCGAACGCGCGCGCGGGGTTGAACGCCGCGCCCGTGATGTGGAGCGCGCCGAGCACGCCCACGAAGAGCACGAGCCCCAGCGCGAACGGGGCGGCCCGCTTGTTGCCGCGGGGGTCGATCACGGTCGCGAACAGGGCGCTCACGAGCAAGAAGCCGAACAGCGCCTCGAGGCCCATCCCTTCCAGCGGCGAGAGCTCCGGCGCGAGCGTGGGAGTGCCCAGATACGCCGGAGAGCCGATCGCCGTGTAGCGGCCGAACATGCCGCGCAGGAGCCCGCCCGCCAGGCAGGCGCCGAGGAGCTGTGCCACGAGGTAGAAGGCCCCGTGGATCGGCCGCTGCCGCCGGACGGAGACGAGGGCGACGGTGATCGCGGGGTTGAACTGCCCTCCGGAGATGTGGGCGAAGAACAGGGAGAGGGCCGCGTACGACGCGCCTTGGATGAGCGCGATGCCGACGTCGCCCAGGGTCCCGTGCACGGACTCGACGCAGATGGACGCGCCCGCCGCGAGGGTCAGGAGGCAGGTCCCGATGCCTTCGACCAGGTATGCCCGGACCGATCCCTGGATCGACTGGGGACGGACGCGGTAGCCGTCGAACAGGCGGGCGGGACCGGAGTAGACGAATGGCTCGGCCACGAGGCCACTATAGCGCAGCCGCGCCGGCGAGCCGATAGGGACCAGGTAACGGTCCCGTAATGATAAAATGGCTGCAAGGATGGCGCCGCCGGGCATCGCTCTATTGACGGATTTCGGGCTCTCCGACCCCTTCGTCGGCGTCATGAAGGGGGTGCTCCTCGCGCGCGCCCCCGGCGTGCCCGTCGTCGACCTCACCCACGGGATCGCGCCCCAGGACGTGCGGCAGGCGGCGTTCGCCCTCCGGCAATCCACCCCGCATTTCCCGGAAGGAACGCTGTTTGTCTGCGTCGTGGACCCGGGCGTCGGCTCCGACCGCCGGATCCTCTGGGCGCGCGGCGCGCGGCACCAGTACCTCGCTCCCGACAACGGCCTCTTGAGCTGGCTCGCGGGCGAGCGGCTGCGCGAGCTCCGGGCGGTGACGAACGCGGACCTCTTCCTGAAGCCCGTCAGCGCGACGTTCCACGGCCGCGACGTCTTCGCGCCGGTCGCGGCGGCTCTGGCCTCGGGGCTCGACCCGAAGCGGTTGGGCCCGCGGGTCTCGACGCTCGCCCGTCTCCCGTGGCCGACTCCGCGGCGCGGCCGCGCGGCCGTCCGCGGAGTGATCTTGGCCTTCGACCGCTTCGGCAATGCCGTGACGAACTTGACGCCGGGGGACCTGCCGCGCGGCGCCAGGCTCCGACACCGCGGCGCCGATGTGGGGCCGCTGCGCAGCCACTATGCCGCCGTGCCGGTCGGAGGGCTCCTCGCGCTCGCGGGCTCCTCCGGCTTCGTCGAGCTGTCGGTGAGAGACGGGGATTTCAGCCGCCGGGCGGGCGCCCGGACGGGAGACGCCGTGGAGGCCTTGCGATGACGACGACCCAGGCGGAGACGCTCACCGTGACGCTCAAGCCGCGCGAGGAGGACCGCTTGCTCGCGGGCCATGCGTGGGTGTTCTCGAACGAGATCGAGAAGGTCGAGGGCGAAGCCAAGCCGGGCGCGCTCGCCGTCGTGGTCAACGCGCGCGGCACGCCGATGGGGACCGGGTTCTACCATCCCAACAGCCTGATCGCCTGGCGGCTCGTGTCGCGCAAGGTCGAGGCGATCGACGCGGCGTTCTTCTTCGAGAAGCTCCAGGCGGCGGTCCGGTTCCGCGAGCGATCGTACCCGGGCGCGCGCTCTTACCGGCTCTGCTTCGGCGAGTCGGACGGGCTCCCGGGGCTCGTGGTGGACCGCTACGAGGACGTCCTCGTGCTTCAGGTGCTCTCGGCGGGGATCGAGGCGCGGCTCGACACGATCGCGGGCGCGCTGACCGATCTGCTCAAACCGCGCGGCATCTTCCTCAAGAACGATCACCCCGCGCGCGGCCTCGAGGGGCTCAAGCTCGAAACCAGGGTCCTCCAGGGAGACGTGCCTCCTCGCGTCGCGATCGAGGTCGACGGCCTCAAGTTCGCCACGCCGATCGCCGAAGGTCAGAAGACGGGCTTTTACTTCGACCAGCGGGACAACCGACTGACGGTCGCGCCCTACCTCAAGGGCCGCCAGGTCCTCGATCTGTACTGCTACACCGGCGCCTTCGCCTTGGCCGCGGCGCGGGCGGGCGCCTCGAAGGTGCTCGGCCTGGACAGCTCCGGGCCCGCGGTGGAGCTCGCGCGGGAGAACGCCCAGCTCAACGGCCTCTCCGTCGACTTCGACGAGGGCGACGCCGAGGAGGTCCTGCAGACGTTCGCCGAGACGGCGCAGCCGATCACCCCGGACGCCATCCTCCTGGACCCTCCGAGCTTCGTGCCGTCGAAGAAGCACCTGATGAAGGCGCTGCGCGCGTACGTCCGGCTGAACCACCTCGCGCTGCGCGCGCTGCCCAAGGGAGGGCTGCTCGCGACGAGCACCTGCTCGCACCACGTCGACCGCGAGGCGTTCCTGAGCGTCGTGCGGGAGGCCGGGGCGAAGGCCGGAAAATCCTTGCGGCTGCTCGAGCTCGGACGCCAGGCCAAGGATCACCCGGTGCTCATGGCCATGCCCGAGACCGAGTACCTCCACTTCGCGCTCCTAGAGGTCGTGTAGCGTGGAGCGCCTGAGGCGGTTCTCGCCTTCCAGCCTCGAGTCCTACCGGAGCTGCCCCCTCAAGTTCAAGTACGCCTACCTCGATCACCTCCGGCGGAAACCGTCCACGGTGGAAGCCGTGCTCGGGACCTCCGTGCACCGCGCGCTCGAGGAGGTCTACCTCGCGCGGATGAAGGGCCGCGTGCTGCCGCTGGAGGAGGCGATCTCGGTCTACGAGCTCGAGTGGGCGCGGGCGTTCCAGAAAGAGGTGCGGTTCATCGCGGGGGGGAACCCGGCGGACTACCACCGGCTCGGACGAGAATGCCTCGAGCGCTACTGGAACGACCATCATCCCTTCGACGCCGACAAGACGGTCGGCGTCGAAAGGCACGTCGCCTTCGAGCTTCCCGTGGCCGATCCGGCCGGCTCCGACACGGCGATCGTCCACGGCTACATCGACCGGCTTTCGATCGGTCGAGACGGGGTCTTCGAGATCCACGACTACAAGACGAGCAAGTCGCTGCCGCCCGTCGCCGACAAGGAGGCGGACTGGCAGCTCGCGATCTACGACAGCGCGATCCGGCGGCTGTGGCCGGGCCTGGGCGAGGTTCGGCTCGTGTGGCACTTCCTCCGGCACGGGCAGAAGATCGTCGTCACCCGCCGTCCCGAGCAGCAGCCCGTCCTCGACCGCGAGGTCCACGACCTCATCCTCAAGATATGGGCGGACCAAGGCGCGGGCCGGTTCGTCTACCGTGAGGGGCCGCTGTGCGACTGGTGCGACTTCAAGGAAGAGTGCCCGCGCTGGAAGCACGTGGAGGCCTTCGCGGCCCTCCCCGAAGACGAGCGCAAGAACGAGGCGGGCGTGAAGCTCGTCGACGAGTACGCGGGCCTCGAGGCTCGGAAGAAGGAGCTCAAGGCGGACATCGCGCGGATCGAGGAAGAGCAGCACGGGCTCGCGGAGCGCCTCCTCGACTACGGCGAGCGCCACGGCGTGACCCGAGTCGCCGGGAGCGAGCACGAGGCCGACCTCGTCGACCGCGAGGAGGTCAAGTTCCCGACCCGCACGCAAGCGCCGCAGAAGGTGGAGGAGATGGAGGCGGAGCTCAAGGCCACGCCCGCCTGGCCGGAGGTCTCGCGGCTCGACACGCGCTCGCTGTTGGAGGCGGTGAAGGACGGGCTCTTGTCGGGAGAGGCGTCGGCGGCCGCCGTGGCCTTCGTCGAGAAGTGGGGCCGCAAGGAACGACAGCGGGCGGTCCGCCTCCACAAGCGCCGGGCCGAGGAATGAGCGACGCCCTCTTCGAACGCCTCGCTGCGGACGCCGAGCGGGAGAGCCTCCATCTCCACGAGGATCGCGCCCAGCGCTACGACCAGCCGGTGGAGGCGCGGGTGGCGGCCGGGCTCGCGATCGAGGGGCTGCGCTGGGTCCGGACGGACCGGCGGCCGGACGCCGGCGCCGTCTACGTGTTCTCCGCGCCGCGCAACGAGTCGCGCCTCCGGCCGGGCCAGCGCGCGCGTCTGTCGCGAGGGGATCCCCGGCGGCCCGCCGCTCACGTCGAGATCCTCGACGACTCCTTCGACGGCGTCCGCTACCTGCTGCGCCTGCTCGTTGTCGACCTGCGGGAGGGCGAGAGGCTCGAGGGCGGCGACCCGTGGGTCCTCGACGAGGACCACTTCGACCTCCTCGACCTCGAGCTCGCGATGCTGCGCCGGGCCTCGGAGGGCGGGCTCGGGCGCTGGCTCGAGGGGGACGAGCCGCGCGAGCTCGCGGCGCCCGAGGCGGGGCTCTGCGGGAGCGTCTACGGCCGGGGCCTCGCCGGCAGCATGGCGGCCGCGTTCGAGGAAGTCTCCCGCGCGCGCAATTGGCACGCCGTGCAAGGGCCGCCGGGCACGGGCAAGACGTTCCTGCTCGCCCGGCTCGCGCTCGACGCGGCCGCCCGCCAAGGGCTCCGCGTGCTCGTCACCGCCGTCAGTCACCAGGCGATCCACAACGCGTTGGAGCAGTGCTACTGGCTCGCCGCGGAGAGCGAGCGGAAGGATCCCGCCGCCCGCGAGCTCGCGCGGGCCGGCTTTTTCAAGCTCGGGTCGTCGAAGGCGCTGGTCGCGGGCCTCCCCGCGGGGATCCGGCCGGCCCGGCGTCTGCCGCGCCGCCGGGCGCTGATCGCGGGCTCGACGTTGTACGCGGTCTACGCGGCGGCCGAGCCGCAGTCGTTCGACGTCGTCTTGTTCGACGAGTCGGGACAGGCGCGGCTGCCGCTCGCCTTGGGCGCTCGCGCGGCCGCGAAGCGCGCGGTGTTCATCGGCGACGACAGCCAGTTGCCCCCCGTGGCGCCGGCGTCGGACGGTCCCGGCGGGCCGCCGCCGAAGTCGGTCCTCGGGATGGTCCGCGAGCGCTACGGCGCGCCGCTCATGTTGACTGAGACGCGTCGGCTCAACGCCGAGCTGTGCGCGGCGGTCAGCGACTGCTTCTACGACGGCCGCCTGTCGCCGACGGCGGAGGCGGCGCCGAGGAAGCTCTCGCTCGCGCGCGCGCCCAGACCCGCGCTCGCGCCGTTTTTGGATCCCGACGCGAGCCTCTGCTTCGTGGACGTCCCGCACGAAGGCAAGCGCGCGGTCGCCGAGCCGGAGGCGCGCTGGGCGGCGGCCCTCGCCGCCGAGGCGATGCGGTGCGGCGTGGCGGGCCGCGACGTCGGCGTCGTAAGCCCGTTTAGGGCCCAGTGCAACCGCATCCGCTTCCTGCTCCAGACCGCCGTCGGGGCCGAGGCGCAGGTCTCCGACGTCCTGGTCTCGACGGCCGAGCGCTTCCAGGGTCAGGAGCGGGAGCTCATCTTGGTCTCGTTGGCCGCCTCGGCGCCGCGCTACCTTGCCGCCCTCGGTGGATTCCTGCTGTCGCCGAACCGGCTCAACGTGGCGATCAGCCGGGCGCGCACCAAGGTCGTCGTGCTGGGCGCGCTCGGGGTGCTGCGGCGCTTCGCGGAGCAGGCCGATCCCGATCAGGAGGGAGCCGCCGGGTGCCGGGCGTTCCTGTCGCTCTTGGGCCGGGCGCGGGTGATCCACGTCGATGGCGAAGCGCCCGGGGTCGCCATCGGCTGATGGCCCGCCACTACCTCGTAGACGGAACCAATCTCTCGCGCGGCGACGATTACGATCCCAGGTTCCCCCGGATGGAGGAGCTCCGCGCCGGCGAGTTGGTGGACGACGTGGCCCGGCTGGCCGAGCGGCTGGGTCCACGCGCCGAGGTCGAGCTCTACTTCGACGGGCCCTCGCGCCCGCTCGGGAGCCCCGGCCGGGCCTTCCTCCGCTTCTCGTACGAGCGTTCCGCGGACGAGCTGATCGAAGGGAAGGTGCGGCTCCTGCGGAGCCGCGGCCTCGGCGTGGTCGTCGCGACGGAGGACGGAGCGCTCGGGCGCGAGCTGGAGGCGGAAGGCGCGCGCGTGATCGGGCGGTCGGAGCTGCGCAGGCTATGCGGCGGCTGATCGGTGCCGGCGCGTTCGCGGCGGCCGCCGTCGTGGTCGCCGCCTATCTCCTCTGGTTGCCGAACGTGAAGCACCTCGCGCTGGAGAACCCGAAGACGACCGCCTACATCCAGCTCCACGTCCGCTCGCAGCGGGCCAAGGGCAAGCGGCCGATCGTGATGATGCAGTGGACGAGGCTGAGCCAGATTTCGCCGCATCTCCGCCACGCGGTCGTCATCGCCGAAGACGACATGTTCTACCGCCACAAGGGCGTGGATTGGGAGGCGGTCCGGCACGCGATCCGCTACGACTTCCAGAAGCGTCGCCTCGCGCGCGGCGCGAGCACGATCACGCAGCAGGTCGCCCGCAACCTCTTCCTCTCGCCTTCGCGCAATCCGCTGCGGAAGGTCAAGGAGATGCTGATCGCCTACAAGCTCGAGCGCGCGCTGACGAAGGACCGCATCCTGGAGATCTACCTGAACATCGCGGAGTGGGGCGTCGGCATCTACGGCGCCCAGGCCGCCTCGCGCGTCTACTTCGGCAAAGACGCGTCGATGCTCGGCGTCGAAGAGAGCGTCGCGCTGGCGGCGGCGCTGCCGAGCCCGTGGCGGCTCAACCCGCCGAAGCAGACGGGGCCGAAGATGGCGCGCCGCAAGGAGGTGCTGGTCGAGCGC
>JACQPK010000195.1 GCA_016207565.1 Elusimicrobiota bacterium
CCTCTTCGCGGTGGCGCCCGTGGCCGCGGCGTGGCTGTGGCGGCGGGGCCGCCCGAAGGCCGCGGCGCTAGAGCACGCGAGCTGCGCCGCGGCCGTCGCGCCGTGGGCGCTGCGGAACGCGTATTGGTTCGGGCGGTTCATCCCGCTCGACGATCGGGCGGTCACCCCGCTGGCGTATCTCGCCTCGGCGGGCGCCGTGCGCGCGGCCCCGCACCTGACGCTCTCGATCGAGCGCACGCCGCTCATCGACGCGCAGAGCGAGCGGCTGGCCGAGGCGAAGGACGTCGAAGCGCTCTACGACGAGATGCAGGCGCTGACCCGTCTCAACCTGCGCGAGCGCCCGGGGACCTATCTGCGGGCGTGGGCGACCCGCTGCGCCGTGGCCGCGAACTCCTTCATCCGCGCCGTGGGGCGGCCGGGGGCCGCGCTCTTGGTGGTCGGCCTCGTGATCCTCACCGGGCCGATCTACCGCGGGCTGTTTCTGCTGCTCGCCTACTTCGTCGGGCAGTACACGCTCGTCGCGTTCCAAGACCGCTACCTGCTGCCCGCCGCGCCGCTCGCCCTGACGCTCGCGGGGATCGCCCTCGCCGAGGCCGCGAGCCGGGCCGCGGGGGTCCCCTTCGCCTCCGCGCCCGTCCGGCTGCGGCGCGCCGTGCTCGGGCTCGCGGGGGCCGCGGCCGCGGCGGCGGGGCTGCTGTCGTGGGGACGCCTCGCGGGGGAGTTCGGGCGCCCCCGCGCGCTCGTCGCGCGGGAGGAGGCCGACGCCGGCTGGGCGGCGCTGCGGGAAGGCGAGCCCGGCCGGGCCAAGGGAAGGTTCGACCGCGCGACCGCGGCGATGCCCGGCTGGCCCGAGGGGCATCTCGGCCGGGCGGTCGCGCGGGCGAAGCTGGGGGACCCTGACGCCGTCGCCGACGCCAACGAGGCGATCCGCCGGGCGCGGCGGCCTTGGTCTTCCTATATAGACGAGCTCAGCGCCGAGTGGGCCGCCGCGGCGCTGGAGGCCCGGGCCGGGAGGCTCGAAAAGCGAGGGCGCGCCCGCGCCGCCGCCGCGGACCTGGCGCGGGCCGAGGCCCTGCGCGATCCGGCGCGTCGTGGCGGAATGGCGCTCCACTGAAACCCATGGCTCCTAAGTTAATTCAACGGAGTGACGCAGAGGTACGCAAAGGAAATTACGAAAAGGCACGCAAAGGACAGAATCATTCATGATTTCTTCCTCTGCGATCCTTTCAGTGAATTCCTTAGCGTACCTTTGCGTTAGTCCGTTTTCCTCGTGGACGGCGCAGTTAACTTAGGAGCCATGCCACTGAAACCCCTATGGTGATCCTCTCAATGCTGTTGGCGTCTTGGTCGTGGTCGGCGACGCGCGCGCCGTTGGGCGCGAGCTACGGGGCCTGGAAGGGCGGCTTCGCCGACCCCGGCCCCCGGCTCGACCAGCTTCAGGCCGAGCGCTTGCGCGCGGTCACGCTCATCCCCAACTACGCGCTCATGGGCCTCGATCGCATCGAGTTCTCGAACGCGGCGACCGTGCTGGAGCTGGGCGGCGCGATCTCGGAGTCGCTGCGGCGCGGTCTGATCGTCGCGGTCAAGCCGCACCTCGAGCCGGGCATCTACAGCCCGGGCTTCGACAAGCTCGCCTCGGAGAACCACAGCTGGCGGGCCGACTGCCCGTGGCGCGGCTTCTTCGACCTCGATCCGATGTCCAAGGACTACCGCGAGGGGGTCGTCGGCGCCGCGCTGAACGCGATCGCGCTCGGGCTCGCCGCCGCGCCGGCGGGGGCGAAGGTCCGCCTCGACATCGGCTCGGAGCTGATGCGCTCCGAGGTCGAGTTCCCGGAGCGCTGGCTCGAGCTCTTGGCCGACGCCCGGGCGCGCGTCGAGGCCCTCGGGCTAGCGGGGCGCGTCCTGCTCTCCCACAACTTCGCGCACCACCTCGAGATCCCGGAGGACATGGTGCTGCGGATGGAGCCGCGGCGGCGGAAGGCCCTCGGCCGCTACATCGCCGGCCTGGACGCGGTCTCGATCTCCCAGTACATGGACCTCACGGCCGCGATGCCCGCGGTGGAGCGGGGGAAGCGGCTGCCGACCTCCGACGAGGTGGCCCGAGCGCTCGTCGTCCACGAGACCGCGTTCGTCTCCGACGTCCTGGTCGCCGCGCTCGGCGTGCCGAAGGCCGCGGTGCCGCCGCTGTGGATCGGGGAGTTCGGCGTCGGCCGCGGCGGGCTGCGGCACCCGAACGTCTGGGCCGGGCAGGTCGAAGGCGCGGAGAAAGATCGCCTCTACGCCGAGATCGCCCGCGGGATGGAGGGCCTCGTGAAGTATCTCGATCTCGGGGAAGGCCGGCTCTCGCAGGGCGCGATCCTCTGGGTCACGGGCCCGCGCTACGACGTGTTCGGCTGGGGAAGCCCCGAGCACGCCGTGGCGCCCGCGGCCGAGGCCTTGCGCAAGGGTCTGCAATGACTGCTATCATGGGCGGCATGCGAAAGGGACTCTGGGCGGGATGGCTCCTCTGCGGCTGCGCGAACTTCACTCCGCCCGGGTGGATGACCGGCCAGCCCGCGCCTCCGCCGACGCCCTCCGACTATGCGGCGATGCCGTTCTCCGCGGCCTTCGACGCGGCGGCGCCGGGAGCGCGGGTGCGGGTGCACGTCCTTTTCGACGCCGTGGAGGACACGGTCTTGGACCTCCCCGAGGAGTACGGCGCGGGTTGGCTGCGCGTCGTCGTGGGCGACCCCTCGAGCCCCGACGCCCGGTCCGCGAACGTCGTGGTCGCCGAATCGAACCGCCGGTTCCTCTCCGAGCTGCCTCGAGGGCAGGCCCTCGACCTGTTCGTCACCCGCGCCGTTCACCAAGACCCGATGCTCGCCAACGGAGCCCCGACGATCGTGCTTCGTGTCGAGAAGCTCCGGCGCCACGTGTCCGAGTCGGCCCGGCGAGCGGCGCCCGCACCGGCCGCCCCGCCCGCCGCGGCCGCCCCGGCCGCCGAGGCGCCCGTCCCCGCGGCTCCGGTCCCGGCGCCCGGCGACGGCTCGCGGGTGTACCGCAACCGCTCTAAAGACGACCTGTTGAGGCTCATGCCGGACGGGCGCTTCGAGATCCGGCAGCGCGGACGGACCATCGCCGGGACGTACATGCTGGAGGCCTCGACCCTCACCTTCATCCTCCCCAACGGGCACCGCGCGATGGCCAGGAGCGAGGGGGAGATCGTCACGGACCCCGACGGCAAGACCTGGACCCTCCGAAAATAACGGGGGGTTGACAAAGTTTGACGCACCTGTTATAAGTGCGTCACGCCGAGTCCCCCAGTCACGGGGGGCCCGGATTTTTTTATGTCCACTCGAGGCGCTAGGCGCCTGGTCGGGTTGTTCGCCGCGGCGTGGGTCGCGGCCACCCTCGCTCCGTCGGGGGTTCGCGCGCAGGCGGTCGGGTTCAAGCTGACTCTGGGCGCCAACCAAAATTTCTCATGGACCGCGGCGGTCGATCCGTCGACGCCGACCGCGAAAGTCAGCTACTTCCTCCTGCGCCGCGGGGGCATCGTCGACCCGCTGGCGGGCGGCACGACCATCGCGTTCGTCTTCGACACCACGAGCATCAACTTCCTCTCGAAGTATCCGGGGACGGGGTGCTACGTCGTGAAATCGTCGAACGTCGTCTCCGGCGTTTTCGGCCTTTCCGACACGGTCTGCCACTCGTACATGCACGACACGAGCAACGGCAACGACGGAGGCGTCGAGCGGTCGGACGCCAACGGCACGCAGGTCGGCTTCAACAGCCAGTGGCAGTTCAAGTATTTCCTCGACCAGGACTCCTTCGTGACCGCGAAGGTATACCAATCGACCGTCCCGTTCACGACGAGCGCCACCGACGGCATGCCGAACCTGACGGACCCGAATACAAAGGCCTTGAAGGTCGTCTTGAGCTCCGCGCCCCGGACCGGCGAGCTCTTCAACGGCTCGGCGTCGAACACCGATTTCTGGGACAGCCGCGACTCGTCCGGCGTGCTCGTTACGAACGGGATCTATAAGATCCACTGGATCGTTCAAGATGTGAACGCGACCATCGTCCACCGGATGCTCACCACGGTCCCGGTCGACGTGCTTCGGATCACCGCGTTCACGACGACCGGAATCGCCGCGTCCGGCGGGAACGCCACGATCACCTATAACATCACGGCGGCCGCCTCGGTCCGCGTGCTCATCGCGAAACCCGGACGACGGTTGGTCCTCGACGCCAACGGCGACATCCAGTCGCTGAACGCCGCGGGCACGGCCATCGACACCTCGTCCACCTCCGTGGTCAACGTGATCAACTTTAACCGCGCCGCCGGGTCCAACACCGAGACCTGGAACGGGACGGACACCCAGGGCGTCGCGGTATCCTCGGGGGTCTACGTCGTCGGCATCTCGGCGAAGGACAGCTTCGGGAACCAGGCCGCGGGAACCGGAGGGACGGAAGAGGCCGTCCAAGGGACGATTCCCGTCGACCGCACGGCCTCGCAGACCGCGACCGACAACACGCCCCCGACCGTGGCGTCCGCCAAGGTCGGCACGACGCAGGTGAGCTTGACGGGAGGAACGACGGTGTCTGCGTTCACGTCGATCGAATTCACGCTGAACGAGACCGCCGGCACGGGCTCGAATATCAGCGTCGTCACGCTCACGGGTCCCGGCGGCGCCGTCGGCGGCGGCAACGTGACCGCCAGCGGCAACACCGTCACGTACTCGACGGCGACCACCCAATCGAGCAGCGGGACCTACACGACCACGATCACCGCGAAAGACTCGTTCGGCAACCAGAGCTCCGCCGTGACCGTGAACTTCACGATCCCGGCGCCGGTGCTGCCGACGGTCTCGACGGTGGCGGTCAACGGCACCTCGATCAACCTCGCGGGCGGAAGCTCCATCTCGCCGGGCTGGACGTCCATCGCCTTCACGCTGTCGGTCGCGGCAGGGGCGTCCGCGAGCACGGGCCCGATCTCGGTGACGTCGGGGGCGTTCAATCTGGGAGGCTCGATCAGCGCGGCCGGAAACGTCGTGACCTGGTCCACGAACACCGCGGTCCAGGCGCCGGGCTCCTATCTGATCACGATCACCCCGATCGACAGCCTCGGCACGACCGGCGCGCCGGTCACCGTCTCCTTCAACGTCGCGGCTTCCGGCGGGGGCGGCAGCGGCTCGACGATGACGCAGGACGCCTTCCGCGCGTCCGTCGTCCCGTTCCCGAACCCGACGGCGTCGGGTCCGATGCGCATCAACTTCACGGTGGCCAACAACGCGACGGTCGACTTCGACCTCTACACGCTCTCGGGCAGCCGCGTATTCCACCAAACGCAGAGCTACACCTCGGGCGCCCAGACGTTCAACTGGAACCTCGTGAACCAGTCGGGGAGCCCGGTGGCGACCGGCGTGTACATGCTGCGCATCACGGCGAACGACGGACAGAACGTCCTCCGCGCCACGAAAAAGGTGATGATCCTCCGATGAGCCGCGGACTCCGGCTGTTCGCCGCGCTGATCCTCGCCGCGGGCCCCGCGTGGGCGGGCGAGGAAGGCACGACCGCGCTCCCGCTCCTCGAGATGCAGCAGGGCGCCCGGCCGACGGGCATGGCCGGCGCGTTCACGGCGGTGGCCGACGACATCAACGCCATCTGGTGGAATCCGGCGGGCATGGCGCGCTCGAAGATGACCGAGCTGACGTTCGCCCATACTCTCTTCGTCGAGGACCTCAAGACCGAGTACTTCGCGATGAGCCGTCCGCTCCCGGCCCTCAAGGGGACGGTCGGCGGAAGCATCTCCTATATGACGGTGCCCGGCATCGAGGGCTACGATTCGACCGGCCGCTCCGTCGGGAACCTCACGGCGAACTCCTACGCGGCCTCGCTCGGCTACGCCGGCTTCCTGATCCCGGGCGAGCTCAGCTTCGGCTTCAACGGCAAGTACCTGGGGCAGACGCTCACGACGCAGAAGGGCAGCGGGCTGGCCGTGGACCTCGGCATCCAGTACCGGAAGGAGAAGCTGGGCGGCGGTGTCGCGGTCCAAAACGTCGGGCCTTCCTTCAAGATCGGCAACGATACGAACCCGCTCCCGACCACGATCCGGGCGGGCCTGGCCTATCACTTCAACCCGATCTTCCTCACGGCGCTCGACATCTCGAAGGGCCGGGGTTCCACGGCGCTGCCGCATCTCGGCGCGGAGTTCCGGCTGACCCCCAATTTCCACCTGCGCGGCGGCTGGCAGAAGCAGGAGAACCTGGGCAACGGCGCCGGGATGTCCTTCGGCTTCAGCCTCATGGGCGCGCTCGGCGGCTCTCTCGTGGGCGGGGACAATTGGGGCGGCGAGGGCACGCCGTGGTGGGAGAAGGCGACCGCCGCGGCCGCCGGGCTCGTCGGTTCCTTCGACTATTCCTTCATGTCGCTGGGCGACCTCAACGACGTCCACCGCCTCAGCCTCACCCTGAAGTTCTAAGCGCTGAATTAGTTAGAATCCCACCGTGAGCCCGCGCAAGCTTCTTCTCGCGGCGTTGCTCGCCGTCCCCTCGGCCGCCCGGGCCGCCTGCGAGGGCGCGCTCGAGGCCATCCGTTCGGACATCCAGCAC
>JACQPK010000206.1 GCA_016207565.1 Elusimicrobiota bacterium
GAAGCCGTAGTAGTAGCCGTTCTCCTCCTCGGCGGTGAGGGGGATGCGGCGCAGCGTGTAGACCGGGTCCTCCGGAGGGACGCGGATCCGGCCGGCGGCGTCCGCCGTATCCCGGTCCGCGTCTCCGGCGCCGTGGGCGATCCACGTCCCGCCGCAGGCCCGCATCATCGGCTCGAGGGCGGTGACGACGCCGCCGGCGGGCACGATGACCTCGACCTCGCGTCCCTTGTAGCGGTGCATGTACGGCTCCCGGTTCGACACGACGACCAGGGGCTGCCCTCCGAGCTTCGAGCGGACCTGGTCCTTGAGGCGCTCGGAGGTCCACATCGACTCGGACGCCTGGCGCAGCCGGGCCTCTTCCTCCGCCGCGATCTTCGCGACCGATAGGTGGCGGGCGAACGTCTTGACCTCGCGCGCCATCGGCGCGAAGAGTTCCGCGCGCGGCATGGAGGGGGGCTCGACCGTCTCTCCCGCGCGGAGCTGCTTCATCCACTCCGCCATCTGCGCGACCGGCGCGAGGATGTCCCAACGGATGATCCAGAGCGTGACGAGCGACAGGAGGAAGACGTGGGTGACGAGGCGCAGGAAGTTGTGCTGCCAGACTCCGCGCATGCGCTCGGAGATGTAGCCGGTATCTTGGACGATCAGCAGCGCGCCCGTGACCGCGCCGTCCTCGGAGTGGAGCGGGTGGGCATGCGCGTGGGCGTCGCGTCCGGTCAGGCGGAGGGGCCGGGCTTGCGGGCGGTCCGAACGCAAGGCCTCCTGCGCCAAGGGGGCGACGAATTCCTTGTCGTCCGTGAGCTCCGGGGATAGGGCCAGGAGCTCGCCCGCGGCGCTGGTGATGGCGATCGCGCGGACGCGGCCGCGGTTGCTGAAGCGCCCGACGAGCTGCTCCATCTTCTTGCGGTCTCGCTGCGCGAACGCCGGGTCGAACCCGCTGTCGATGCTCTCGGCGAGGATGGAGGCGCGCCGGTCGAGGTCCTCCAGCAGTCGCGCGCGCTCGGCCCGCGACTGCAGGAAGGTGGAGACGCCCACGACGAGCGTCGTGGCGCAGAGCAGGGCGGCGACGATCCGGAGCGTGATCCGCATGGGTCTTTCCGCGGACGCCTGCCGGTCCGCGTCGACTCAGTGTAACCGATCCTCCCCGGAGAGTAAAGCGCTTCAAGGCGCCTTCAAGCGATTGGGCGCCGGCCTCAAAAGCGCCGCGGAGAACGGCCGATTTTTCCTTCCGGGAGCTTTCGGCGCTAAACGGCACCGGATCGGCCACACTGGCGCCATGTGGCTCCTCGCCCTCCTCGCGGCCATGGCCGGACCGGCCGCCGCGAGGCACCGCAACGGAGCGGCGTTCGTGAGCCAACTGCCTCCGCCTTCCTCCATGGTCGGCGGCAGCACGGCGACGGTCTCGATCACGTTCCGGAATACCGGGACCGCCGCTTGGACAGCCTCGGGGGGCTACAAGCTCGGCGCCCAGGAGCCTTCGGACAACACGCTTTGGCGCCGCGGCCGGATCGCGCTCTCGCCGGGGGAGACGATCCGGCCCGGCGCCTCGAAGACGTTCCGTTTCGAGGTGACCGCGCCCAGGACCGCCGGCCGCCACGTCTTCCGCTGGCGGCTGGTCCAAGAGCGCGTGCAGTGGTTCGGCCACTCGAGCCCGGCGGTGACGGTGCAGGTGAGCGTCTCCAGCGGGCCCGCGTGGTGCGTCAACGGGCGCGTGGACGCCCGCGCCTACTTCTTCTCCGTCATCGGCAGGTCCGAGGGCGCGAGCGCCGCCGACTGGGTCGAGGTGCTGCGGCGCAGCGGCCTGCCGGCCGGGCCGCGGCCCGGCGTCCGTCCCGCGCCGAACGCGCCGTTCTTCGGCATCACCCAGCAGATCGACTCCTCCGGGAACCTCCGCGGCCGCATCTTCCTGCCGACCGATACCCCCGACGCCTACGGCTACTACATCCGCGGCATCGACGTGCTCTCGAGCGCCCCGCACCGCTGGACCTGGAACGATTGGCTGGGCGGCCCCGCCTACGCCGCGCGTTCCTGCCCCTAGGACGAAATCTCAGTGTAATTGACAGAATCCGGGGGGGCTGTTATCCTCGGGACGTGACCTTGGCCAGTTGCGCGGCCGTGCGCGTGGCCACCGCCGCCTTCGCCGCCCCGGGCGGTCCGAAGGCGACGCTGCCGCCGGAGCTCCAGGTGCAGAAGGCCGCCCTCGAGCGGACGCTCGAGGAGCGCTTGCGCGACGCGTTGACCGCGTTCCTGCAGACGCGCGAGGTGATCCCCGTCGTCTCGGTCGAGCTGGTCGTCACCGAGAAGGGGCGCGGCGAGGGAGGCGGCGGCAAGGAGTACGTCCTTCCCGGCGTCCCGATCGACCAGGAGCTGACGAAGAAGGAGAAGGGCGGCGTGCGCCTGCAGGCCGAGCGCCGGGTCAATGCCACCGTCTACGTCGGCGTGCGGCTCGCCGGCGCCAAGCTCGAGAAGGCGCGCCGGATCGCGCGCGAGATCCTCGCGGTCGACGACGAGGGGGGAGACCGAGTCGAGTTCGAGCCGTTCCAGGCCGGGCCGCTGGCGGCGCTCGCCTACGCGTCCGAGGCCGCCTGGGCGGGGCTGCTCCTCATCGGCTTCTTCTTCCTCGCCTTCCTGTTCGGGCCGCTCCGAGGGTCGCTCAAGCGCTTGGCGGACGCCGTCGGCAAGTCGGCCTCGGCCGGCGTCGCCATGATGGGCTCCGGGCCCTCCTCCGGCGGCCCCGCCGCCGCGACGGCGCCCGGCGAGAAGGCGACGGTCCGCATCGCCGGCGCGAGCGAGGGCGACGAGCCTCTCTTCGACTTCATCAACGAGGACAACCTGGCCGGACTCGTCCAGGCGCTGACCAACGCGAACCCCGTCCTGACCGCGAGCGTCCTCGAGTGCCTGCCTCGCCCTCTCGCGGCGCGGGCGCTCGCGATGTTCCCGCGGGAGAAGCGCCGCGACATCGTGCTGCAGGCCCGTCAGGTGCGGTACTCGAACCCCGAGTCGATCCGGAAGATGGAGGCGCAGATCCGGGCCAAGCTCGGCTTCGCGTACGGCGGCGTCCGCAAGGTCGCGCGGATCCTCCAGCGCATCGACTCGGCGACGCGCGCGGCGGTGCTCGAGGACGTGTCCCGGGCGGACCCGGCCTTCGCGCAGCAGCTCCGCGAGAGCGTCGTCGAATTCGAGGACCTGTTCCGCTACGATGACCGCTCCGTCTTGCGGGTGGTCCGCGAGGCGTCGGTGATCACTCTCGCCCGGGTGCTGAAACGGAGGCCGGAGGCCGACCTCGACAAGATCTGCCAGAAGATCGGCACGGAGATGGGCGACGTGCTGCGCGAGCAGGTGTCGTTTACTCCGGCGGTCTCGACCGAGGCCGTCGAGGAAGACTTCCTGAAGATCGTCGAGATCATCCAGCGGCTGGAAGCCGCCGGCAACCTCAGCCGGCAGAACGCCGCCGCCGCGGCTCCCGCCGCGAGCTGACGGCGGCGGTCGCGTCGCCCGGTCTCACGAGCGCGTTCCCGGCTTGGGATCGTGCTTGAAGCTCTCTCCGTCGCGCGGTCCGCGCTCCCAGTAGTGGCCCGACCAGCCTTGAGGCTCGGCGATGTACTCGTAGAAGAGGAACTCCGCGGCGACCCCGGCGAACAGGCCGATCGGACCCAACAGCGCGTAGCCCGCGACCGCCGCCGCCGCGCCGATCAGGCCCTCAGTGACGCGGCTCGCGATGTTCCGGCGGCGCAGCGGGTCGCTGAACGCCTCCTTCGCGTAGCGGGGCGTCTGCTCGATGGCGTGCAGCGTCGAGTTTTTCGCCTTCGGGCTCGCGTCCGCGTTGCCCGATTGCCGGGCGGCGGGCCGCTCGAGCGTCGCCATCTGCTTCGTCGTGGGCGCGCCCTCGGTCGCGACCGCGCTCCGGTCGCCGCCGTCGAACAGCGCGCCGAGCGACGCCCGGTCGCCGCGGTCCGCGGCCGACTGGAGGTCCTCCACTAGCTTCTTCGAGGTGCTGGAGCCCTCGACCGAGTAGCCGGACGCCGCGCTTGGTGCCCCCGCGAGAGCCGCGAGAAGGAGCGCCGCCGTTGGCATGACGACAGGATGCCCCGAGGCGGCCGGCGGCGCGGGTGCCCGATGGGGCGCGGCGGAGGGCCGAAGGGCCGGGAAGCGGCGCTTCCCGGATCAGCCGCCGGAATGCCGCTCGTGCGCCCGCTGCGGCTCGGGGGGGGCGGCGACGGAAGCCGCTCGCTTGCGCTTGCGCAGGATCGTGAGCTCGATCCGCCGGTTCTGCGCGCGGTTCTCCTCCGTGGTGTTCGGCGCGAGAGGCCGGAACTCGCCGTAGCCGACGCCGGCCAGCCTCGTGGGGTCGAGGCTCTCGTTCTCGACGAGGTGCTTGATGATCGACAGCGACCGCGCCATCGACAGCTCCCAGTTCGACTTGAACGGCAGCTTCCTCGAGATACGGACGTTGTCGGTGTGCCCCTCCACCATCAGGTCGTTGGGCATCGGGCGCACGACCTCCGCGAAGTCGCGCAGGACCTTCGCGGCGCCGGGGAGCAGCTCCGCGCTGCCGGAGGGGAAGAGGATCTTGTCTTTCAGCGTCACGCGGACGACGAGGTCGTTGGAGTCGACGTCGGCGACGTCCTGGAGCTTCGCGAGCCGGAGCTTCTGCTCGAGCTCGGTGGCGGCGGCGAGCTCGTCCTCGAACGGCGGCGGCGGCTTCGGCGGCTCCTGGGCCTGGACCTTTTTCCCGCTGAAGTTCTCTTGGATGGCCTTCAGCAGCGCCGCCTGCTCGTGAGGCTTCTGCGACTCGAAGGCATAGACGAAGAGGAAGAAGATCATGAGGTAGCTCATGAGGTCGCCGTAGGTGATCGCCCAGACGGCGTTCTCGCCTTCTTCCTCGTGCTGGCTGTGGAGAGCCATGGGATCGCGCCCTAGAGCGGCGTCTTGGCCCGGGTGCCGATCGAGGTCGCGGTTAGGTAGCTCAGGAGCTTGCGCTCCAGCGTGGAGGGCGGGTCGGTCGTGAACTGCAGGGCGAGCATCCCCTCCATGATGATCTCCTTCGACAGGAGCTCGCCGATGCTGCGCAGGCGGAGCTTGCCCGCCATGGGCAAGAAGATGAGGCCGGCCATCAGGATGCCGTAGAAGGCCGTCGACATCGCCACGCCCATGCTCGCGCCGACCATCGCGGGGTCCGTGATGTTGCGCAGCACCGAGACGATGCCGATGACCGTACCCATCAGCCCCATCATCGGGGAGATGGTGCCGAGGGTCTTGTAGATGTTGACGATCTCCCGGTGGCGGTTGCCCGTCTGGATGATCTCGCGCTCGAGCACGTTCCGGGCGGCCGCCTCGTCGGGGCTCGAGAGGCAGGTCTTGTAGGCGCGGAGGAAGAACCCGTCGTCGACGACGGAGCGAATCTCGTTCTCGACCGCCTCGGGGCCGAGCTGCCGGGCGCCGCGCACCAGGCTCGACATGATGTCGATCGCGCGGGTCGGGTCGACCCAGCGCGGGGACTTGAACACCTGGATGCCTCCCTTGATCGCCGTGATGAAGCCGTGCATTGGGCAGTAGATCATCGTGGCGAACACCGTGCCGCCGATGACGAGGGCGATGCCGTGCGCGTTGACGAAGGCGCCGACCGAGCCGCCGTCGACGATGCCCCAGGCGTAGAGGCCGAGCCCGCCGACGAGGCCGATGACCGAGAAGAGGTCCATCAGTCCTTGCCCTGCTCGACCTTCCTCATCTTTTCCTCGAGCGCCCGGCGTTCCTTGCGCTTTTGCTCCTTCGCCTTCCGCTTCACGGACTTCTTCACGCGGGAGCCGATGTGGGACATCATCACCTTCGGGATCTGGTAGGGCTGCAGCTCCTTCTCGTTCTTGAAGGAGGAGGAGAGGATGACCTCGCCGCTCTTGGCGTTGACCATGCGGAGCGAGACGGAGAGGATGAGCCCGCCCTGCTTCTCGGGCTCGGCGTTGAGGGTCCCGAACACGAACGCGTCGACCTTCGACTTGTCCGCGAGCTTGGACATCTCTTGGGGCTCGAGCACCCGCCCGCTCAAGTCGATGCCGAGGTTTTTCGCCGCGCCCTCGACCACGTTGCGCTCGACGACGGTAAATCCGTAGCCCAGAAACTCGGTCACGAAGTGGTCGGCCATCGCCTGACCGTTGCCGTGGCGCGCCTCGAACGGCAGCACCGCGACCCGCTTCTCGATGTCGAGGTTATTGACCGGCTGGACGTGGGTCGCCGTCGGGAAGGAGATGCAGCCGGTCCCGATCCAGGCGGTGATGAGGCCGAGGCAGCCCGCCAAGACGGCGGCGACCACCCCGTGAAGGGAGCGTGACATCCTCAGGCATTCTATCAGGCCCCCCGAGCCGTGGCAAGGGCGGGCGAAAGGATCCGGCAACAACTTCCGAAGGCCGGCCGAAGGGCGCGCCGGCCATCCTGGAGCGGAGGTGCATCATGAGAGAACCCACGGCGATCCTGTTCAGCGACCTGCGCGCGATGTTGGCGATGGGGGAGGACGAGGCGCGTGCTGCCCTGTCGCAGGAAGGCGGGGAGTCGGCGCCCTCGATGCGCGCCTCGGCCCGAGCCTGGCTACTGGCGCGCGCGGCGCGCCTGGCGGGCGCGACCGCGCACGTCGCGTGGCGGATGGTCGGCGTTTCGCGCGCGACGCTCTACCGGATGTACGCCGCGATCGACCGGGAACGGGCCGACGGAGCCCGGGCGCCGAACAAAGGATTCCCAAAGGATCGCCGAAGGCAAGCCCCAGACGCTTCGGCTAACCTATCCTCGTCCCGGAGGGAGGTCCCATGACGAAAGGCATCGCAGCGCTCGCGTTGGCGGGCATCTTGGCGTCGGCGGGCGGCCCGGCTTACGCGCTGGCCCAGCCGGGCGGCGCGCCGCCGGTCGAGCTGCAAGGCAAGATCAAGCGGCTGCAGGACGCGATGGCGAAGCGGGAGCAGTCGGGCGTCCCGCCGATCCGCATCGCGTTGACGATGAGCGCGTTCGAGCCGCTGATCAAAGAGGGGAAGTTCGCGGAGGCGGAGGCGGTGGTCGATCGCGCGCTCCAGCTCGCGGAGAAGGCCGGGAAGGACCCCTTCGAGCGCAAGCTCCAGGACGTCTTCGAGGGCGTCCAGAAATTGGAGAGGGTCGCGCGCCGGATGGAGCTCGTCGGCATGGTGATGGCCCGCGTCGAAGGCGCGGTCAAGGCGGGCGACGAGACGGCCGCCGAGGGGACGCTCGACCTCGCGCTCAAGCTCCTCAGGAGCGACGACCCCGCGAAGCTGGCCGAGGCGGCGCCGTATCTCGCGCTCCAAGCCAAGATGAAGGCGCTGCAGGAGAAGGCTCAGCGGGTAAAATCCGCGGGCGGCGACGACAAGGCGTTCGCCGAGGCCGGCGCCAAGGTCCAAGAGGCCCTCAAGGCCGGCAGACCCGAGGACGGCGCGGCGACGCTCGAGGAGATCCTCACGGAGCAGGCTCCCGCGAAGCCGTAGGAGAGATCGCGCCGCCGAGCCGCTCGGCCGCCCGACCGGGGCGGCGGGCGGCTCGCTCGTTTCATGCCGCCCTCCCGCCGCCGAAGACTTCCTCAAGAATCGCCCAAGGCCTCTCGAAGGCCGGCCGGCTACCCTTGGGGCGTGAGCTTCGCGGGGATCGTCGTGTTGGCGGCGTGTGTCGGCCCGGCGGCCGCGGCGGGCAGCGTCCTCCCGGAGCTCTCCCGCAGCGCGCGCAGCCATTCGCTCGGCGACGGAGGCGCGCTGCTCCAAGGCATCCACGCGCTGGGCGAGAACCCGGCGGCGCTCGCGACCGGCCGGCGGGAGCTCCTCTCGCAGTACCAGCGGCTTCCGCTCGACACCTTCTTCAGCCTGCTGGGCTACGCGCAGCCGCTCGGGAGGACCGGCGCGACGCTCGTGCCGAGCTACGGCACGCTGCAGTCGCGCTCCTTCGAGGGCCGCGACGCCTCCGGACGGCGCGCCGGGGAGTTCTCCCATGAGGAGCACCTGCTCGGGCTGCACGCGGCGTACCAACGGGACGCCGTGACGGTGGGCGCGGGGGCCCGGCGTCTGGAGGTCCGCGTCGGGAGCTGGCGCTCGAGCGCCTACGGGATCGACTGCGGCGCGCGCTGGCGTTTCGAGGACAAGCCCGTGTCGCTGGCCGTCGGGGCGCTCAACCTCGGCTCCGACGACGACTCGCTCGCCCGCCGCTTCACGGCGGCGGCCGCCGCCGACGTGGCCGGGCCCTTCAGCGTGAGCGCGACCTACGGCTGGAGCCCGGCCGGGCGAAGGGGCGACGTCACGGTCGGCTCGGAGCTCCGCCTCGGCGCGCTGTTCGCCGTGCGCGGGCGCTACACCGTCGCCGCCGGCCAAGACGGCGGCGTGCAGCGCGCCGCGGGCAGCGTCGGCTTCAACCCGCTCCCCGACCTCGCGCTCGACTACGGCTTCGACCCGTACCCCGAGCAGGTGCGGGCGGCGGGCGAGGCCGGGGTCCATCGCGTCAAGGTGAGCTACCGCTTCGCCGCGCCCCGAGAGCCCGAGCCCGCGGCGCCCCGGCCGGACTACTGGCGGCATTACTGGAGGGCCGAGCCCCGATGACTCTTTTCGCCCGCTCTTTCGCCTTGCTCCTCGCCTTGGCCGCGCCCGCGCGGGCGGCGCTGACCGTCGCGTGGGCGAGCCCGGCGGAGGGCGCCCAAGTCGACGGCGTCGTGCGCCTGGAGGCGGCCGCCGACGGGCTCGGGACCGAAGGCTCCGTCGAGCTTCAGGCGGACGGCGCGACGCTTCGCGAGGCCGGTCAGCCGCCGTTTTCCGCGGACTGGGACACGGCGGGGCTCTCGGAGGGAGAGCATACGCTCGCCGCGATCGCTCGTGACGGCCGGGGATCTCAAGCCACGGTCCTTCGCCGCGTGAAGGTGAAGAGGGCCGCGCCCGCCGTCGGGGAGCTCCGGGGCAAGATCCTCCTCGACGGGAACGCGAACGGCGTGCCCGACCCGGGCGAGCCCTACCTCGGCGATCCGGCGGGCCCGGCCTGCCCGAACGACTACGCGGCGCTCGCGGGCTTCGGGATCGACTACGCCGGTCCCGCGTCCGGCTCCGCGTCCACCGACCGGTGCAGCGCCGTGAGCGGCCACGCGATCTACTCCCTCCCGGCGCTCCCGCCCGGACGCTACACGGTGACGCTTCGCGCGCCGGACGGCTGGCCGGCCGTGTCCTCGCCGGCGGTCGCGGCCGACGTCGTCGCGGGCGCCCAGACGGTGGTGATCTTCGCGGTGACCTGGCCTCCCGGGGAGCTGCGGGGGAAGCTCCTGATCGACGACGACGGCGACGGCGTCTTCGATCCCGGAGAGCGTTGGGTCCGCGAGCCCTCCGCGCCCGCGTGCCCGCCCGACGACCGCGCGGTAGCGGGGTTTCGGGTGGAGTACGCCGGTCCCCGCGCGGGCGTCGCGGCCGCCGACCGCTGCAGCACGGTGTCCGGGCACCCGATCTACTCGAGCACCGGACTGCCGCCGGGCCGCTACGACGTCCGGCTCTCGGCGCCGGACGGCTGGAGCGTCCTCGGCTCGAGCCGGACGGCGGTCGACGTCCTGCCCGGCCAGCAGACGGTCCAGCTCTTCTCGGTGCGGCCCGCGGGCGCGGGAGTCGCCCAGCCGCTCGCGTGCCCGTCCGGGCCCTTCACCTTGAGCAGCGGGACCTGGCGGCTCGCCGGCCGCTGCGAGGTCCGAGGCGGCGTGACGCTCGGGGGCACCGCCGAGCTGCGGGTGGAAGAGGCCGCGCTCGCCGTCGACGGAGATGTCGTCCTCGAGGGGCGGGCCCGCCTGACGGTCGCGCGTTCGACCTTTACCTTGGCCAACCATCGGATCATGGAGCACGAGATACGGGCCGCCGGCGACGCGGCGTTCGAGCTGGTGGAGTCGAGGCTCGTCACGAACGGCGGCGTGGCGCACAGCCTCACCTCCCACTACCGGGGCGCCGGCCGCTCGCGCTTCGTCGCTCGCGGCTCGAGCCTGGACCAGGAGACAAGCTGGCTCCTCGCCGACCTGACGGAGGAGGCGACGCTCGAGACCACGGACTCGCCGCACGTGCCGTGCGAGGCTTATCCCTCCGGCGCCGCGACGCTCGCCGTCCGGGGCGAGCGCTCCGACACCGGCGTCTGGCTCGCCTTCGGCGACGGGCAGTGGGGGCGCCTTGCCGACCTGCCCGCCGGCGAGGTCTACACGTGGCGCTTCGGCCGCGCGACGCCCGCCGCGACGAACGTCGGCTACCAGCTCGAGGTCGAGAACGGCCACGCGGGGCTCGGGGTGATCGTCCAGCCCGGCTCGGACGTGACGATCCGCGAGAACCCGGTCGCGATGGGCATCGCCTTCGCGTTCCAAGCGTCGACGTCGCCGCAGGGCCTCTCCGGCCTGCGGTCGGGCATCGAGTCGCTGTGGCCCTTCCCCAAGACGACGCCCGACCTGGTGCAGACCCGGACGATCGACGCGGCGGGTCGCCGGCTCGAGCTCGCGAGCGCGAAGATCAACTTCTGGCAGCTCTACGCGGGCCACAACGACGCCGCCGCGGTGATCCGGGACTCGGTCGTCAACGAGCTCGGGACGATGACCGGAGGGGCCTTCGACGTCGCGCGATCGACGCTCCAGTTCGCGGTGATCTCGGGGGCCGCGGAAGGCGCGCGCATCCACATCGCCTCCTCGACGATCCTCACCCAGTCGATCGTCGCGGACGAGAACGGCTGGATCGTGATCGAGGACAGCCGCATCCACGGCAGCCGGGTCGAGGCGGGCGGAGACTCGCGCGTCCTTCTCCTCAATAACGCGCTGCTCGACAACGTCGAGAACCCCTTCAACGCGAAGGGGCCGAGCGTTTTCGCCGCCCGCGAGCGGGCCGCGATCGTGGCCTTGGGCCTGGCGCCGCTTTTGGGGGGCGTGGCGCGAGGAGCGACGGTGCAGTTCCGCGGCGACGTCATCGTCGAGTCGCCCCTCGAGGCGCTCCGCGGCTGGACCTACGAGCTCCAGGTCTCGTCTCCGGGCGGCCGGCCCGTCACGGTGGTCGCGGCCTCGACTGAGCCCAAGCGCGGCGAGGCGCTCGGGACGCTCGACACCTCCGCGCTCGCGGCGGGACCTTACCTCGCGACCCTGAGGCTGAACTTTCCGGGAGGCGGCGGTATCGAAGCCTCCCGGGCGTTCGTCCTTTCGGAGGCGCCGGGTCCGCGGGCGCGGCTGTCGCTCTACGACGCGCAGGGCCGGCCGACGCCGAAGGCCGAGCTTTCGGCGCGGTTCACCGGCATGGCCGCGGTGGGCGTCTTCCCGGTCGACGCCGACTACGCCCCGGCCGAGCACCGCGTCGACGCGGTCGAGGACGGGCTCGTCACGCTGTCGGGGCTCTCGACCGCGCCGCTGCGGGTGCATTTCTTCCCGACCGCCCTGGGCTTCGGCCGGGTGAAGGTCTACGCCGACGCGGGCGGGGCTGGCTACCCCGTGCCCGCCTCGGGCGAATGGGTCCTCGACCTTCCGCTCGAGGCGGCCAGGAGCCGCATCGCCAAGGCGCGCGAGGTCCTCCGCAAGAGCCCTCCCGAGGCGTTCTCCCGGAACACGCTCGAGCGGCTGACCCTCGCCCAGGATCTCCTCGACGGCAAGGTCGCCGGGGCTGCCGGACCCGCGGAGCGCGCGCACCGCGCGCTCGGCGAGGCCCTGTGGGCCGGGGAGCAGGCGGCGCTCGAGGCCGCGCGCTGGCGCATCCGCGGGCGCGCAAAGCGCGAGGCGTTCGCGTTCGGGGGATTTCTCACGCCGGACTTCGAGGCCTGGGACGACACGCGCAAGGCGGCATTCACGGGGCTGTTTCGGCTCGGCGTGGCCAACAGCTTCTACCTGGCCGACTACGAGCGCGAGAAGGGCGTCGCGAACTCCGCCGGTTCCGATGCGCGGGTGGCGTGGCTCGAGAGCGAAGGGCTGGCCGCGAAGGGGCATCCCCTGGTCTACCTCACCCTGCCGAACATCCCGGCCTGGCTGAAGGACGCCGGCTTCGAGACGCTCAAGGAAGCGCTCCGGACGCGGATCCGCCGCGAGGTGGGCCGCTACCGCGGCCGGGTGGGCAACTGGGACATCCTCAACGAGGGGAACAACCCGAGCCGCATCGTGACGCAGGAGCAGATCGTCGAGCTCGCCCGCATGGCCGCCGCCGAGACGCGCGCCGCCGATCCGCTCGCCGTGCGCACGGTCAACGTCAACCTGCCCACCGGCGACGCGCTGGTCTCGCCGGAAGGCCGGCAGGCGCGAGAGGCGGGGCGCGCGGCGGCGCCGCTCGCGTTCTTGCGGCGGCTGTCGGAGGCCGGGGTCGACTTCGACGCGGTCGGCCTGCAGCTCTACTACCCGGGCCTCGATATGCTCGAGCTCGACTTGGTCCTCGACCGCTTCGCGGCCTTGGGCAAGCCGCTGCACCTGACCGAGCTCGCGGCCGCGTCCGCGCCCGGCCTCCACCCCGGCTCGAGATTCTTCCAAGACGAGGGCGCGGCGGCCGCGCTGGGAGGCTGGCACGGCCCGTGGAGCGAGGCGAACCAGGCCGACTGGGCGGAGCAGCTCTACACGCTGGCCTACGCCCACCCCGGCGTGTCGGCCGCGATCTGGACGGACCTCACCGACGACTTCTGGCCCTACGGCGGCCTGCTGCGGCCGGACGGGACGCCGAAGGAGGCGCACGATCGGCTCAAGGGCCTACTCGGCGCCTGGGGGCACGTCTCCCCGTCGACGCGGACCGCCTCGGACCCGGACTACCTGGCCTTCCAGTTCTTCACCTACGGCGACGAGAGCGTGTTCCCGCCGTCGTCGGAGACCATCGATGAGCGGGTCGCCGGCCTCGTCCGCGCGATCGGCGAGACCGGCTCTCCCTCCCGGAAGCTGGCGGCGATGCTTGGACCGCTGACCTTCGACCACTCCGACGCGGAGCTGGCGGCTCTCATCGACGCGGCGTTCTCGATCGCCTTGACGCGCGGGGTCGCCGTGGGCTTTCACCTCGACGACTCGATGTTCTGGAAGACGCGCGCCGAGCTCTGGGGCGACCCGAGCAACGTCGAGTGGCTCGACTGGGAGGGGACGCCGGGCACCGGCCGCCGCATCGACTGGGACGAGTCCATGAAGGGCACGAAGCTCGCGCCGCAGATGTGCTTCAACGCCCCGGCCGTCGTCGCCGAGGTCAAACGGCGCGCCTCCGTCATCGGGAGGGCGATCCGCCGCGGGCTCGACCGGCTGGACGCCGCCGGCCGGCCGGAGCTCTTCGCGGGCGCCATCGCCGGCTGGGAGACGCATATCGGGCGCGACTACGCGACGAACGCGCGGCTCGGCTACTGCGCGCTCTCCAACCGCGGCTTCAGCCGGGCCCGCCCGCCTGCCGACCCCGACGCGGAGCTCGAGGGCGTCGTGCGGGAGTTCATCGAGCTCTGGGCCGACGGCCTCGCCGCGGAGGGGGTCCCGCGCGAGCGGCTCTACGCGCACGTCGCCATGATGAGCCGGGCGGCCTACGGGAGCGACCCGCGTCTCTCCACGACGACCTATTCCCAGGCGAACCACTTCGCTCCGCCGAGCGTGTCCTTCGGCCGCGGATTTCGGCCCGGCTTCACCACCTATCCGGCGACCGGCCTCTTCCCCGAACTGCACGAGGAACTGCGAGTCCGCGGCACGCCGCGTTGGGCCTCCTCCGAAGGCAGCCGGGTGAGCCCGGGAAACGCGACGCGCGAGCGCGACATGGAAACCTACCTCGGCCGCATGCTCAACCACGGCGCGGCGCTCGTTAACGTTTTCGCGTGGGGCATGGGGCCCGACCACGACTCGAACTATTTCCGCCGCGCGGCGGAATCCGAGGAGGCCAAGGCGGCGTACCGCAAGTTCCTGCGCGGCGAGCCCCTCCGCGAGCTGCCGCCTCCCGCGGTCTCGATCCTTCGTCCCGCGCCGGGGGCGGAGGTGACGGGCCTCGTCGAGATTTCGGCGACCGCCGAGCCCGCCGACGCGATCTTGCGCTTGGAGCTCCGGGCGGGCTCGGAGGTGATCGCGGCCACGACGAGCGCGTCGGTCCGGGGCTGGTGGGACAGCGCCCGCGCTCCGGCCGGCGAGGTCCGCCTGGCCGCCGTGGCCTACGACACGGCCGGCAACCCGTCGAGCAAGACGATCGGCGTCCACGTGTCGAGTCGCTCGATCCAGATCGACGAAGACCCCGAGTACCTCGTCTTCTGGCTGAAATGGGACGATGCCGCCAAGCCGCTCGAGACCCGCGTCCAGGAGCTGGCCGCCAAGCTCCAGGC
>JACQPK010000207.1 GCA_016207565.1 Elusimicrobiota bacterium
GAGCAGGATGTCCGGCTCCTGGACGAGCAGCCGGCAGAGGGCGACGCGCCGCCGCTCGCCGCCGGAGAGATTGGCGACCGGAGTGTCGGGAGGCGGGCAGCGCAGGGCGTCCATGGCGAGGTCGAGCTTGCTGTCGAGCTCCCACGCCCCGGCCGCGTCGATCTTCTCTTGGAGCTTCCCCTGCTTGTCGAGGAGCTTCTCCATGTCCTCGGGCGTGAGGTTCGGGTCCCCGAGCTTTTCGGAGACGTCCGAAAAGTCCTTGAGGAGCTTCACCGTCTCGGCCGCGCCCTCCTCGACCACGCCGCGCACGGTCTTGGACTTGTCGAGCTGGGGCTCCTGCTCGAGCATGCCGACCGAGTACCCCTTGGAGAGGAGCACCTCCCCTTTGAAGTCCTTGTCGACGCCGGCCATGATGCGGAGCAACGTGGACTTGCCCGCGCCGTTGAGGCCGAGCACGCCGATCTTGGCGCCGTAGTAGAAGCCGAGGTAGATGTCTTTGAGGACCTGCTTCTTCCCATGAAAGCGGCTCACCTCTTTCATGGTGAAGATGACCGTGCCGGAGACTTGCGTGCTCATGCTATTTTCCTGGAGTGAGGTTGCGGAGGTCGAGGAGCGGCGTGCCGCCGCCCGCGCCCCCCATCATGACGGTCGGCAGCTTGCCGTCCCACTTGTCGATCGCGAACTTCTGGGTCTCGACCTTCCGGAGCTCGATGAGTTGGGGCGTAAGCGCCTCGCGCTGCATCTTGAGGGACTCGGCCTCGGCCCGCGCGGTGGCGATCTTCTGATCGGCCTCGATCTTGATCCGGTCGAGGTCGCGCTTGGCTTTGAGCGCCTGCTGCTCGGCGATCTGCTTGGTCTCGATCGCCTCGGCGAACTGGCGCGAGAAGTCGAAGTCGGTGATGTAGAGCTCGTCGACCTTGATGCCGTACGGCACGATCTGCTTCTCCACGAGGGCCTTGATCTCGGCCTTCACGTCCTCGCGCCTGACGACGAGCTCCTCGGCGGTGAAGCGGGCCGTCGTCGCCTTCACGGCCTCCTGCACCGCCGGATGGATGAGCCGCTCGGAGTAGTTGAGACCCACAGTCTGGAATATCCGGGCCACCGAGTCCGGCAGCGGGTGAAAATTCAACGCGACCTTCGTGTGGACCACCTGGAGGTCCTTGGAGGCCGCCGAGGCGTCGTAGGAGTCTTTCTGCACGCGGATGTCCACGAGCGTCACCTGCTCGACAACCGGGAGCACGAAGTTGATGCCCTCGCCGAGCGGCTGGGCGCGGATCCCGGAGACCGTGTTGAAGATGACGCCGCGAGTGCCGGGCGCGACGATGACCACGGAGCGGACCGCGATCGCGATGATCGCCCCGAGGGTGACGAACGTGACGCCGAACTTGAGCACGATGGAGCGCAGCGCCTCCGCGTCGACGGTGCGGCCGTTCGCCCACTCGTCCCGGCGAAGGGCGGCCACGGCCACGGTCGCGAGCAAGGCAATGATGATATAGGACATGGAGCCAGGATACCAAATACGGCCGCCTTGCAGCGGTCGCGCCGGGGCGCTACACTCCCCAGGATTGATCCGCCTCGTGCTCGCCGTCCTGCTCCTCGCCGCGGCCTGCTCTAAGAAGCCCGAGCCGGAGCCTCCGGCGCCCGACGACGCGCCGGCGGCCGCCGTCGGGGCTCCCGACGCGTCGAACCCGGAGCCGCCGGCCGACACCACCGCGCCGTTCGCGGGGGCCGAGCGGGTGCAGGGACTCCTGGTGCGGATGCAGGGGGAGGGAGCTCCGTACGGCGTCGAGTTCGAGCTGGACGACCTGAGGCGGAAGTTCCAGGACGCGGTCAAGGATTGGGACTCTCTGAACCCGCATCAGGCCAAGGACGCGGGGATCGCCGAACCGGAGCTGCGCGAGTTCGACGACGAGGACAAGGCGAAACGCGGGCCCCGGTTCAAGTGGTACGACGGCGGCGCCGCCAAGTACGCGGACCGCCTGCCCGCCGATGGAGAGGGCGTCGTCGAGGCGTGGGGACGGGTGTATGGCTCCAGCGCCTACTCCGCGGGCCCCGTCTTGATCATGCAGTCCGGGATCGCCGCCGACAGATGGCGCCGGCTGCACTGGCAGCCCACGAAGAGACGCTGGTCCCATTTCACGGAGTCCGACGAGCGAGCCGGGCGAATGACGCTCATCGAGAAGCGCCTCGTCCCCAAGGCCGGCCCCGAGCGGAAAGAGGCGCTGGTACGGCAGCTCGACCGCCTCGCGCGCCAATTGCGGGAAGCTCGGGGCAAGGGAAGCTCCGCCGAGCCGGAGCGCCGGGACATCAAGAACGCCATCGCGTACGCCTACGAGCCCGAGATCGAGCTCGAGGCCGCGCGCTGGGCCGCCGAACAGTAGTAGAATCCTCGTCGTGCCCCGCCTGCCCTGGGTCCTCGCGCTTTGGGCCGCCGCCTCGCGCGCCGCGGCGTTCGACGTCCCGGAGCCCGGTCCTCCCGTCGAGCTCTCCGCGTCGGGCTGGCGCTCTCTCGTCTTCGAGTACCGGATCGAGGCGCCCGCGGAGGTCGTGTGGCGCCTTTACACGACCACGCCCCTCGACCGCCTCCTCCCGGCGGGCTGGACCCGTCCGACGCTGCGGACGCACCTGGCGGTCTGCCCGGGCGGGGCCCGCCGCTGGCCGACCCGCGACGTCTGGCCGGCGGTCGAGCCCGGGATCGAGCTCCAGGGCGTGCTCCATTGGGGACCGACCCATCAGGCCCAGGACATGGTCGTCAGCGAAGTCCAGCCTCCGAGCCGGCTGGGCTTCCGCTACGCCGCGCGCTCCCCAGCCGAAGGCGACCAGACCCTCGATCTGATCCCGGCGACCACGCTCGCCGGCGGCCCCGCGACGCGGATCATCCACTCGACGCGCTATCGCGGCAAGAACCCGGTCAACTCCGCGTTCTACCCGTACGTGCACCGAACGCTGCTCGACGCGTGGCATCTCGGGGCGAAGCAATACCTCGAGTCGCGCCGCTGGGCCGCCGGCTTCTGCCAGGGGGCGGAGTTCGCGCCCGAGTTCGAGCGGCTGCGCGCGCGGGCCTCGGAGGCGACGGGCCGCGAGCTGCGTCCGGAGACGTTCCGGCGGGCGCTATGCCTCTTCTCGCGCCGCTCGTTCGGAGCGGCCTCGGAGATCCCGCGCACGGAGGACGCGCTCGCGCGCTGGACGGGAGCGCTGGCCGCTGCGTTGTCCGACAACGAGTGGGCGGCGCTGCGCGCCTACCGCCGGGCCGCCGAGGCCGAGGACGCGGCGCTGGCCGCCGGCGCCGCCGCCTGCCAATAACGCAACAGGGTGCCTGGCACCCTGTTGCGTTATTGGACGATGCCGAGCTCTTTGCCGACCTGGGCGAACTTCTTCACCGCCGTCTCCAGGTCTTGGGGCGTGTGGCCCGCGGTCACGATCGTGCGCAGGCGCTCGGAGCCCTTCGCGACCGTCGGGTAGCCGATCGCCAGCGCGAAGACGCCTTCCTGGAACAGTCGCTCCGAGAGCGCCTGCGCCTTCGGGCCGTCGCCGACGATGACCGGGGTGATCGGCGTCTCGCTGACGCCCGTGTTGAAGCCCGCCTTCTTCAGGCCTTCCTTGAACAAACGCGTGTTGTCCCACAGGCGGGCGATGAGCGCCGGCTCGTTCTCCAGGACGTCTAAGGCGGCGAGGCAGGTCGCGGTCACCGACGGCGGGTGCGACGACGAGAAGAGGAACGGCCGCGCGGTCGAAATGAGGTACTCGCGGAGCGTCTTCGTCGAGGCGACGTAGCCCCCGATGGCGGCGATCGCCTTCGAGAGCGTTCCGATCTGCACCTGGACCCGCTTCGTCAGGCCGAAATGGTCGGGGGTGCCGCGGCCGTTCTTTCCCAGGACGCCGGAGGCGTGCGCGTCGTCGACCATCACGATCGCGTCGTAGCGGTCGGCGAGGTCCATGAGCTCGGGCAGCGGCGCGATATCGCCATCCATCGAGAACACCCCGTCGGTCACGATCATCCGGCGGCGCGCGGCGCGGGACTCGGGCGACTCGAGGATGTCACGGAGCGCCTTGAGGTCCTTGTGCGGATAGACCTTGCGGGACGACTTCGCGAGCCGGGCCCCGTCGATGATCGAGGCGTGGGTGAGCGCGTCGGAGATCAGCAGGTCCTGCTCGCTCGTCATCAGGCTCGGGCAGAGCGCAACGTTGGTCGCGAAGCCCGATTGGAAGACGACGGCGGCCTCGGTCCCCTTGAA
>JACQPK010000208.1 GCA_016207565.1 Elusimicrobiota bacterium
CGTGACTTCCTCTGCGTACCTCTGCGTTGCTCCGTCTGAGTTAACTTAGGAGCATTGGGCTTAAGTGACTGGCATTGGAATATAGTGCATCTCCTAGACTCGGCGGGCACAACACGAGAACGGGCTAACGCCCGGCGGCGAGCAGGACCAGCAGGAAGGGGACGTAGGAGATCGACGTGAAAAATAGCGCCCGCGCCGAGCTTCGGTCGCGGCGCACCGCGAAGCGCAGGCCCGCCGCGGCGTAGGCGGAGCTCAGCACCGCCGCCCCGCAGCCGTAGACCGGGCCCGCGAGTCCCGCCTGCATCGGCAGGACCGCGGCCGGAATGAGGAGGAGCGCGGCCCCGGCGGCCAAGAGCGCCGACTTCAGCTCCCCGTGAGGCCCGCCGGGCAGCATCTGCAGCCCCGCGCGCTCGTAGTCCTCGCGGTACATCCAGGCCAGGGCGACGATGTGCGGGAATTGCCAGAGGAACAGGATCGAAAATAGGGTCAGCCCCGGCCAACGGATCGTGCCGGTCGCGGCGGCGTAGCCGATCAGGGGCGGCAGCGCGCCGCTGATTGCGCCGGGCACCATGCACCAGGCCGAGACGCGCTTGAGCGGCGTATAGAGGAAGACGTAGAGCGCCAGCGTGAGCGCCGAGACCGCGCCGGCGGCCGGGTTGCACAGCACCGAAAGCACCGCGACGCCGGAGACCGACGTCGCGACGCCGAAGGCGAGCGCGGAGAGCGTGTCGAGACGGCCCGACGGGAGCGGGCGGCCTCTCGTGCGGTTCATCAGCGCGTCGGAGGCGCGCTCCATCGTCATGTTCAACGCGCCGGCGCCGGCGGAGGCGAGCGCGGTCCCGGCGAGGCAGACGAGCAGCGCCTTCATCTCGAGCGCCGGCCCCGCGCCGGCGAGGTAACCCGCCGTCGCGGTCATCACGACGACGAGCGTGATGCCGGGCTTGGCGAGCTCGGCGTACGCCCGCCAGGCGGGCAGCGCGGGAGCGGAGGCCGCCGCGGCTACGCCCATGACGCAGCCTCCTCCCGCGACGCCAGCGCGTGCGCCTTGGCGGCCAAGGCGACGGAGAGCGCGAGGATGAGCGCGCCGAGCCCGACGTGGAGCGTCGCCGCGACCGGAGAGCGCGTCGCGAAGGCGGCGAGGCCGAGGAAGAGCTGGACGAGGAGCGCGGCGCCGAGCGAGGCCGACGTCGCGAAGACGCCGGCGGATTCCGGGAGATCGGTCACGCCGCGGTAGGCGGCGACGAGGACCAGGGCGGAGGCGAGGACGGCGCCGGCGAGGTGCGGGGCGAGCCCCGTGAGCCCGTGCCGGTAGGCCGCGCCGAAGATAAGCTGGAGATACACGGCGCCCGCGGCGAGCGCGGCGGCCCGCCGGAGCTTCAGCGCCGCGTGCGCCTCAGCCTCGCCCCGCGGCCCCGTCGCCACGGCCAGGAACACGACCGCCGAGAAAAGCGCCTGCGCGAGGCACGCGTGGACGACCGACACCGGCTTGGCGAGCCCGTAGAGCACGGTGAGCCCGCCCAGCGCGGCCTGGACCAGCACCGCGGCGGCCGAGCCCCAGGCGAGCCCCAGCACCCAGCGCGCGCTCTGGGCCCGCCAAGCCAGGATCGCGAGGATCCAGACCATCGTGGCCACGAGCCCGGCGATCATCCGGTGCCCGTGCTCGAAGAAGACGCCCCCCTCCATCGGCGGCATCCACTGCCCGTAAGACAGCGGCCAGTCGGGGACGGCAAGGCCGGAATCGGTCGAGGTGACGGAGGCGCCCGCGAGGATCAGGACGAAGACGGAGAGCGCCGTGGCGCGGGCGAAGCGGTGGACGTGCCTGGCGCCGATGCCGCGCTCCTCGGGCGCCGCGCACGGGGATAGGGACGGCGCCCCGCGCCGTCCTATGGGGTCCCCGTGCGAAGCGGCGTCCATGGCTCAGTGCTGGTTTGGAACGGCGCCGCCGGAAATCTCGCGTTCTCGGATCGTTTTAATCACCATATACGAGAGACCGGAAAGGGTGCCTAGCACCAGAACAGCCAGGAACGCGATCCCGTACGCGTAGGAGCGGCCGGTGTCGCCGTCGAGCTGGCCGACGCAGGTCACGCAGGCCTGGGCGTCTTGGACCAGGGCGAAAAACCCCGCCGCGGCCGCGAGCTTCGGATGGAGGCCGTTGGCGTGCGAGCGGCCCTTGGCCTCCCGGAGGAAGCGGCGCAGGTAGGCCGCCAAGGCGACGACGCCGGCCGCGCCGATGCCGGCGAGCACCGCGCCTTGGGTCTCGGCGCGGTGCGCGAAGCCCCAGCCGACGAGCCAGAGGCAGAGCGCCCCGCAGGCGACGATGAAGACGA
>JACQPK010000233.1 GCA_016207565.1 Elusimicrobiota bacterium
CCGGGGCCGGAGCGCCCGGCCAGGCCTGCGCGCCCGGAGCCCCCGGCCGACAAGCTGCCGCCGAGCCTGGACGAGGCGCAGGCCAAGCGCCTGCGGGCGCTCAAGCCCTCGTTGCCGCCGGCGACCTACAAGCGGCTCATCGAGCATCCCGAGTTGGCGCAGGACCCCGCGGGCTTCCTCAACCGCTGGGACAAGCTCGTCAACGGGTTCGGCCTGAGGGCCGGGGCGGCGGTGCTCTTCGGAACGATGAAGGCGGAGGAGGCGTGCGTCGCCCGTCTCGCGCAGCTCCTGCGCTGGGATCCGCTCGACGTCCGGCGGCTCACGGCGCTCGCCGCCTTCGCCGACGTTCCGGTCGAGCGCCGCGCGCTCGCGATCCGGGACAAGATCGTCCAGCAGGCCCGCCGCTGGGAGTCGACGCCCGACGCGGTCATCCGCGTCCTGACCGGGCGGCAGTCCGAGCGCGAGGTGGCCCTTCAGGTCTTCTCCCGGAAGCTCAAGATCCAGCAGGGGCCGGCGGCCGCGCTCTTGTCGAGCCTGCCGCCCGCCGAGCCGGCCGCCCAGGCCGCGGAGCTGGCGAAGAGCCTCTTGGCCGAGGCCGCGCAGCGGAAGATCGCGCTGCCGGTCTTGATCCAGGAGCGGATCGCCCGGATCGAGACCGAGGAGCGCGTGCTTCGCACGGTGGCGCGCGACCTCGCGATCTCGCCGGAGCTGGCCGCGAAGCTCGTGCGCTCGCGCGGCCCGGACGTCGTGCCCGAGGCGCGAGCGCTCGCGGACACGCTCGGCTGCTCGAAGGCCGAGGCCGCGCGACAGCTGATCGGCGAGCTGCCGGAAGGCGAGCTGCACGCGATCGTCGGCCGGGCGCTCGCCGCCGACCTCAAGGTGGAGCGGCAGGAGGGCACGGCACTGGCCAAGCTCCCCGACCTGCGGGACACGCCTCCCGCGGAGCGCGCCAAGAGCGCGGCGAGGCGCGTGCGTGCCTTGGCCGAGCAGTTGGGCGTCGGCTCCCGGGAGGCCGTGGTCCTTCTGCTCGGCACGGCCGACGACGAGCTCCTCGGCGCTCTGCTGGCGTCTCGTTTGGCGCTCTCCCCGGACAGCGCGGGGCGCCTCGTCCGGTGGGTGCGGGCCCAAGGCGGAGCGCTCGCCGACGCGGTCGTCGCGGCCGCGGAACGGGTCGAGGAGACCCGCAAGGCGGAGTCCTGCAGCGCCGATCAGGCGGCGCAGCTCGTCGGCGGCGTCATCACGCCGGCGGAGCTGCGGGACAAGCGCCTGGCCGACGAGCTCGGGATCTCGATCGAGCTCGCGCGGAAGCTGGCCGCCTGGCTGGAGGCGGAGAAGGTCGCCGAGCCGGACGCGAAGGCGCGCCTGCGGAACCTGCGCTCTTGGGCGGCCCCGGACATGGAGCAGGCCTGCCGGATGCTCCTCAAAGAAATCCCGACGCCGAAAAAATCCGACTCGGACGTCCTCCCCTACAGCGGCGCCTGGGAGTAAGTAAATTGGGGACAGTCCCCAATTTACTTGCTTCACTTCACCCGATAGACCCGGCCGGTCTGCTTGCCTTCCACGCTCTTGGCGTAGGCCAGCGCCGCGCGCGCCGCGGGGACGGGCTCGAAGCCCCTGAAGAACGACCCGATCTGCGGCATGGACTCCGTGATCACGCCCGGGCTGACGCAGTTGATCCGCAGGCCGCGCTTGAGCTCGATCGCCGCCGCCATGACGAAGGCGTTCAGCGCCCCGTTGACCATCGAGGCCGAGGAGCCGGCCACGATCGGGTCCGAGTCGAGCACTCCGCCGGTCAGCGTGAACGAGCCGCCGTCGGCGACCGCGTCGCGGCCGCCGAGGACCAGGTTGACCTGTCCCATGAGCTTGTCGCGCAGGCCGTACTGGTAGGCCTCGGCGTCGAGCCGGTCGAAGGGAGCGAAGCGCACGCCCCCGGCGGCGGACACGACCGCGTCGACCGCTCCCACCTTCTTGAACAGCTCGCGGACGGAGGCCGGCTCCGTCATGTCGACCCGGACGTCGCCGCTGGAGCGTCCGGCCAAGATGAGGTCGTGCCGCCGGCCCAACTCTTGGCCGACCGCCTTTCCGATGGTGCCCGACGCGCCGACGAGGAGTATCTTCATGGCCTCCCTTATAGAATATACTTGCGTCATGGCTCATCCCCGGCTGACCGAGCTGAAGGCGCTGCTGCAGGACCGATCCCGCCCGCAGCGCGAGCGCCTCAACGCGCTGGTCGACCGCCTGCCGGCCCTGTGGAGCTTTCCGGAGGACGCCCGCGCTCGGCTCGCGATCTCCCTGCCGGACGAGTCGATCGACTACGTGAGCCCGGGTTTCGCCTTCACGGGCGACGAGCAGACGGTCCAGGTCATCGCCCACGACACGACGATCGGCTCGATCCAGGTCGTCTACCGCCGCCCGCACGCCTTCTCGCAGGAGGAGTGGGACCTGCTGTCCGCAGTCGCCGACGAGGTGGGCGAGGTCGTCTCCGCGGAGTACCGGCCCAGATGAGGCGGGCCTGGGTCGCGGTGCTGTTGGCGGTCCCCCTGCTTTCCGCCGCGGGGCCCGTCAAAAGGGCGAAGCCGCGGGAGCTCGACCCGCGCGAGGTCCAGCGGCTCGTCAAAGAGGAGGGCGCGATCCTGGTCGACGTCCGGGAGCAAGAGGAGCGCCGGGAGGTCGTGCCCGGCTCGCTTTCGATGCCGACGACCCGCAGTTTCGACGACCGCGTTTGGGACGCGTTCGCCGCGAGCCTGCCCAAAGACAAGACGATCGTCTTCTACTGCGTGGCGGGCGTCCGGGCGAAGAAGCTCGCCAAGAAGCTCTCCAAGAAGGGCTTCGCGACGGGCTACTTCGACGGGCCCGAGCAGTGGAAAGCCGAAGGCCTCGCGGTTCAGAAGGGCCACGCCCGCTAAACCTTGGCCGCGCTGTGAGCGCGCAGAATCCACGCCATCTTCTCGTGTAGCGCCAACAGCTCGGTCAGGAAGTTGCTCGTTCCCTCGTCGCGGTACTTCGTGGAGCACGTCGCGATGTCGTTGCGCAGCCGCCGCGCGATCGCCTCGTGGTCGCCCGCCAGCTCGGCCAGCATGTGTTGCGCGTCCGGCCGCTCGCCGGGCGACTCCTTGATCTCGCTGGTCTCCAAGAACTCCGCCAGGGTCGCGATCGGCCAGGCTCCGACCGCGCGGGCACGCTCGGCGACCCGGTCGATGATCTCGTCGAGAGCCTCGTACTGCTCCTCGAAGAGCTTGTGGAGCTGCCCGAAGTAGGGGCCGGTCACGTTCCAGTGGAAGTTCCGCGTCTTGGTGTAGAGCACGTACTCGTCGGAGAGGTTTCCGTTCAGGATGTGCGTCACGCCCTTTGCCGCGTCGTCGGCGATTCCGAGTTGTGTCTTCATACCCGCCTCCTACCCAACAGTGTAGCGCTACAATGTGTGTGGAAGGCGGTATGGTCTTCGATGACCGCGCGCAGGCGGGAAGATTTCTCGCCAACCGATTATCCGGCTACGCCGGCAGGCCGGGGCTGCTGGTGCTGGGATTGCCGCGCGGCGGCGTGCCGGTCGCCTTCGAGGTGGCGCAGGCGCTCGGGGCGCCCCTCGACGTCTTCGTCGTGCGGAAGCTGCCTTCGCCGCTGAACCCCGAGCTGGCGATCGGCGCGATCGCCTCGGGCGGGATCCGCGTACTCAACGAGGACACCGTGAGCTCGCTGGCGGTCGGTCCGGAGGAGATCGAGGTGGCCGCCCAGGCCGAGGCCGTCGAGCTCGCGCGCCGCGAGCGCGTGTATCGCGCGGGCCGAAGGCCCGAGGCCATCCGAGGCATGACGGTGATCCTGGTCGACGACGGCCTGGCCACTGGCGCGACGATGCGCGCCGCCGTGAGGGCGGTGCGGCGTAGCGGTGCGGCGCGGGTAGTCGTCGGGGTGCCGATCGGCTCCCCGGAGACCTGCGCGGCGCTCCGGCGGGAGGCCGACGAGGTCGTCTGCGCGGCCGCTCCCGCCGCCCTGTTCGCGATCGGCCAGTGGTACCGCGACTTCGAGCAAACGACGGACGACGAGGTCCGCAGGCTCCTCGCTAGCGCCGCTCGAGCTCGGCGGCGCGGGGCGGCGTCTGCCGGCGGCCGCCGCGCCTCATATGGCGCGCGTAACCGAGCCGGCGCATGGCGCTGACGAGCCGGGTGCAGCGCGTCAGCAGCCGATCGGAGGCCTTCCTGTAGCCGTGGAGCCACCCGTCGACATCTCCCAAGGACATCGTGCCCGAGCCGAGTCCCTCGATGAGCCGCTGGCCTTCGCCGATGTGCTCTGCGACCGCCTCGATCCACAACCGCTGCGGGTTGCGGGCGCGCGCCGAGACCCGAGGGGCCAGCGGGTCCCGAGCCGCGGCTCGGCTCTCGCTCGTCGGCGCGGCGGTGGGCGGGGCGGCCGGCCGGGGACGCTCGAGACACGCATCGCACCGGTACGACGTCCTTCCGCCGAGCCGGGCGGTCGTCAGCGGCCCGCGGCAGCGCGGACACTGGGTCGATGTTCCGCGCCGCCGTTGAGGCGGCGCACCGCCCAGCCCTCGCGGGCCTCGACGGCGTTTACCGTGCGCCCCACGGCCTTGGACGCGCGCCGCCGGAAAGTCTCTACGTCGGGTAGCTCCGGCATGGCCTGCGGGATAGTGTAGCGCCGGGGTTCGTCGGTCGCGTGACGAGGGGCGAGGCGCTCAGCGCGGCAGCATGTACAGCGCCAGGACCGCGTAGTGGGTGCCCGCGGCCGCTAAGATGAAGATGTGCCAGATGTCGTGCGGCCCGAAGCCGGGCGGCTCGACGTCGCCCTGGTAGCGGTTGAAAAACAGCGTGCCGGCCGTGTAGATCAGTCCGCCGAGCACGGTCAGGCCCGCGCCCGCGGGGCCCAGCGCGTGCCAGAGCGGCCGCGCGAGCAGCACCCCGAGCCAGCCCATCGCCAAGAAGGTCGCGACGAACACCCACTTCGAGAGATCGGTGCGCGTGATCCGCAGCACGAGGGCCCCGATCGCGAGCGTCCACACGAGGCCCAGGATCACGTGCGCGAACGTCGTGCCGAGCGTGATCGCGCAATACGGCGTGAAATTGCCCGCGATCATGAGGCCGATCGCTCCGTAGTCGAGGCACTTCGAGAAGGTCCGCTCCCGGCCCGCCTCGGCATGATAGATCGCCGAGGCGACGAACATGCTCAGCAGGCCGACGCCGTAGACCGTGAAGCTCAGGATGTGCGCGAGGCTCGCCGCCTTCAAGGACGGCACGAGGACGTAGACGAGCGCAGGTATGGACAATACGGCGCCCAGGACCGACAGGCGCATGCTCCAGATCTCGGGGATCTCTCCGGCGGCCGCGACGGGCGCCGGCAGGGCCGGTACGGCGACGGTGGGCTGCTCCAAGACCGCAAAATCGCCGGACCGGGTGGACATCCCCATGAGTCTAGCAAAGAGGGGGGCGCTCGCCATCGGGCAATGAGCCTAGGGCCGTCTAGGCCGTTGGGCCGCGGCGCGCCCGGGTCGTCTTTCCCATGCCCGCTGTATACCAAGTCTGACGGAGCGGCCGCGTGACGGCCGTGTCAGAGCCGGTTGAGCAGCTCGTTGAGGTGGCGCGGGTTGTCGAGGTTCTTGTAGACGGCCTTGACCCGCCCGTCGGGCCCGATCGCGAAGATCGTGAACCGCGACGTCTTTCCATCGACGCCGTAATCGGCGGCGATCCGGCCGCTGTCGCAGACCATGGGGAACGGGATGCGGCGCGCGGCGCGCGCCTTGCCGACGCTCTGCGGCGAGCCCGGCATCACGCCGAGGATGAAGACGTCCTTTTGCCGGGAGCCGGGGAAGCGGCCGCTGAGATCCCGGCCCGAGGGGATGTGCTCGGGCCGCGGGAGGAAGCACACGAGGAGCGTCTTGCCGCGATACTCGGCGAGCCGGTGCATGTGCCCCGCCTCGTCCGTGCCCGAGAAGTCGGGAGCGGCGTCCCCGACGGCGACGTGCGCGTGGGTGAGTTGGGCCATAAGTCCTCCACCGTCATTGTATCAGCCGCGGCGGCGGGGATTGCGATGCATCCGGGTCCCGGTCTCGAGGCGGAGCACGACCGCCGTGCGGCCCTTCACCGAGAAGCGTGTCTCGAAGTCGTGGAGGAAGAAGCCGAGGTCGAGTCCCTCGCGGCTCTGCGCCCGGTCGCGCGGATTGCGGATGTCCTGCCGCAGGAGATCGACGAGCAGCTCGCGCAGGCCCTGCACGCCGAGGCGGGCCTCGGCGGCGGCGACGTCGGCCTCGGCGCGCGGCGTGAGCTCGACGTCGAGGCCGCAAAACGGGGCGGCCAGGGTCCAGCCCGAGGAGGCGTCGGGCGCGGCGTCGCATTCCGGGATGTAGGGCTTCACGTCGAGGATCGGCGTGCCGTCCACGAGGTCGATCCCCGCGAGGTGGAGCGTCGCGCCGTCCACCCTCACCAGCCGCGCCAAGGACAGGCCGATGGGGTTGGGCCGGTGCGGCGAGCGGGACGCGAAGAGCCCCACCGTCCCGCCGCGGAGACGCGGCGGGTGCACCTTGGGCAGCGGGCGCTTGTTCGTGTTGAGGTGGAACCACGAGACGAGCCAAACGTGGCTGAAGCCGTCCAGCCCCGCCAGCGACTGCTCCGGCTTGTGGTCGCCGGCGATCGTGAGCGTCGCCATCGCGCCGGGCGCGACGTGCGGCTGGCGCGGCGTGCCGAACTTTTCCTTGAAGCAGGAGCGCAGGATGCCGATGGGACGGACGTTCACCGCGAGGGCTTCAGGCGCTGGAGCGCGGCCTTGGCGCTGAAACGCACGTCGTCCGACTTGTCCTGCCTCGCCGCCTCGAGGGCCGCCATCGACTCCTGCGGGAGCGGGCCGAGGCCGCCCAACGCGAGCGCGGCGCTCGCCCGCACGCGGGCCTGGGGGTCCGAGAGCGCGAGCGTGAGGAGATGGAGCCCGGGGCGGGCGGCCTCGCCGTGGCGGCCGAGCTCGTCGGCCGCGAGCGCGCGCTGCCGGGCGTCGGCCGAGACCAGCTGCTCGAGGAGCCGCGGGATCGGGTCGATCTCTTCGCGGCCCAGGCCGGCGTCTTCGGCGAGCTCGGGCTTGGGCGGCGCGGGGGCTTGGAGCCTCGGCGGGGCCGGGGGCGTGGGAGGCAGCGGCTCCGCCTTCGGCGCGGCCGGCTGCGCCGCGAGCTTGGGCCCGGCCAGGCGCGCGTAGCGCGCGATCTGCTTCTCGAGCCTCGCGATGTCTTTTTCGAGCGCGAAGGTCTTCACGACTTCCCGCGTCGGGTCCTTCATGGCGACGCGTTCCCACGGGTTGTCCAGGAGCTTCCGGATCGCCTCCCGGTCGGGGATATCGGGCGGCAGCTCGCCGGTCTCCTTGTAGATCTGCAGGCGCCGCGCGAGGAGCGTCATCTCGAGAAAGATCGGCGCCTTGGGATAGAGCTCCAAGATGCGGCGCATCTCGACCTTCGCCTCTCGGACCTCCGGCGAATCCGGCGGGTAGGCATCGACCACGTCGTTGAGAGCGGCCAGCTTGTGAGCCTCGCGATCGAAGGCCGAGTTCTCGTCCTTGAGGCGGCGGTCGAGGCCCTCGAGGCGCCGTTCGATCTCCGCGGCCATCGTGGCCTTTTCCTCGGACGTCGGCTTGCGGGCGTAGGCGGGACCGCCCCCCCGGTCGACCACCGGGACGAGCCCACCGGGGACCTGGAAGCTCTGGGCGACGGCGACGGCGGCGAGCGCCGCCCAAAGCGCGGGGGTCACGCGCCTATGATAGCACACACTCCGGGACTCAACGGCGTGTTACAATGTGGGGTCAGTCCCTCCATGGGTGTCCGGCAGCCGTTTCTTCCGACGAGCCGCGAGGAGATGTTCGCGCGCGGGTGGGAGTCCGTCGACGTCGTCTTCGTCACCGGAGACGCGTACGTCGACCATTACTCCTTCGCCATGGCCGTCCTCGGGCGCTTGCTCGAAGCGGCCGGCTTTCGCGTCGGGATCCTGAGCCAGCCGGACTGGCGTTCCTGCGGCCCCTGGAGGACGTTCGGGCGGCCGAGGCTGTTCTTCGCGATCAGCGCGGGGAACATGGACTCGATGATCAACCACTACACGGCCAACCGCAAGGTCCGCAACGACGATGCCTACACGCCGGGCGGGAAGATCGGCCGGCGGCCCGACCGCGCGACGCTGCCCTACTGCCAGCGGGCGCGCGAGGCCTATCCGGGCGTGCCGGTGATCGCGGGCGGCGTCGAGGCCTCGCTGCGGCGCCTCGCGCATTACGACTACTGGAGCGACACGGTCAAGCCGTCGATCCTGCTCGACTCCAAGGCGGACCTCGTCGCCTACGGCATGGGCGAAGAGACGATCGTCGAGCTCGCGCGGCGCTTCCATGCGGGCAAGACCGTCCGGGACATGCGCGACCTGCGCGGCGTCGCCTACGCTCTGGGCGCGAGCGAGGCCCCGCCGCCGCCGTCGGCAAACGTCCGGCACATCCCCGCCTTCGAGGAGGTGAAGGGCTCCAAGGACCGCTTCCTCGAGGCGACGAAGGCCATCCACCAGGAGACGAACCCGCTCAACGCGCGCACGATCGTCCAGCTCCACGGCCGGCGCGCCGTCGTCCAGACGCCGCCGCAACCCCCGGTCTCGAAGGAGCGGATGGACTACTACTTCGGGCTGCCCTACACGCGGCTGCCCCACCCCGGCTACCAGGACCCGATCCCGGCCTACGAGGTGATCAAGGACTCGGTCACGATCATGCGGGGCTGCTTCGGGGGCTGCACGTTCTGCTCGATCACGACGCACCAAGGCCGCACGATCCAGTCGCGCTCGCAGGAGAGCGTCCTCGCCGAGCTGAAGACAATGGCGGCCGCTCCGGACTTCAAGGGGGTCGTGTCCGACATCGGCGGGCCGACCGCCAACATGTACGAGATGCGCTGCACGAAGCCCGAGGTGGAGAAGATCTGCCGGCGGCTCTCATGCGTGCACCCGACGATCTGCAAGTGCCTCGGCACGAGCCACGGGCCGCTCGTCGACCTCATGAAGAAGGCGCGCGCGGTGCCCGGCGTCCGGAAGGTGGTCGTCGCCAGCGGCATCCGCATGGACCTGGCCCGCCTCTCGCCCGAGTACATGACCGAACTGACGCGCCATCACGTCGGCGGGCGGCTCAAGGTCGCGCCCGAGCACGTGAACCCCGGCGTGCTGGACGCGATGAAGAAGCCGACCCACGACACGTTCGAGGACTTCGCGGCCAAGTTCAAGGCGGAGAGCGAGAAGGCGGGCAAGGCGCAGTACCTCGTCCCCTACTTCATCTCGAGCCACCCGGGCTCCGACCTCAAGGAGATGATCGAGCTCGCGGTGTTCCTCAAGCGCAACGGCTACAAGCCCGACCAGGTGCAGGACTTCATCCCGGCGCCGTTCGACGTGGCCACGGCGATGTACTACACCGGCCGCGACCCGATGACCGGGCGCGAGGTCAAGGTCGCCAAGGGCCTCCGCGACCGGAGGCTGCAGCGCGCGCTGCTCCAATTCTTTCAGCCGCGGAACTACTTCGAGGTGCGGGAGGCGCTCCTCAAAGCCGGCCGGCGAGACCTGATCGGCGAGGGCTGCGACTGCCTCATCCCGTCGAAGCCGCCGCGCGAGGCGCTGCTGGAGCGGCGCGAGCGCGCCGGCAGCGAGCTCGAGGACCACGTCCACTCCCGCGAGCTCCCCAAGGCATCCAAGGGCTACCGCCCGCAGCGGCCGACCTGGCGCAAGCGCGGATGAACGGCCGCGCCGCGGCCGTCCGGTTCATCTTCGTCACGATCCTGCTCGACGCCGTCGGCCTCGGGCTGCTGATCCCGGTCTTCCCCGACGTGTTGCGGCGCTTCTCGACGGACCCGACGTTCGTCTCGGAGCGCTTCGGCTGGTTCATCGGCGTGTACGCCCTGATGCAGTTCGTGGCGTCTCCGATCCTCGGCTCGCTGTCGGACCGGTTCGGCCGCCGCCCGATCCTGCTGAGCTCCCTCCTCGGGGCGGCGCTCGACTACCAGTTCATGGCGTTCGCGTCGACGCTGCCGCTCCTGTTCGTGGGCCGCGTGATCTCGGGGCTCACGGGAGCGACGCTGACGGTCGCGAGCTCGTATATGGCCGACATCAGCGACCACGAGACCCGCGCCGGGAACTTCGCGATGATCGGCGCGGCGTGGGGGCTCGGCTTCATCGTCGGCCCGCTGGTCGGCGGGCTGCTGGGCTCGTTCGGGCCCCGCGTCCCCTTCTATGCCGCCGCCGCGCTCAACGGCCTGAACTTCCTGTACGGCCTCCTCGTCCTGCCGGAGTCGCTGCCGGCCTCGCGCCGTCGGGCCGTGGCGTGGCGGGAGCTGAATCCGCTGGCGGCGATCGCGCGCGTGTTGAAGCCGTCGGCCTTCGTGGCGTTCGTGTGGATCTACTTCCTCGTTTTCTTGGCGCACCAGGTGCATCCGGTCAACTGGACGCTCTACACCGAGACCAAGTTCCATTGGACGCCGCGCCAAGTGGGTCTATCGCTGTCGTTCGTCGGCATGATGATGGCGTTATCGCAGACCCAGCTGACGAAGCGCGTCGTGCGCACGCTGGGCGAGCACCGCGCGCTGACGCTCGGCCTATCCGTGTACGCGATATCGTTCGCCGGCTTCGCGCTGGCCTGGGCGGGCTGGGTGATGTACCCGATCGTCGTGGTCTTCTCGCTGGCCGGCGTGACGACGCCCGCGATCCAATCGATCATCGGCCGCCACACGCCGCCGGACCGCCAGGGCGAGCTCCAGGGGAGCCTGGTCGCGCTGGCGAGCCTGGCGTCGCTGCTCGCGCCGATCGTCTTCACCCGCTTGTTCGTCCACTTCACCCGGCCGGGGGCGCCCGTGTACTTCCCGGGGGCGGCCTACGCCGGGGCGTCGCTCATCTGTGTCGCGGCGTTCGCCCTTCGCCTGCTCGCCGCGCCGGCCCCGCTCAAGGCAGCCGCCGGCCGATGACGCGGGGCAGGCCGGACAAGATCAGGATCGCCGTCCCCACGACCGTTCCGGTGATCGGGAACGGCACGCCGGCGGCGATCGCGCCTAGGAGGGCCTTGAAGCTCGCGACGCGCCCTTCGTCGCCGTGGCTTTGCTGGATCTTCGAGATCGCCCAGAAGGTGACGCAGAACGCGATCACGCTCACGACCGGGGTGAAAAGGAACTGCGTCGGCAGCTCGACGCCGAAGGCGAGCCAGTCGACGCCCAGGATGACGAGCCCGCTCAGCGGGTGAAAGAAGGTGCGCGCGGGCGGCGGCGCCTCCTTCGCGCCCTGGGCGCGGCTCGAGCCGGGCGGGATCACCTCGGGGTCGACGGGTTCTTCGCTTTCGGCGGCCATGCACGTGCCAGGATCATGCAACGCGGTGCCTGGCACCATGTTGTTATATGCGATGGCGGGCCCGCGATCAAGGGCTGTGCGCTACCCTAATCCTCAATCAAGGGCCGTCCTCTGCGGCCTCTTCGTTACTTCCCTCTGCGTACCTCCGCGTTACTCCGTGCTCTTCGTGCGTCGGGCTGCAACAGCGCATCGCAGAGGCACGCAGAGGAAAGTAACGAAAAGGGACGCAGAGGAGGGATAACGACA
>JACQPK010000220.1 GCA_016207565.1 Elusimicrobiota bacterium
CATGAATAATTCTGTCCTTTGCGTGCCTTTTCGTAATTTCCTTTGCGTACCTCTGCGTCACTCCGTTGAATTAACTTAGGAGCCATGAGCCTTAGCTTGCCGTTTCGAGCGGGGTTCGTCGCGATCGTCGGGCGGCCCAACGCGGGCAAGTCGACGCTCCTCAACGCCCTCCTGAGGCAGAAGCTCTCGATCGTCTCGCCCGTGGCGCAGACGACGCGGCACAAGATCCTCGGCATCCTCAACGGCAAGGACCACCAGGTCTGCTTCCTGGACACCCCGGGGCTGCTCGACGCCGCCAAGGACGGGCTGCAGGCCGCGCTGATTCGGACCGCGCGGATCGCCAGCCGCGACGACTGCGACGTGCTCGTCCTCGTCGTGGACGCGCACGCCCCCGGGGAGGCGGAGCTCGCCGCGCTGCAGGGGCTGATCCGCGGCGGCCGCCCCGTGCTCCTGGCGATGAACAAGTCGGACCTCGTCGCGAACAAGAGCGATCTCAAGGCGTGGGCCAAGGCCTACGACGACGCCCTCCGGCCGGCGGAGGTCCACGTGATCTCGGCGCTGCACCGCCACGGCGTGGACCACCTGCTCCAGACCATCGTCGAGCGCCTGCCCGAAAGCCCGGCGTACTACGACACCGACCAGGTGTCGGACCGCTGGGAACGCTTCTTCGCCGAGGAGATCATCCGCGAGCGCATCTTCGAGCAGTATTATGAGGAGGTGCCGCACGCGTGCGCGGTCCAGATCGAGGACTTCAAGGAAGGCGGCCCCGACCGGATCTCGGCGATCGTGTTCGTCGAACGCGAGCCGCAGAAGGGCATCCTGATCGGCACGAAAGGCGCCTCCATCCGCGAGCTCACGAAGGCGTCGGAGAAGGCCTTGCGCGAGTTCCTCGGCCGCGGCGTCGCGCTCGAGCTCCGCGTGAAGGTCAAGCCCAACTGGCGCCGCGACCCTCGCGCGCTCAAGCAGTTCGGCTATCAGTAGTCCCGTCGCCCCGCGGTCACGATTAGTTCACCCGGCCGAGTCGCCTCGGGGAATCCACTGGGGGTAGAATCTTCCCCGAATGAGAATCGATTCCCCGCCGCCGCCGTCCGTGCGTCTTCCCGAACGATCCGCCCCAATGCGCCTGCTGGAGGCCCTGCGCCGGCTCCGCCAGGCCGCGACCAGCCTCGCCGAAGCCCGCAGGACCTGCGACGCCGTCCTCGAGACCGTCCGCGACCCGCTCGTCGTGGTCGACTCCGAGGCGAGGGTGCAGGCGATCAACCCCGCCTTCAGCGAGACGTTCCGGCTCCCCCCGTTCGAGCTGATCGGCGAGCGCCTGACTCACCTGCAAGGCACGCTGTGGCGGTCGCCCCGCCTGCAGGGAGTCCTCGCCGCCGCGCTCGAGCGCGAGGATGTCGTGCGCGACGTCGAGCTCGAAGGCTCCTGCGGACCGGACGAGGCGCCGAGGCTCCTGCTCGCGAACGCGCGGCGGCTCGGAGAGCCGGACCGGCCGCGGGTGCTGCTCGTGCTCGAGGACGCGACCGCGCTGCGGGACGCCGAGCGGCTCGAGGGACTGCGCCGCCGCTACGAGCGGGAAAAGGACGTCGTCGCCCGCGTGTCCCACGAGTTCCGGACACCGGTCGCCGCGATCAAGGGATTCGCCGAGACCCTGCGCCGGGGAGGCCTGAAGGATCGGCGCCATCGGCTGCAGTTCGTGCGCACGATCGAACGCCATGCCGACTGGCTGGGCCGCATCAGCGAGCAGCTCCTCACGCTCTACGCCTTCGAGTCGGGCCGAAGAGAGCCTCAGCCCGAGGGGATCCGTGTCGCGGAGTTCCTCAGGGGATTCACCGCGGGGCTCGCCCCGGTCGCGCGCAAGCGCAAGATCCGCCTCAAGGCCTCCGCGCATCCGGACCTCTCGGTCTGGGCCGACCGCGACCATCTGGAGCAGGCGCTCCAGAGCCTCTGCGAGAACGCCGTCGCCCACGCGAAGAGCGAGGTGGAGATCCGCGCGTGGGCGGAGGCGGGCCGCGCGGTCATCAACGTCCGCGACGACGGGCTCGGCATCCCCGCGGCGGTCCTGCCCACGATGTTCGAGGGCGACCAGCGGCCGGCGGACGACGGCCCGGGGAAACGCGGCACGGGACTCGGCCTGCGGATCGCGCGCTGCGCGATCCAGGCCAACGGCGGCCGCATCTGGGCTGAGGACGACCCGGGCGGCGGGGCGAACCTCCGCTGCGCGCTGCCGCTCGCCGGTTAGGCCGGCGGCCCCGCTAGCCCCAGCGAGCGCCGGCACAGCGGGGCTCCGCCCCGCTAGGCCACCCGGATCTGCTTGATCTCGTCGTCCTGGCGGATCGCGTCGACGACGCCCTGCCCCTGGGAGACCTGGCCGAAGACCGTGTGCACGCCGTCGAGGTGGGGCGTCGGCACGTGCGTGATGAAGAACTGGGACCCGTTGGAGCAGCGGCCGGCCTTCTTCTCGCCCGTGGCGGAGTCGTGCTTGCACGAGCCGGTGTGGGCCATCGACAGCGCGCCCTTCGTGTGCTTGCGCCCCGGCCGGAGCTCGCAGTCCGTCGTGTAGCCCGGCCCGCCCGTGCCGACCGGACCCGCGCCGGTCTTGCTGTAGGGGTCTCCCCCTTGGATCATGAAGTTCGAGATCACGCGGTGCCAACGCTGGCCGTCGTAGTAGCCGGAGTTCGCGAGCTTCTCGAAGTTGGCGACCGTCTTCGGGCAGTCTTGGTCGAAGAGGTCGACGACGATGCTTCCCTTGCTGGTCTCGATGGTGGCGGTCTTCATGCCTCGGTATTAGCAAATTCACCCGGCCCCAACAAAGCGTCCGCCGGCCGAAGGCAAGGGACTGTAG
>JACQPK010000234.1 GCA_016207565.1 Elusimicrobiota bacterium
CCACACGCACTGGGACCACATCCAGGGCTTCCCGTTCTTCATGCCCGCGTACATGCCGGGCAACAAGTTCCGCATCCATAGCGCTCACGGCGTCGCGAAGAGTTTCGAGAAGATCTTCCGCGGCCTGATGGACCCCGCCTACTTCCCGGTCGCTTTGGGCGACATGGCCTCGAAGCTCGACTTCATCGAGATCGCCGGGCCGCTGAAGTACGACGGCGTCGAGGTGAAGACGACCTTCAGCAACCATCCCGGCGTCAACCTGGCGTACCGGTTCGAGTGCGGCGGCAAGGCGGTGGTCTACCTCACCGACCATGAGACCTACCAGACGATGCACCAGCCGACGGACTTCGCGGTGAAGCAGGACCGCCTGATCATGGATTTCTGCCAGGGAGCGGAGCTGCTGATCTGCGACGCGCAGTACACGGACGACGATTACCGCATCAAGAAGGGCTGGGGCCACAGCCGCTACCGCGACACGGTCGCGCTCGGCCTCACCGCCGGCGTCAAGCGTCTGGCGTTGTTTCACCACGACCCTTGGCACGAGGACGGGCTCCTCGAGAAGATCGAGACGGAGTCGCGCGAGCTCGTGAAGCAGGCCGGCGGGGATATGCAGTGCTTCTGCGCCCGGGAAGGCCAGTCGCTCGAGCTCTGAGGGAACTTTTTCGCCGCTCATTCGTATATATATGTAGGGGCAGCGAGCGATGCCGGGACCATCCGAGTTCGAGCGACTGGTGGGCGAGTACGGGGAGAAGGCTTTCCAGTTCGCCTACGGCCTGACGGGAAGCGCCGATGAGGCGCGCGAGCTGGTCCAAGCGGCGTTCTGCCGGGCGTTCGAGCACTGGGATTCCTACGACCGCTCCCAGCCCGTGAGGAACTGGCTCTACACGATCCTCCGCCATCTGTTCTTGGACCGGGTGCGCCGCGCGGAGCGCGAGGGCGTCGTGCTCTCCCTCGACGAGCCGGGTCCGGAGGAGGACGGCGAGCTCGCCGACGTGCTGGAGGACAGATCGGACCGGGTGCTGGAGGCTCTCGAGCGCGAGGAGAGCGGCTCGCGCGTGCGCGACGCGTTCCGGAGCCTGGCGCGCGGGCATCGAGAGGTCTTGACGCTCGCCGATCTGGACGGGCTGTCGTATGAGGACATCGCGAAGGTGATCCGCTGCCCGATCGGCACGGTGCGGTCGCGCGTGAACCGCGCGCGCGGCGCCTTGAAGCGCAGGCTCTTGGAGGAGGTCTCCGTCTGTGACTGAAAACCGTTGTCCGCCGGGGGCGCTGCTCTCGGCATACGTGGACCGAGAGGTCGATCCGTCGGAGGAGCGCCGCGTCGGCCTGCACCTGGCCGGCTGCGGCGGCTGCCGCGCGCGCGTCCGGTCGCTGGGGCGGCTCAAGCTCGCGATGCGCCACCGGCCGACCCCGTCGATGCCGGCGGACCTGCGCGAGGATCTCCTCCGCATGGCGCGCGACGCGGACGCGCGGCGCCGGGCCCGGCGGAGTCCCTGGGCCCGCCTGAGCGAGGCGGCGCTCGAGCTGGCCGCGGGACTGCGGGCCCGCCCGGCATGGGCGGCCGCCGGCGCGGCGCTGCTCCTCACGGTGGCGCTGGCCGGCCGCCGCATCCAGGCGCGGCCGGAGGCCCTGACCCAGGGCCCGGAGGCCCTGACCCAGGGCCCGGAGGCCCTGACCCAGGGCCCGGAGGCCGTCTCCGTCGACTTCGTCCTCGCCGCCCACAACGAGTACTCGCGGACGCTGCCGCTGGCCTCGACCGAGAAGATCATGACGGAGCTGCCGGTCCAGATCAGCTCGGCCGGGTCCGAGGAGGGGTCGGATGTCTACTAGGCTCTTCGCCGCGGCCTTGGCGGCCGTCTTGGCCTGGCCGCCGGCGTCCGCCGCCGAGCCCCGGGTCGGGGCCGCCGAGCCCCGGGTCGGGGCCGCCGAGCCCCGGGTCGGGGCGGCCGAGGAGGCTCCGGACGCCTCGGAGCTCCTCCGCCAGGGCGCGGTCCCCCCCGCGGTGGCGTACGCGGGCGAGGTCTCCGTCGTCACCCGGTACGGCGGGCGCACGCGCACGAGGGAGCTCCTCGTCAGCTTCGTGCCTCCGAACCGCTTCCGCCGCGAGCTCGTCGACTCGAGCGGATACACCGCGCACGTCGTCGTCTCGGACGGGGCCACGGAGTGGATCTACGACCGCGCCCGGCGCCGCGTGTGGAAGACGACGCCCGACGACGCGGATCACAAGCTGCTGGGGCCCGAGGACGAGCTCGATCTCCTCGCCCAAAACTACGACGCCCGAGTGACCGGACAAGAGGACGTCGCGGGCCGGCGCTGCTGGGTCGTCACGGTCCGCGGCCAAGGCGAGTCTCCCGCGGTGCGGACGCTGTGGATCGACCGGAAGACGGGGCTCGTGCTCCAGTCGAAGTCTCAGCAGGGCGACGGCACGATCTCCTCCACGATGCGCTTCGTCCGCGTCGAGTTCCCCTCCTCCATCGACGAGACCTCCTTCCGGTTCGCGCCGCCGCCGGGCGCCGCGGTGGTCACGAGCGCGCTCAAGCCGGGCTACCTGGAGCTCGAGGACGCCCGGCTTGCCGCCGGGATCGACCCGGTGCATCCGCGCTGGCTCCCGCAGGGCTTCGTGTTCGAGAGCTTGAACGTGCTGCCCCACGGCGGTGACACGTTCCTGCATTTCCGCTACTCTGACGGGGTGGAGGCGCTTTCCCTCTTCCAGTACCCCAAGGCCGCCAGGCTCGACTTCGGCGAGCTGCCCGTCCGGCAGGTCCGTCTCGCGGCCGGCGACGCGCGGGTCACCGAAGGTCCGGACGGAAAGGTCCTCGACTGGCCTAGGCGCGGCCAGCGCGTCGTCCTGGTGGGCAACCTCCCGCTCGAGACGCTGCGCCGCGTGGCGGAGTCGCTCGAGTGACCCTCCGGCTCCTGCTCGCGTGGGCGGCTCTGGCCGGGCCCGCGCCCGCGCCGGCCTCCGCGCCGCGGGAGGTGGTCCGCTCGACCGCCCCGCTCGCCGGGCTTCCCTCCGAGATCCCGGAGCTCAAGCGGCGCATCCACGAGGACCAGGAGGCCGTGCGCAAGGCCAGGGCGGCGGTCAAGCGGGCGGAGAAGGGCAAGCACGAGTCCCAGCGCCGCGCCGCCCGCGAGGCGTGGCTCCAGGCGCGAGAGCGGCTTCGGACCGACAAGGCGCTCCTGCGCAAGGCCGTGGACGCCAACGAGGCGGAGCTCCGCGCGAAGGCCCGCGCGCGCGAGCGGTTCCGCAAGGGCGAGTCCTTCAAGCCGTGACGAGGGCCTGCGGCGTCCTCGTGGCGGCGGCGCTCGGCGCCGGGTGCGGGGCGGACGTGGCCTTCGATCGCGCGAGCGCGCGCGAACGCAAGGGGGTCTACGCCGAGGCCGCCGAGCGCTTCGCGGCGTTCGCGGACCGCTACCGCTCCGACCCGAGGGTCCCCGAGGCGCTGGTGCGCTCCGCCAGGCTCTACACGTACCGGCTCCAGCGCTGCCCGCAGGCGCAGCCGTTGCTCGAGCGGGCCGCGCGAGAGCACGAGAGCTCCCCCTGGGCCGAGGAGGCGCGGCGCGCCCTGCTCGACTGCCCGGAGTACTTTCCGATGCGCCCGAGGTCGAGCTGGGTGTTCGTCGACTCCCAGACCGGCGGCAAGAACATGAGGCTGGAAGTCCTCGTCACCACCTCGACGGCGTCCTCGGCGGAGCTCAAGGGCGCGTTTTTCGCGGGCACGAAGCGCTTCCAGGAGTTCCGGCGCCGCTACGTCAAGGAGGGCTGGGCGGTCTGGGAGGAGGACGGCGCGGACCGCGTCCCGATCCTGCGCTATCCGTACCGGGAAGGCAACGCCTGGAAGGCGCGGCGAGGCGGACGGCCGGTGGAGTTCAGGATCGAGTCCTCGAAGGAGACGGTGCGCGTGAAGGCGGGCGTATTCCACGGCTGCCTGAAGGTCCGGGAGGCGCAGCTCGGGGTGCCGGCCTGGAAGTACGACTACTACGCGCCGGGCGTCGGCCGCGTGAAGACCACGATCGGCGGGCGCGGCTTCGAGAATCCGAACACCGAGCTCCGCGACGCGCGGGCGCCCTCATGATCGTCCTCTTCAACAAACCCTACGGCGTGGTCACCCAGTTCAGCGCGCACCCGGGGCACAAGACGCTCGCCGACTTCGGCCTCCCGAAGCGCGTATACGCGGCGGGCCGCCTCGACCACGACAGCGAGGGGCTCGTCGTGCTCACCGACGACGGCGCGCTGCAGCACCAACTGACCGAGCCCCGGCATTATCACAAGCGGACCTACCTGACCCAGGTCGAGCGCGTGCCCGACGACGCCGCGCTCGAGAAGCTGCGTCGCGGGCCGCGGCTGTCGGATGGGCCCACCCGGCCGTGCCGGGTCCAGCTCCTGTCGCGCGAGCCCGACCTGCCCCCGCGGGACCCGCCGATCCGGTTCCGCAAGAACGTCCCGACCGCCTGGCTGGAGCTGACGCTCACCGAGGGCCGCAACCGCCAGGTCCGGCGCATGACGGCCGCGATCGGCCACCCGACGCTGCGGCTGGTCCGCGCGCGCGTCGGCCCCTTCCTGCTCGAAGGCATCGCCTCCGGCGAGCACCGCGTGGTCCCCCGGCCCCCGAAGCTGTTCTAGCGGGGCCTACCGAAACTTCCCGGACGCGACAACTCGGGCTGCTACAATCCCCGATGAGGGGCTAGGAATATCCCGGAGGTCCCGATGTGGTCCCGTGCCATCCAGGTGCTGCTGGTCGAAGACGATCCGGAGTACGCGCGGCTCCTGGCCGAGGCGGTGAAGGCCTCCGACGGCAGGGTCCAGCTCACGACGGTGGACGACGGCCAGAAGGCGGTGGATTTCGTGCGCCGCCGGCAGCCCTACTCCCTGGCCCGCCGCCCGGACCTCATCCTCCTCGACCTGCATCTCCCCCGCAAGCCCGGCCTCGAGGTGCTCCACGAGCTGAAGGGCGACGCGACGCTGCGCGTCATCCCGGTGATCGCGCTGACGACCTCGTCGGACGAGCGCGACATCTGGGAGGCCTATGCGGCCGGCTGCAACTGCTACGTGACCAAGCCCATCGAGCTCGCGGATTTTTGCCGCCTCGTGCGGCTCCTCTCCGACTTCTGGGGAGCCGCCGTGCTCCCCCCGGCCGGGCCCCGCCGCGAAAATTAGTACAATCGGGCGGTGCCGCGCGTTCGCGCCGCCGTATTCACGGTCTTGACCCTCTCGAGCGCCGGGCTCGCCTGCGCCCACCGGGGCTACGGGCTCGACGAGTCGACTCGCCGCATCTACGCCCGGTCGGCCTCGGGCCGCGTGACGAAGTGGTACGAGCCCGGGACCGAGGAGTATGAGGCGATCGCCCGCCGGTTCTGGCCCCACATCCTCGAAAAGCCCACCCCGCGCCCCGAGGAGCCCGGGCGCCGCGACCGGATGAACGCCTTCATGCGCGGGCTCGACCGGGACCAGTGGCATATCCTCCTCGACCTCGATCTCTGGACCGGCGACGACAAGGTCGACCTCTCCCGACTCGAGGACATCGAGCAGGTGGCGAGGGCGGTCAAGGGCATGCCGTTCAACGATTTCCTCGAGCTCAAGCGCCGCTACCCGATCCGATCGGAGCTGCGGGCGCAACTGCTGAAGGGAGACTAGCGATGGATGTGCTGCGACTGAGCCTCTTGGACAAACGGCGGCTGCAGGACTTCGAGCACCTGCTCTCGGGCAAGGAGTTCGGAGGCTGCTTCTGCGCGGTCTGGACCAACCACGACGGGACGTGGGACGAGCGGTGCAAGACGCGCCCCCAGGAGAACCTGGAGCACACCCGCGCGAGCGTGGTCTCGCGCAAGCACGTCGGCTACCTCGTGATCCGCGACTCCGACGGGGCGACCGTGGCGTGGACCGGCTCCGGCCCGAAGTCGGCCTTCCCTTATATGAAGGAGAGGCCGGGCAGCCGCGGCGGCTCCTTCGACGACGGCGTTTGGGCGATCGGGTGCCTGGCCGTGGGCCGATCCTATCGGGGCCTGGGCTACTCGAAGCGGATCGTCGAGGGCGTCATCGAGGAGGCCCGCCGCGCGGGCGCGAAGACGCTCGAGGCCTATCCCGTGGAGCCCGCCGGCGACGATCAGGCCTACCGAGGCTCGAAGGCGATGTACGAGAGCCTGGGCTTCTCTGTCGCCGGGCAGGACTCGGAAGGCAGCTACACGTTTCTCCGGATGGAGAAGAGCCTTACCTAGTGCTCCGACCGCCTATTCATGACAGGTCTGGCCGGTCGCTTTTCGGCTACGCCTTCGTCGCTCGTCGCTTGCGCACCTTTCAGGTGCGCGGCGCTCCTCGCTCCTCGGCTC
>JACQPK010000020.1 GCA_016207565.1 Elusimicrobiota bacterium
GTAAACGTTGGGGACAGTCCCCAGGGTTTACTTTTTTTAGGCGAGGGGGAGGTCGAACGTCATCTTCGTGCCGCGGCCGGGCTCGCTGTCGACGGCGATCTTGCCCCCGTGGGCCTCGACGATCGTCTTGGCGATGTAGAGGCCGAGCCCGGTGCCCGGCGTCTTCGCGGCGACCTGGTCCTGGGCGCGATAGAACTTCTGGAAGAGCCGCTGGCGCGTCTCGGCGGCCATGCCGGGGCCCTGGTCCTCGACCCAAACCGAGACGCGGCGATCGGCGCGGCGGGCGCCCAGCGTGATCGTGCCGTTGGCGGGCGAGTACTTCACCGCGTTCCCGCAGAGGTTGACCAGGACGCGTTCGATCTGGTCCTCGTCGGCCTGCACGGCGGGCAGGTCGGCGGCGACGTCGAGCTTGAAGGCGACGTCCTTGCGGGCCCCCTCGAAGGTGCTCGCGACGCGCTGGGCGAGCGCCTTGAGGTCGATCGGGCTTGGCCGGAGCTCGATGTGCCCGCGCTCGAGCTTCGAGGCGTCGAGGAAGTCGGTCACGAGGCGGCTCAGTCGCTTGGCCTCGCGGACGATGATCCCGAGGTAGCGCTTCGAGTCCTCCGGAGGGATCTGCGCTCCGTACTCCTGCAGGGTCTCCGCGAAGCCCCAGATGGAGGTCATCGGGGTGCGGAGCTCGTGCGTCACGAGGGTGACGAACTCGGCCTTCATGCGCTCGAGCTCCTTCGCCCGGCTGATGTCGCGCAGGATGCGGACGGTGCCGAAAGGGCTGCCGTCCTCGTCTCGTACGAGCGTGACCGTCGCGGCCACGGGGATCCTCCGCCCGTCCTTCGTCCGGCGGACCGCATCCTCGGTGCGGGCGACGCCCTTCTCCATCGCCTCGGCGTCGAGGCGGGCCGCGCCGTCGACCTGCTCGTCGGGCACGTAGAGGTCGCGAATCTTCCTTCCGACCGCCTCCTCCACCGTCCAGCCGAAGAGCGTCTCGGCGCCCCGGCTCCACGCGGTGACCCGGCCTTGAAGGTCGCTGAGGATGACGGGGTCGGCGGACTGCTCGGTGACGGCGGCCAGCAGCCGCTGCTCGCGCAGGTGGCGCTGCGCCGCGAAGGAGTTGCGCAGGAGCACCGCCACTTCCGCGAGGAGCTCCTTCACCTCCGCCTCGGGCTCGTCCTCGTCGTCGTAACCCACGGCCAAAAATCCGCTCGGCGCGCCGTCTCGCCCCCAGGCCGGGACGGGCACGGCCAACCAGCCCCCCTCCGGTCCGGAGCGCCACGCGGGCTTTCCGCCCAGGGCCTCGCGCTCCACCTCGGCCTCGAGGCGGGCGTCCTCGGGGCGGCGGCCGCCTCGCCGCAGCAGCTCCATCGGCGAGCCGAGCGGCTCGGCGCGGGTGATGACGAGTCGCCGGGCGCCCGCGAGGGCCAAGATGACCTCGCCGGCCTCCGTCAGCGCCTCGTGAAACGCGCCGCCGGAGAAGAGCCGGAGGGCGACGCGGTGGAGCAAGACGAGCCGCTGGTGGCGCTGCTCCCAGGTCGCGCCCTTCGGCGCGCCTCGCGGGCGCCGGGCGGCGGCGAGCCGGGATTGAGCCCCGGCTACCGCCTCGTCGAAGCGGCCGGCCGCGCCGACCGCGGCGAGACGCACGGGGAAGCGAAAGTCAGATCGGAGGGCCTCGGAGATCTTCCGCTCGACGCCCTCGAGCGCGGTCGGCGTCGCCGCGAGCCAGAGCCCGACCCTTCCGCCGCCGATGCGTCCCAGCAGGTCGTAGTCGCGCGTGCGCGAGCGGATGATGGCCGCCAGGCGACCTAGGAGGCGGCCGGCCGTCTCCTCGCCGCGCTCTCGGGCCACCTCTTCATAAGGAACGAGCTCGCAGAGGATCAGCGCGCGAGGGCGGCCGTCGCCCGCCTCGGCGTCGCTCAAGGCCCGGAAGGTGTCCTCGTTGTAGATCCCCGTCGGGGCATCGAAGGCCTCCGCCCCGAGGCCGAGGGTGCGCGCCCAGGCGCCGAGCAGGCGCCGGTCGGCGTCGGCCAAGGCGCGGGGCCGGTAGTCGGCGACGCACAGCGCGGAGCCGGCTCCCGACGGCTCCGCGGCGAAGAACTGCAAGCCCCTTCGGGTGTGCAAGCGCGACTTGGCGAGCACCGGGTGGTCGAGGACGTTGAGGATCGCCGCCGGACGACCGCCCTCCCCGAGGCAGTCGCGGAGCGCGTCGCGCAGCAGCGCGAGGTCCGCTCCGTCGAAGGGGTCGCCGAGCCCCCAGGAGCCCGTCAGTTCGCCGGCGGAGTCCAGCACGAAGGCGACGGGCGCGCCGAGCCGGCGGGCGGCCTGGGCGGGCGGCTCTGCGGCGCCGGTCATGGAGGCGATTGTACAAACATTGACGCGCGGACGAACGCGGCGCATAATAGCGGCTCGATGGAAGATTCCGTCGCGGTCCGCCTCCGGGACGAGTCGAAGGTCGGCCTGCCGCCGTCGCGCCTTTGGCCGGTCCTGTCGAACACCAACCGCTTCAACAAGTCGATCGGCTGGCCCGCCGTCCAACTGGACCCGCACGGCTCCGCTTCGGACTTTTCGATGCGCGTGTCGGCGGACCTCGGGCTGTTCTCCCTCGAGTGGCAGGAGCTTCCGTTCGAGTGGATCGAGGGGCGTTACTTCACGTTGACGCGGATCTTCTCGAGCGGCCCCCTGCAGCGGTTCGAGGCCCGCGTCGAGCTCGAGCCCGAGGGGGCGGACTCCTCGAAGCTCGTGATCGAGGGGGCCTTCCACGCGCGCGGCGAACTCTGGGCGTGGCTCCTGGAACGGCTGGTGGGCCGCAAGACGTTGCGGGACCTCCGAGGCCTCGCGCGGCGGGTCGAGCAGGCGGCGAAGGGGGAGCTCACGGACGTATTCCCCATGAGGCGCGTCGCGACGCCCACGAACCCGGACGCCCTGGCCCGCGGCCTTTCGCGGCTGGCCGAAGCGCCTCTGCACGGAGGCGCTCGCGAGCGGCTCGCGCTGCTGTTGGCCGACGGCTTCGACGACGAGCTGTTCGGCCTGAGGCCCTTCGAGTCTGCCGACCGCTGGGGCCTGCCGCGACTGGAGGTGTTGAAGGTCTTCCTTCACGCGGTGAAGGCGGGGCTCTTCGACCTCTCGTGGGAGGTGCTCTGCCCGAACTGCTCGGCGCCCAAGCAGGCGGTGTCGAGCCTGGGCGGGCTCAAGTCGGGCTCGCACTGCGGCTCCTGCAAGATCGATTACTCGGCCAACCTGGATGAGAACGTCGAGCTCCGGTTCAACGTGAACCCCTCGGTGCGGGCGGCGAAGCTCGCCGTGTTCTGCGCCGGGAGCCCGGCGCACACGCCGTTCGCCGCCGCGCAATTGCGGCTGGAGCCCGGGCGCGAGCGTTCCGTCGAGCTCGCCCTCGCCTCGGAGTCGTACGCGCTGCGCGCCCTCTCGTCGAAGTGCGCCGTCCGGCTGCGCCCCTCCGCCGACGGCGCGACCCGCCTGAAGATCGACTGGCGGCGACCCGGCGAGCTGTTATTTAAGCCGGGGGCGGTCCAGCTCGACTTCCCGGAGCCGGGGGGCGCCCCGGAGCTCGCGCGGCTGGAGCGCGAGGCCTGGAAGGATCGCGCGGCGAAAGCCTCGCTGGTCGCCACCTTCCACGAGTTCCGCGACCTGTTCTCGACCGAGGTGCTGTCTCCCGGCGTGGAGATCTCGGTCCGCAACCTCGCGGTCCTCTTCTCGGACCTGAAGGACTCCACGGCGCTCTACGAGAAGATCGGGGACGCGACCGCCTACGCGGTCGTCCGCGATCATTTCGACTTCCTGTTCGACATCATCGCGCGGCACGGGGGCGGGGTGGTGAAGACGATCGGCGACGCCGTCATGGCCGCCTTCCCGACGGGCGCCCAGGCGCTCGCGGCCGCGCTCGACATGCAGGAGGAGGTCGGCCGGCTCAACGACAAGCTCAAACCGAGGCCGCCGGTGCGCCTGAAGCTCGGCGTCCACCAGGGCCCGTGCATCGCGATCAACGCCGGCGGCGCCCTCGACTACTTCGGCACGACGATCAACGTCGCCGCCCGCGTGCAAAACGAGAGCCACGGAGGCGACGTCGTCTTGACCGAGGCCGTCTTGGGCGACTCCAAGGCCTCCGGGCTGTTGACCTCGCGCCCGTGGCGGACCGACGAGTTCCAGCTCCAGCTCAAGGGGCTCTCCCGGCCCTTCCGGCTGTTGCGGCTCTCGCCGCGGTAGTTCTATAATCGGGCCCTCGTGAAGGAGACAACCATGGACTGGCTGACAAAGCTCGACGCGCTCATCGAATCGAAGTCGCTCTTGAAGCATCCCTTTTACCAGGCGTGGACGCAGGGCACGCTGACCCGCGAGGATCTCGCCGAGTACGCGAAGCAGTACTACCGGCAGGAGTCGCGGTTCTCCCGCTTCGTGAGCGCGGTGCACGCCAACTGCCCCGACCAGGGCGCGCGGCAGAGCCTCGTCGAGAACCTCCGGCACGAGGAGCAGGGCCCGGAGAACCACCCCGAGCTGTGGCTGCGCTTCGCCGGCGCCGTCGGCGCCGACCGGGCGTCCGTCGCCTCGGCGAAGGCGCACGCGAAGACCGAGGCGTGCGTGGAGACCTTCGACGCGCTCTCGCGGAACCCGGACTGGCTCGTCGGCCTCGCGGCGCTCTACGCCTACGAGGCGCAGCAGCCCAAGGTCGCCCGCGCGAAGATCGACGGCCTGGTGGAGCGCTACGGCCTTACGTCGAAGGACGCGCTGGGGTTCTTCCAGGCCCACGAGTCGGCCGACGAGTGGCACTCGAAGACGGAGCGGGACCTGCTCTCCGAGCACGCCGACACGCCCCAGCGGCGCGAAAAGGCGCTGGCCGCGGCGGCCGAGGCGTGCGACGCGCTCAACGGCCTGCTCGACGGCGTCTGCGAGGCGCGCGGCTTCACCCGGGCCGGCTGTTAGGCCCGGAGAGCCCCCGTCCGGGGGGCGATGGCCTGCTGACGTTCTCAATCGCTCCTTAACTGCTATAATGGGCGCATGATCACGCTCACGCCCAGCGCCGTCAAGAAGGTCCAGGAGTTCTTCCAGGTGGAGCCCTCCGCCAAGGGGAAGGCCCTCCGGATCGCCGTTCAGCCCGGCGGCTGCTCGGGCTACTCGTACGCGTTCGGCTTCGACGACAAGCGCGACGGCGACAACGAGATCGTCTCCGACGGCTTCAACGTCCTCATCGATCCCCAGTCCGCGGGCTTCCTCAAGGACTCGAAGGTCGACTACGTCGAGGACCCCACCGGCGCGGGCTTCAAGATCGAGAACCCGAACGTCAAGAAGTCCTGCGGCTGCGGCCAGTCGAACCAGTTCTAAGAGGACCGCATGATCGCGCTGACTCCCGGCGCCGCCCAGAAGGTGCACGCGCTGCTCTCGAAAGAGGGCAAGGCCGAGGGGTTTTTGCGGGTGAAGGTCAGCGCGGGCGGCTGCGCGGGGATGTCGTTGGCCTTCGAGATCACCGACCAAAAGGCGGGCGACGACAAGGTCTACGAGTCCAACGGCGCCAAGGTCGTCATCGACCCGAAGTCCGAGTTCTTCCTCTTCGGCTCGACCGTGGACTGGCAGTCGAGCCTCATGAAGTCCGGCTTCGTCGTGAAGAACCCCAACGCGACATCCACCTGCGGCTGCGGGACCTCGTTCTCGACCTAGGCTAGCCGAGCGGCTTCAGCGTCAGCCCGGGCGTCTCCTTCCTCTCCGCCAGAGCCTCCAAGTCCCGCCGCGCGTCCCCCGATAGCTGCGGGCTGTCGAGCAGGCGATACACCTCGGGCGCGGAGGGCTTGAGCACGCGGTCGTAGAGCCCGTGGCGCTTGAGGACGTCGAGGAGCTTCGCGCGGTCGCGGACGTCCCAGCGGACCTCCGGGGCCGCGCCCACCTCGAAGCGGGAGCCGAACGCCCGAACGTAGCCGTTGCGCGCGAGGATCGCGGCGATGTCTTCCTTGAGCCTGCCGGCCTCGAGCTCCAGCGCCTTGAGCCGGGCGAGCGCGTCGCCGTAGCGGTCGACCAGCTCGGCGAGCCGCGCGGAGTCGCCGGCCGACGGCAGCTCGGCCTGCCGCGACCGCGGCGCCGGGCTCTCGACGCCGTCGACGGCGGGAGGCGGCGCGCCGTAGAACCCCGGCCTGAACGCCGGGCAGTGCGGCTTGAAATCGCACCAGCGGCACTTCTGCTCGCCGGGGGCCGGGTCGAACTTGCGGCCCTGGATCCCGTCGTTGACCGTGAGGATAGTCTCCTTCAGCGCCTCGACCTGGGCCTTGGGCCTCGGCCCGACGGTGAGCGGCTGCTGGGTGGGGAGATGGTAGAACGTCAGGCTCTCGACCGGCGCGCCGAGGAGCTTCTCGACGGCCATCTGGTACATCGTGAGCTGGCGGTCCTCGCCGAGCCGCTCCTTCGCGATCGATTTGCCGGTCTTGTAGTCGAGGATCGCGAGCCCCCCGCTGTCGAGCTTGTCGATCCGGTCGACGTAGCCCAGGAGGGGGACGCCCGACACCTCGAGCTCGAACTTGTACTCGGCGAAGAGCGGCAGCTTGAACGTCTTGATGTTCTTCGCGTAGAACTCGCGCAGCATGCGCTCGCCGTCGGCGAAGTACTCGCGCTCCTGCTCGGCGTCCTTGTAGCCGGTCTTGATCCAGCCCTCTTGGTAGCGGGCGAGCAGCTCCTCAACGGTCGGCGCCGGCAGCGCGGGGATCGAGTAGAAGAACTCGAGCGCCTTGTGCATGCTCTGCCCGAATGAGAAGAACCACTTCGGCGCTTCGGGGAGCTTGTCGAGGTACTTGAGCTTGAACTTCTGGGGGCACTCCAGATACATCGAGATGGAGGAGTGCGAGAGGGGGCGGTCGTAGACTTTGGCGGGGGCGGCCTTCGAGGCGGCGGCTTTTCGAGGCATCCTCAAGGATTCTCCGGGCCGGCGTTGCCGGCCCGGGCACCGTCGTGGATTCTAACATTTTTCACGATTCGGAGCTTGAAGAGGTAGGGAAAATCCGCCATACTGTCTCATCGGCGCCGCGGGTGTCACCGTTCCGACACACCCGGACCGCAGGAGGCCGGATGCAGCAGTCGTCCCTCGCGAAGCAGAACAAGCAGATCGATTGGGTGAACGCGAGCTTCCTCACGCTCACTCCGTTGATCGGCATCGGGGGCACCCTCTGGTATGCGTTCTCGAACGGCGTCACGTGGGTCGAGCTGACGATCTTCGTCCTGATGTATTTGGCCACCGGCATGGGCATTACCGGCGGCTACCACCGATACTACTCGCACCGGACCTACGACTGCGGTCTGCCGGTCCAGCTGTTCTACCTCGCCTTCGGCGCCGCCGCGGTGCAAAACTCGGTGCTCAACTGGTCGTCCGACCACCGCTACCACCACCGCTACGTCGACACCGACGAGGACCCGTATAATATCCTCAAGGGCGCGTTCTACGCGCACATGGGCTGGATCTTCTACCGAGACACGCGCGATCCCGCGGAGCGCTTCAACAACGTGCCCGACCTCCTCAAGGACCGCTACGTGATGTTCCAGCACCGGCACTACCTGCCGCTGCTCGTCCTGTTCGGGTTCATCCTGCCGACGCTGCTGGGCGCGCTCGCCGGCCGGCCGCTCGGCGGCCTGCTCTGGGGCGGTTTCCTGCGGACCGTCGTCGTGCACCACATGACGTGGTTCATCAACTCGCTCGCGCACCTGTGGGGCTCGAGGCCCTACTCGCTCGTGGATACGGCGCGCGACAACTGGTGGCTCGGCCCGTTCACCTTCGGCGAGGGCTACCACAACTTCCACCACAAGTTCCAGGCGGACTACCGCAACGGCCTGCGCTGGTACCAGTTCGACATGACGAAGTGGTGGATCAACCTCCTCTACTGGTTCGGCCTCGTCACGAAGATGCGCCGGATCCCCGAGCCCGTCATCCTCAAGGCGAAGCTCCGGGTGGAGATGGAGGCCGTGGCCCGGCGGCTCGCCGCCGCGAACGCCTCCGAGCGGATGTGGTCGAAGGTGCAGTACCGGCTCGAGCAGGGCCGCCAGCGGCTCGAGGCCGCGATGGCGAGCTACCAGACGGCGAAACTCGAGTACAAGCGGCAGAAGGACGCCTGGTCGGCCGAGATGCGGCGGCAGTGGGCCGAGAAGCTCGACGCCTACGAGACGGACTTCGAGGAAGCGCGGGCCCGCTGGCGGGCGATGGTGAAGGCGATGCACCGGATCCCGCAGCCGAGCGCGCAAGGCCTGCTGAGCTTCACGGTCATCGTCGACATCCTGAAGGTCCGGCTCTTCTAGTTAGTGAAGTGGGGACAGTCCCCACTTCACTTGCTCAACTTCCGGAGGGGAAGCGGAAGGTGCTGATGCCCCACGGGCCCCAGGCCGCGATCGCGGTGCCCGACGGGTCCGACGAGTAGAACGCCGTGGGCCCCGGGATATCGAGCTGCTGCGCCGCGCCGGCCGGGACCTCCAGGGTCCACACCGTCTGCTGCGCCTTGTCGTCGAACTTCGACACCACCATCCGGCGGTTGGCCAGCAGCTTCGGCGCGAAATAGCGCCCATCGGCGAGCACGACCGACTGGCCCGAGCTGAGCAACCGCATCATCAGCTGCCCCGCCTTACCCTTGCGGCGGACGTAATAGGCCGACCGCCCGTCCGGAGCCCACGTGACGCCGAAGATGTCCTCGGCGGAGTCCAGCTCCTTCGGCTCACCCTTCTTGGGCGCATAGCTCAGGCGCCGCGTCTGGGGGGCCTTCGGAGCCTTCACGTCCGCCGGACCCTTGTCCGCGTGCACGAGGAGGATGCCTTCGAACTCGGGCTGGGGGACGTAGCTCACCACCCGTCCGAAGCGGCTTTCCCACCCCAGCGTACTCATCAGGTTCCGCGGCTTGCCGAGCTCGTCGATGAGCGCGAAGCCGAGGTCGCGGCTCACCTTCTCGTTCTTGTAGAACAGGCCGTAGACCGCGGGCCCTTCCGGGCTCTGCACGATCGTGACGGGCGTGAGCGCGCGAAACCCCGGCCGGTCGGGCAGGCTCGAGAAGACCAGCTCGGCGCGCTTGGACTTCAGGCTCGCCGAGTAGAAGCGGGTGCCGAGGCTGCCGATCAAGAACGCCGACTCGCCGGCGGCGTCGATGTAGAAGTCGACGAGCTGCGGCGAAGGCACAGGGAAGCCGTAGAGGTAGCTCCCGCCGCCGTCGAAGACGTGCAGGTAGGAGCCTTTGCCCGGCCGGTGCTCGGCGACCACGACGAGCTTCCCGCCGTCGCTGATGTGCACCGCGACGATCAGCGCGGGATTGATGCCGTTCTTTCTCAGGCCGTCGAGCCCGACGGTGAACGCGGGCTTCGTCGACGCCGGCCCGGCCGCCAGGCCGGCGGTCCGCCCGGACATGGCCAGGCCGCCCGCGAGGGCGGCCAGGACCAAAATCGCGCGCCGAGGCCGGCGCGCCGTCAGAGCTTGGGTGCGGCTCCCGCCGGCGCCTTCACGACGGGCTTCGGATAGACGAGCATGCACGTCGGCCACCAGTCCCATGTTGCGCGCTCCTTTCCGTTGATGGTGTACGAGCTCTTGAGGCTCTTGTGCTGCGTGCTGATGGAGGAGATGCCCAGTTCCGAGGCTCCCCGCAGCTCCGCCGCCTCCGCCTTCCCGTTGGAGTTGACGTCCTGCCAGACCAGCAGGCCGTCGAGCTCGGTGCCCGCGATGGCGCCGTCTTGATTCGAGTCGAACTTCAGCCCGAGCTTCTGGTAGCCGTCGAAGAATCCGATCGGATTGCCGAAGAGATTCTCGCCCTTGACCCCCTGCGCCCTCTTCAGCGGCGCGACGAGCAGGCCGTCCTTCGGTCCGATCCACTCCGTGATATCCGGAAAGCCGTCCGCGTTGATGTCGAAGAGCACCGAGCGCGCGCGGTTGAACCGAGTCGGGTGCGGCAGCCATTCGCCCCGGTCGACGTCCGGCAGGTCGTTGCCGTCGAGGTCCAAGACGATGGGCGATACGGAGACGAGGCCGATCACCTCGTAGTCGACGCCGCCGTAGTTCAGCGCGCCGTTTCCGACGAAGACCTTGTTGTAGTCGCCGTTGCCCCAGGGATTGCCGAGGTAGCTCATCCCCGGCAGCCCGTTGGCCCAGAGATCCGGAGTCGACATCGTGCCGAGGATCTCACCTCGCTCGTCCACGATGTAGGTGACGCCGCCCTCGTGCGGCCGCTGGTACACGTCCGCGGACGACGGCCAGGAGGCCATCCCGCTGAAGAAGGTGCTGAGCCGGGCCCGGTCCTCCGCGCTCGCCTGGGAGTTGACCAGCGACTGGACCTCCGAGCCCGCGGTCCAGTTCATGTAGTCGCGAACGGTCGGGCCGTCTGAATAGCGGCTGCCGGAAAGATACACCCTCCGCGGCTGGTACACCTCGATCGTGACCGAGCCGCTGACCTCGCCGCCGCAGGCGCCGGTGCCGGACACGGTGTACGTCTTGTTCCCTACCATCGAAGGGGCGGTGACCGACGTGGAGTTCCCGGTCACCGAGCCCCGATCCGTCACGTTCCACCCGCTGGCGCTGGTCCCGTCCCAGCTCAGGTTGATCGCGCCTCCCGGGGTCGTCCGGGTGGGAGAGGCCGTCACGTTGATCGTGATCGAGTCGTCGTTGCAGGCGTTGACGTCGGGTCCCCGACCCGAGAGACCGCCATCCTCGGCTAGGAGCGCCGCCGGAAACGCCGCCATCAGCAAGGCAAGAATCGTGCGCATGATCTTCCCTCCCGCGACCTGCCTATCTATATACCCGGAGGGGCTCAAAGTTACAAGAAAAATTGCGCCTCAGATGGGAAAAAGCTGGTGGTTGGGACAGGATTCGAACCTGTGTAGGGCGTAGCCCGCTGGTTTTACAGACCAGTGCATTTGACCGCTCTGCCACCCAACCACGAAAAACGTATGACGACAC
>JACQPK010000238.1 GCA_016207565.1 Elusimicrobiota bacterium
CTCCGGCCCCGGCGGCTTCCCGGAGCGCGGCGGGCGCGGGGGGCGCGGGGGGCGCGGGGGCCCGGCCCGGCGCGGCGTCTCGGGCGCGGGCGGCGGCACGGCCTTGCGCTTACCGGTCAGGTAATCGTTGAACAGCGAGCGCAGCTGGTCCTGCGAGGGGCGGTCTTCCTTGGACTCCATCGTGGCTTACCTCAGGAGATTTTACCCGAACTGGAGGCTCTCCGGGTGTATCATAAAAGGGAGGTGGGGAGGCAGGCTTACCGGGCTCTACGGACGGCGGCGACGACGCCGACGAGGACCGAGCCCGCCGTCACGCCCACGGCGGCGTCGAAGAGCGTCTTCACCACGCCTTGGACCGCGGGGCTGGAGGCCCCGAAGCGCGCCTCGAGCGCGTGCTCCGCGGCCGGCACTCCGTGCGCGAGGATCCCCCCGCCGACGAGGAACATCGCCGCCGTGCCGAGCACAGACAGCGCCTTCATGAGCCACGGCGCGGCCGCGACGATGGCGCGGCCCGCGGCATAGCTCGGCCCGGACTTCGATTCCATCAGATGCACGCCGATATCGTCGAGCTTGACTAGGCCCGCGACGAAGCCGTAGACGCCCACCGTGACGATGGCCGCGACGGCGGCCAGCACGGAGAACTTGAGGAGGAGCCCCGCGTCGGCGATGGAGCCCAGCGCGATCACGACGATCTCGGCCGAGAGGATGAAGTCGGTGCGGATCGCCCCTTTGATCTTCTCGCGCTCGAAGGCGACCATGTCCACGTTCGTGTCGAGCACGGCCGCCATGACCTCCTTCTCGCGGGCCTCGACCTCGGCCCTCGAGTGGAGGAGCTTGTGGTAGACCTTCTCGCAGCCCTCGAAGCACAGGAAGGCGCCGCCGAGCATGAGCAGCGGCGTGACCGCCCACGGCAGCAGCGTGCTGATCGCGACGGCCGAGGGCACGAGGATCAGCTTGTTGACGACCGACCCCTTCGCGACCGCCCACACGACGGGGAGCTCGCGGTCGGCCGTGACGCCGGCCACCTGCTGGGCGTTCAGCGCCAGGTCGTCGCCGAGGACGCCGGCCGTCTTCTTCGTCGCCACCTTCGTGATGACCGCGACGTCGCGCATCACGGTCGTCACGTCGTCGAGCAGCGCGAGGAGACTGGAGGCCATGCGAGCGCCTAGATTAGCTCTTTTGCTACGCTCCGCGCAGTGACGTCCGTCCAAGCCGTTTCCCTGACCCCCCGCGCCTACCGGGCCTACGGCGACGTCGTCTCGGTCCGGTCCGACATCCGGCCCCGCCCGGCGAACCTGGGGACCGCCGACCGCTACGACCAGCTCGCCGCGCTCGAGAACCGGCGTCCCCGTCGGGCGAAGCCGAACCTCTGCCTCTTCCACAGCCGCCCGCAGCTCGCCCGGCCGAAACGGACGTTCGAGGCGAAGCTGCTCGAGAAGCATCCCGCTTCGACGCAGGTCTTCATCCCGATGGGCGCCGCCCGGCGCTACCTCGTGCTCGTCTGTCTCGGCGGCGGCTCGCCCGACCTGTCCACCTTCCGGGCCTTCGTCGCCACCGGCGCGCAAGGGGTCACGTACCGGCCCGGCGTGTGGCACCACCCGCTCATCGCGATGGACCGCCCCACAGACTTCGCCTGCCTCGTCTGGGAAGACGGCACGCGCGGCGACACGGCGGTCGTCAGGCTCCCAAGCCCCGTGCTCGTGAGGGTCTAGCCCGAGTGTCCGTCGGAGCGGCGCTCCTCGTGCTTGCGGCGGTCCACTTCGTCAACCTGGTGGACTTCATGATGGTGCTGCCCATGGGCCCCGATTTCGCGGGCGCGCTGGGGATTCCCGTCTCTCACCTAGGCATCGTCGGCGGCGCTTACACGGCCTCCGCGACCCTCATCGGGCTGGCCGGCTCGGTGTTCTTGGACCGCTTCGAGCGGCGCGGGGCGCTCACGTGCGTCGTCGCCGGCCTCGGCCTCGCGACGATGGCCGGCGCGCTCGCGCAAGGCACCGCGAGCCTCGTCGTCGCCCGGATCGCGGCGGGGGCCTTCGGGGGGATCGCGGGGACGTTGTGCTTCTCGATCGTCACCGACCTCGTGCCGGAGTCGAGCCGCGGGCGGGCGACGGCGATCGTCGCCTCCGGATTTTCGATCGCGTCGATCTTCGGCGTGCCGGCAGGTCTCGAGCTCGCGCGCCGCGGCGGCTGGCGCGCGCCCTTCGTCGTGGTGGGGCTGATCGCGCTCGGCCTCGCGGCGGCCGCGCGGTGGCTGCTGCCCCGGGTGGCCGGGCACCTCGACGTCAAAAACCAGGGCGGGCTCCCATTGGACCGCCGCGTCTTCTGGACCTTCCTCGCCTTCGGCTGCACGATCTTCGGCAACTTCATGCTCGTGCCGAATCTCTCGGCCTACGTCCAGTTCAACCTCGGATTCCCGCGCGCGCAACTCGGGCTGCTGTACTTGGTGGGCGGGCTGGTGAGCCTCGGGACGATGCGCATCGCCGGCGTCTGGACGGACCGCTCGCGGGCGCTCTGGCCGGTGAGCGTCGCGACCGCCGTCGTGACGCTCTCGCTGGTCGGCGGAGCGATCCTCGTGCCGCCGCCGGTCCAGCCGCTCGCGTTCTTCACGTTGTTTATGGGCGCGAACTCGGCGCGCTGGGTCGCGATCAGCGCGCTGGCCACGCGCGTGCCGCCGCCCGGAGCCCGGGCGCGCTTCCTCTCGGCCCAGAACTCCTTCGCGCACGCCTCGAGCGCCGCGGCCGCGTTCTGCTCGGTCGCGTTCCTCTCGTCGGAGCCGTCCGGACGCCTCGTCGGGATGCCGGCGCTCGCCACGGCGGCGGCCTTTCTCGGCCTGATGGCGCCGGCGGCCGTGTGGAGGCTCGAGCGCCTCCTCGGGCCCGCCCCGCCGCCGGATTGAGTAAACTGTCGTCGATGCCGCCCGAATTCGTCCACGCCCTCGCGGGCGGAGCCCTCATTGGAGCCGCCTCGATCCTGCTGCTTTGGACCGACGGCAAGATCGCCGGCGTGAGCGGCGTCTTCGGCGGACTCCTCGATCCCCGCGGCCGGGGCGAGGGCTGGCGCTGGGCCTTCACCGCCGGCCTCATCGCGGGAGGACTCGCGCTGCGCCTGGCGGGCCGCACCGTGTTCGCGCCTCTGCCGGGGCGCTCGATCGGAGCGCTCGTCGCCGCGGGCCTCCTCGTCGGGCTCGGCACCCAGCTCGGCTCCGGCTGCACGAGCGGCCACGGCGTCTGCGGGCTCGGCCGCCGCTCGCCCCGCTCCCTCGCGGCGGTCCTGACCTTCATGGCCGCGGGCGCGGCCGCGGTCTATGTCGTCGGGCACGTCCTGCGGGGGAACGCGTGAAGGCGCTCTCGGCCTTCATCGCCGGCGCCCTCTTCTCGGTCGGGCTCGCCGTCAGCGGGATGACCCTGCCCGAGAACGTCGTCGGATTCCTCGACTTCTTCGGAGACTGGCGGCCGGCGCTCGCGTTCGTGATGGGTGGGGCGGTCGGCGTCTACGCCGCGCTCTATCCGCTCGTGATCCGCCGGGGCGCGCCGCTGTTTGCGCCGGCCTTCGACGTCCCGGCGCCCGCGCCCGTGGACGCCCGGCTCCTGGCCGGGGCCGCCGCCTTCGGCGCCGGCTGGGGCCTCGCCGGCTTCTGTCCGGGACCGGCGCTGACCGCGCTCGGCAGCGGGGCGGTCGAGGCCGCGATCTTCACGGGCGCGATGACCGCGGGAATCTGCCTCCACCGGCTCTCGAGCGGCTCGGCCGTCTCGGGCTCTTGCGGATAGGCTACAATGTCCGCCATGGCTGAGCCCCAACCCACCCCCAAGATGGACCCCAACTCGCTGTGGCGCGAGGAAGTCTTCACCGACCGCAAGATCGGCACGATCCGGCGCCTCATCCCCGTCAAGCCCGACGGCACCGTCGACGTGGGACGAAAGACGCTCTTCCTCGGCGAGGCCGCGCTGATGACGCCCGCCGGACAGCTGCCGCTGACCTTCGAGATCCCGGCCGAGAACCTCGAGCAGGCCGTCGCCGCCTACAGCGCGGGGCTCGAGAAGGCCTACGTCGAGACGCTCGAGGAGCTCGAGCAGCTCCGGCGCCGCGCCAGCTCGCAGATCGTCATCCCCAAGGGCGGGCTCCCCAGCGGCCTCCCGCCGCAGGGCCCGGGGCCGGGCAGACTCAAGCTCTGAGCTCCCCTCCGAGGTCCACGAGGAGCTCCTCTGATGCTCGGCGCGATCGCGGGCGACGTGATCGGCTCGGTGTTCGAGTTCGACAACGTCAAGCGCGCAGACTTCCGGCTGTTTTCGGCGGACTCCGACTTCACCGACGACTCGGTGCTGACGTTCGCGGTAGCCGACTGCATCCTCAACTCCCTCGACTACGGCCGGACGATCCGGAGCTACGCCCGGAGGTATCCCGGCCGGGGCTACGGAGGCAGGTTCAAGAGCTGGGTCGCCTCCGAGCAGCTCGGGCCGTACCAGAGCTTCGGCAACGGCTCGGCGATGCGGGTCAGCCCGGTCGGCTTTGCGTTCGACACGGAGGAACGCGTCCTGGCCGAGGCCCGGCGGAGCGCCGAAGTGACCCACGACCACCCCGAGGGGATCAAGGGCGCCCAAGCGGTCGCGCTGGCGATCTTCCTCGCGCGGACGACCCGCGACAAGAAGCTCGTCCGGCGGCGAGTCGCCGCGTTGGGCTACGACCTCGACCGCACGCTCGATCAGATCCGGCCCGGCTACGCGTTCGACGAGACCTGCCCGGGCTCGGTGCCGGAGGCGGTCATCGCCTTCCTCGAGTCGGAAGGCTACGAGGACGCCGTGCGCAAGGCGGTCTCGCTCGGGGGCGACTCGGATACGATCGCGTGCATGGCCGGCTCCATCGCCCAGGCCTATTACGGCTCCGTTCCGGCGGCGATCGAGGCCGAGGTCCGCGAGCGCCTCCCGGAGGAGTTCGCCGACATCCTCGACCGCTTCAACGAGCGCTTCCCGCCGCGCTAGGACCGCAAGGCGGCGGGGTGCCGCCGCGTCCGGTGATACTCGCTCACCGGGACGGGCAGATACAGCCGCGCGCCGAGGATTCCGCCAAGTCCCGCCGCCGCGGCCTCGAGCAGGATCATCGCGCACACGACGATCCCGGACAGGCCCAGGTCCTGCAGGCCGCCCAGCGCGTCGAAGGGCCACAGCACGGAGAGGACGGTCGCGGCCGCCCAGCAGATCACTCCGTAGAGGACGCCGTCGGAGCGCCCCCCGCTGTCGGAGAGACGGCTCGCGCACCACCCCCCGACGAAGAACGCGACGACGCCGCACGCCGGCGCCCACCACGCCTTCGGCGCGATCGCGAAGTCCACATCGCTCGGCTGCAGTCCCAGGCCGATCCCCAAGGCGTTGAACGCGGCGAGCAGCGCCAAGGTCACCGCGCTGCCGGCGAAGATCTCCGACCAGCGCAGGCGCGGACCCGTCGACGTCGGATAGCTCGGATACTCGAGTTCCCGCATAACCACCTCCGGGGGAGCTCTACTCCATTATACGCTCGTTAGGGTCAGACCCTTTGTCAGGATTCCGTCAGGATTCGGCTAGAAACCTGACGGAATCCTGACAAAGGGTCTGACCCTAGCGGCGAGGCCGCGGGGTGCCGTCGCGCAGCGCGTTCCGGACCGTTCTCAGGAACTCGGTACGCAGGAAGGGCTTCGCGAGCACGACGGCTCCCAGACGCGTGAGCTGCCCTTTGAGCTCGTCGTTGAGGATGTCGCCGGTGACGAGTACGACGGCGGGCGGCGAGGGCGCCGCGAGCGCCGCGCGGGACAGCTCCGTCCCCTTGACCGGCCCCAGCTCGACGTCCGTGACCACCAGGTCGTACGACCCCGTGGCCAGGCGCCGCAGCGCATCCGCTCCGTCGATCGTCGCGTCCACGACCAGTCCGTCCTCCTGAAGGATCCGCCGCATGACGCGGAGGACCCCCTCCTCGTCGTCGACCGCCAGGACCCGCTTCCCCGGCGTCGGGGGCGGCAACCCGATCGCCTCGTCGGTCTCCGTGATCTCCGCGGGACAAGGAGGAAGCGAGAAGACGAACCGGGCGCCCCCCTCCGGCGCGTCCTCGTAGCGGAGAGTGCCTCCGAAGGACTCGATGATCTCCTTCGAGATCGAGAGGCCCAGCCCCGTCCCCTTGCCGCGAGGCTTGGTGGTGAAGAACGGCTGGAACAGGCGCTCCCGTAGCTCGCGCGCGACCCCGGGACCGTTGTCCTCCACCTCCGTCTCGCAACGCTCGCCGATCCGCCGGGTGCGGACCCGCAACACCCGCGGCCCGAATCGCTGCAGCGCGTCGCGTGCGTTCACGATGAGGTTGAGCAAGACCTGCTGGAGCTTGTGGAACTCCGCGGCGACCTGCGGCCGCGACGGGTCCAGCTCCACCTCGAGCTGGATGCCCTCCGACTTCACGGAGCGGTACTCGCAGACCGCGATGGTCTCCTCGACGACCGCGTTCAGGGAGACCCGGTGGAGCTCCGGGCTGTCCTTGCGCACGAACGCCAGGAGCCCGCGAACCATCGACCGGCAATGGACCGCGGCGACCTGGAGCTTGCGGACGTCGTCCTGACCCTGCGGATTGCCGGTGGGGTCCTTGAGCAGCTCGGAGAGGCCGATGTCCTGCTGGAGAGGATTATTGATCTCGTGAACGACGCCCGCGAGCAGGGTTCCCACCGCGGACAGCTTCTCGGACTGGATCAACTGGCCTTGGAGGCGCTTCTTGTGCGTCTCGTCTTGGATGACGACGAACCACTCGCGGAGCCCGGCGAGGGGGCCGTTCTGGCCGGTCCAGCTCACGCTCAGCTCCAGGGAGCGGCCGTCGCGGGTCACCCCCCGCGCCTCCGCTTGGCGGATCGCCCCTTGGGTCTCGACTTGGCGCTTGAGCGCCGCGTACGCCTCGGGCGCGAAGAGGAACTCCAGCGTGCGGCCGTACGCTTCGCTCGGCTGATAGCCGAAGAGCGCCTCGGCGCGTCGGTTCCAGAGGGTTACGCGCATGTGCTGATCGAGGCCGATCACCGCGTCGGGGGAGTTCTCGACCGCCGTGCGGTAGCGCGACTCCGACCGCACGAGGTCCTCCAGCAGCCCGGAGTTCTCCAACGCCAAGCCCACCGAGCCGCCGAAGAGCGCCGCTCCGCGCGCCCGCTGCGGGCAGGCCTGGCCCCCCTCCGCTCCGCCGTCGAGGGCCATGACGGCCAGCACCCGGTTCCGGCCCAGGATCGGAACCACACAACGGTGCCCGGAGAGCCCGCCGGGCAGCAGGCTCGACGGCCCCTCGCGCAATCCGGCGACGACCCTGCGCCCGCGAACCGAGTCGGCCAGCTCGGGCGATTCCTCGAAGCCTAGCCGGCGCAGGCACACGGCCGCCTCGTCGGACGGCGCCGCCGCGCCGGCCACGCATTCACCGACGGCCTCCTCGGCCTCCTCGTCGACCCAGTACAGCGCCCCCCGCCGGAACCCGAGGCCTTTCGCCGCGGACTCCAGGCACAGGCGCGCGATCTCGCGGCGCCCGAGCCGCCGCAGCACCGCGTCGTTCATGCTCTGCAGCGCGGTGAGTTCCCGCACGCGCTGCTCGAGGTCGTCCGTGCGCAGACGGAGGCTCTCCGCCATCTCGTTGAAGGAGTTCGCCAACGCCGCGACCTCGCGGGGGCCGCCGGCGTCGACCCGCACGTCGAGCCGTCCCTTCGCGTACGCCTCGGCCGCGCCGGCGAGCGTCGCGATGGGCCGCAGGAGCGTCCTGACCAAGCGCGTGACGACCACCGCGAGGAGGGCGATCGTCGAGACCGCCAAGAGGAAGCTGATCTTTCCGAGCCAACGCAGCCGGTCGAGGAACTCGGCGCGCCGCACGACGGTCCACGCGCTCCAGGGCGTCCCGGGGATGTCGAGCCGGGAAGTCACCACGGGCCCTTCCGCGCGTCCGGCCCAGCGGGCGAGCGGCTTGCCCGCGTGCAGGAGGTAGCTCCGGCCGGAGTCGCCGATCCTGAGCCGGGCGAGCTGCCCGATGACCCGGGCCAGGCTCCACCGGAAGGCGAGGGCGCCGCGGAGCCGTCCCGTATCGTCGAAAAGGCCGTGCCGGGCCTCGACCTCGGGCGGCCCGCCGCGGGCGGCGGGGACCAGCCCGGACGTGGAGGAGACGCCCCGCCGCAAACCGGCGACGGCCGCCGCGTCGGGTCCGCGCGCGCCCGGACGGACGCGGCCGCCCTCGACGCGGCTCAAGTCGCGGCCCGCGGCGTCCACGTAGCGGAGCTGAACGTACACGCCGGCGCGCCGGGAGAAGTCGAGCAGCATCCGGTCGATGTCGCGCAGGTACATCCCCGCCTCGTGCGCGAGCCCGAACTCCACGTTCTTGAAGTGGTCCCGGAAGAGCGGCGACTGCGCGATGGTCGCCAGGTCGTTGACGCGCTGCTCGTGGAAGGCCCGGACCTGGCCGGCCGCGATCTCGGTCATCACCTGCACCTCCCGCTCCATCTCGCGCATGAGGAGCGTACGCGCGATCGCGTAGGCCGTGACCGAGATCGCGACGGCGGCGAGCAGGAAGGTGGGAAGGATCCAGGCCAGAAGCCGGCCGGACAACGAGGCGGTTTCTGGGTGCCGCATCCCGGACTAGGATGGCCCCCGAGGAACCCCGGCGCAAGACCTAATCCTCGGTGTGGATATCGGAGCCGGGGCGTATCCGCAAGGACGGCGCGAAGATCGAGAGCGCCTCGCACGAGGACTCGCGCGTCGTGAACTTGTGGCGGACGTTCGGCGGGATGAAGAGGATGCCGCCGGCGCGGACGGGCAGCCGCCGGCCGTCGAGCTCGGCGATCATTCGGCCCTTCAGGCAGTAGATGAACTCGCTGGTCTTGCGGTGGTGGACGCGCGGCAGGCTCGTCCGCGGCGCCATCCGCTCGTAGAGGACGGACACGTCGCCCAGCTCGCCGCCGGCCGACAGCTCGCGCGTGAGGAGCTTGCCGAAAAAGCGCCTCGCCGCGACGCGCTCAAGGCGCGTGACCTTCAGTCTCTTTTTCATTCGCTATTTCCTTGGTGGCTTCGAAGAAGTACGACATGCCGGAGGTCGCCGGCTCGAAGGTGACCCCGCGCCTGAGGCCGTAGGTCCGGATGCGCTCGTAGGTGGGGAGCGCGAGGAACTCGTCGTGCACGTAGCGGTCGAGGTCCTCGGACACGCGCCGCTGCTCGCCGGGATCGAGCGCGGCGACGAGCTTGCCGAACCGCTCATCGATGCCCGCGTCTCGGGACAGCGAGAACGGGGACTCGCCCGACAGGAAGATGCTCCGGATGAAGAAGGCGTGATACATCGGGTCCGGGCAGTCGTAGATCGCCATGTCGAAGCGGTCCCGCTCTCCCGGGAAGTAGCGGTTGATGTCGGCGTCGGTGAACACGGTGAAGTCCACGTGGATGCCCAATTCGGCCCACTGCTTGGCGAGGATGCGGCCGGTTCTCTGCGCATTGGCCTTGAGGAGGGCTCGCAGCCGCAGACCCTTGGGGTAGCCGGCCTCCTTCAAGAGCTGCCGGGCCCGCTTGGGGTCGTACGGATACGGCCCGACGCCGGCGTTGTGGCCGAACTCTCCCGGAAGGCTCAGCGTGCCGATCGGCCTCCCGTTGCCGAACACGTCGAACCGGACCAGCGTCTCGCGGTCCACGCCCAGATTCAAGGCCTCGCGCACTCTCTTATCGGAAAGCGGCTCGCGAGCCGAGTTGAAGTTGCCGGCGATCGTATAAAAGGAAGGCTTCTTGATCACGTAGGTGGCGGTGGCCCGCTGCACGTCGAGCGTCCGCGTTCCGGGAAGGCTCGTCAAGACGTCGACCTCACCCGACAGCAAGGCGTCGACCTGGCGCTCGGCCGGGATGAACTCCAGGGAGAGCACGTCGACCTTGGGCGTGCCCTCGCGCCAGTAGCTCCGGTTGGCCTCGAGCACGAGCCGGCGGCCCCTCTCCCAGCGCGCGAACCGGAACGGACCGGTCCCGACGGGCCGCTGCGCGAAGCCGTCGTCGCCCGCCTGGGCGAAGTAGGCGGGCGGCACGACGTGGATCCAGGCCGCGAGGCGGTTGAGCAGCAGGCCGTCGGGGCCGTGAGTGCGCACGTCCACCGTGCGCTCGTCGACGACGTCCACGCCCGCGATCGTCTTCACGAAGCCGTAGCCCACGAAGCGCACCCCGGGGTCCACGTAGCGCTCGAGGCTGAACTTGACCGCCGCCGCGTCGAGCGCCTCCCCGTTGTGGAAACGCACGCCGGGGCGCAGGTGAAAGCGCATCCGGAGCTCGTCGACGCGCTCCCAGCGCTCGGCGAGCGCAGGCACGATATCGCCGTCGGGGCCGAAGCGGACGAGGCCCTCCAGGAGCTGCTGGAGGATGACGTGCGTCTTCTCCGAGAAGACCCGATAGGGATTGAGGCTCGGGGGATCCGCGATGTCGTCGCAGACGCGCAGGACGGTCGGCTCGGCCGCGAGCGCCGCGGCCGCCACGAAGGCGAGAAGGACACTCATCGTCCCCTTTTTACCTCTTAAGCCTGCGACGTGAAAAATCGCTCGAGGGATTCGACGCGCGAGTGGATGGGCGGCACCTCGTCGGCGTCGATGTGGACGTCGAGGACCGTCGGCCGTCCCGAGGCGAGCGCGGCCTCGAGCGCCGGACCGATCTCCTCGGGGCGCGTGAGGGTCAGGCCGTCCGCGCCGAGCCCGCGCGCGACGGCGGCGAGGTCCATGCGGAGGAATTCCGTGCCCATCGTGCGGCCGTCGTACTGAAGCTGCTGGCCGTGGTGCACGGCGTTGAACCGGGCGTCGTTGAGCACGACCCAGACCACCCCGATGCCGTGGCTGGCGGCGGTCGAGACCTCCATCCCCGCCATGCCGAACGAGCCGTCGCCCACGATGGCCACCACCGGACGGGACGGCGCGGCGACCTTGCCCCCGATGGCCGCGGCGACGGCGAAACCCATCGCGCCGAACTCTCCCCAGTTGTGCGCGAACGTGCGGCCGCCGCGGGCGGTGAGGTGGTGGAGCGCCCAAAGCGTGTTGTTGCCGCTGTCGACGAAGACGGCCGCGTCTTCCGGCAGCGCCCGGTCGAGCTCCCGCATGAGACGCTGCGGCTTCATGGGCAGCGCGTCGCTGCCGCACGTCTCCGGCGACAGCACCGCGGGCACGCGCGCCTTCAGGCCGGCCAGCGCCGCGCCGCGGGAGGGGCGCGGGTGCTCGCCGGAGGCGAGCAGGCGCCGCAGCTGGAACACGAGCTCGCGCAGGCTCGCCTTCGCGTCGCCTACGAGCGCGGTCGTGACCGGGTAGTTGCGCCCGATCACCGCCGGGTCGACGTCGAGCTGCAGGAGCGCCTCCCGCGGTTGCAGCCGCTCGTCCCAGCCTTGGGTCGATATCTCGTGCAGGCTGGAGCCGATGACGAACAGGGTGTCCACCTGTCCGGATAGGAGATACGCCTCGGACCACGGCGAGCTCGCCAACCCGAAAACGCGCAAAGACAACGGGTGCGTCTCCGGGAACGCCCCTTTGCCTTTGGGCGTGGTGGCGACGGGGATCGACAGGAGCTCCGCCAGCTCGAGCAGCTCGGCCCGCGCCTCGGCGAGATTGACCCCGTGACCGGCCAGGATCGCCGGGCGCTTCGACGACAGCAGCCGCGCGGCAGCCTCCTTCACCGCCTCCCGGTCGAACGGCCTCGACATCGCCCGGTACTGCATCGGCCACTGGAGCGTCTCCGGGACGCGCGCCCGCATGTGGTCGGTCGGGACGTTCAGATGGACGGGACCGCGCCGGCCGGTGAGCGCCGTCCGCAGCATCTGCCGCAGCAACATCGAGGCGTTGCGGGGATGCGCCAGCATCGCCGACAGCTTCGTCACGGGCCGGAGCATCTCCACGACGTCGCAGCGGTCGTAGGTCGAGTCCTGAAGCTGCCCTTTCCCGAAAGCGACGGTCGCCACCTGGGCGCTCAGCGCAAGCACGGGGAGCGAGTCCGCCTTGGCCGCGGCGATCCCCGTCAGCGCGTTCGTCGTGCCGGGGCCCGTGGTCAGACAACAGACGCCGAGCCGGCCCGTCAGGCGGGCGTAGCCCGCCGCCATGAACGCCGCGCCGGCCTCGTGGCGGGTCAAGACGAGCCGGATCGAGCGGTCGTGGTAGAGCGCGTCGAAGACCGGCGTGATCGGCCCGCCGGGGATCCCGAAGACCGCGCGGACGCCCTCCTGCTTCAGGTAGTCGAGGATCAGGTGGACGGGCGTGGTGAGCGCCCGCGTCGCCGGAGCCGCCAATTCCGACGGCACTACCGCCTCGCGGCCTTCTCCGATTCGGGCTCCATGATCGCGTCGACCGCCTCGCGGATCTCGTCGATCTTGACGGGCTTGCGCAGGAAGCCGTCGCTGTTGGCCTTGAGGAACCTCTCGTCGGCCGCGGACAGCACGGCCCCCGTGATCGCGAGGATCTTGATCGGCCGCGTCTGCTCGACGGAGCGCAGGAGCTTGCACACGTCGAGCCCGTTGACCTCCGGAATATTCACGTCGAGGATCAGGAGGTCGGGGGCGTCCTTGCCGATGGCGATCAGCGCCTCGAGACCGCTCGCGCAGCAGGCGACGTCGTAACCCTGCACCGCGCGCTGGAAGATGCGCTGCGTCGTCGGGTCGTCCTCGACGATCAGCACGCGGCAGGCCCGCTCGCGCAGGCCCTCGGGGACCGGCATGTCGAAGCGGTCCATGAACTCGAGGAGGTCGGAGAGGCGGATCCGGCGATGCCCCCCTGGGGTCGTGTAGGCCTTCAGCTTGCCCTTGTTGACCCAGTTCGTCACGGTGGTGTGGAAGACCCCGCAGGCCTTGGCGGCCGAGAAGGTCGTAAATATCGGTTCGTCAGTCATTTGGATGAGTATTGTGATTTTAGTCATCTTCTGCTAGACTGTCAAGAGCCGTAGCCGCCCTTCGCCCGATGAACGCCGTCAGCAAGACCCTTCCGGAGCTCCTGCTCGAAAAAGAGGAGGCGGTGCGTCAGGCCAAGCGCGTGGAGTGGATGACGGCGCAGCTCCTTCGCGCCCAGCGCGCGGAGACCGAGCGCGACGCGGTCGCCCAGCACGGCGTGGTGAGCCCGGGCCACGCCTTCCTCGAGAAGCCGTTCACGGCGCAGGCCCTGCTGCGCGCCGTTCGCGAGACGCTGGACTCCCGATGAGCGAGCACTACGGCAGGTTCTTCGAGCTGTCCCTCGACCTCCTGTGCGTCGCCGGCGCCGACGGCTTCTTCAAGCTGCTCAACCCCGCCTGGGAGCGCACGCTCGGCTGGACGACCTCCGAGCTCCTGGCCCGCCCCTATCTCGATTTCGTCCACCCGGACGACCGCGGCAAGACCGCGCGCGCCGCCGAGGCCCAGGCCCAGAAGCAGGACATCGTCGACTTTCTGAACCGCTACCGCCGCAAGGACGGGACCTATCGCTGGTTCCGGTGGAAGGCGACGCAGGTGCAGCCAAACGGGCTCATGTACGCGATCGCGCGCGACGTGACGGACCTGGAGGCGGAGAGGACCAAGCTGCAGGCCCAGTTCCTCCAGGCGCAGAAGATGGAGGCGGTCGGACGCCTGGCGGCGGGCGTCGCGCACGACTTCAACAACGTGCTGACCGCCGTCGGCGGGTACTGCCACTTCCTGCTCGGCGAGCTCCGTCCGGACGACGAACGGCGCAAGGAGATCGAAGGCATCCAGCAGGCGACCGGGCGCGCGGCGACGCTGACGCGCCAGCTCCTCGCCTTCAGCCGGAACCAGGTGCTGCAGCCGCGGGTCATCGACCTGAACGCCGTCGTCAAAGAGCTCGGGCCGATCCTGCGGCGCGCCGTGAGCGAGGAGATCGAGCTCGCCACGAACCTCGATCCGGCGGTCGGTCCGGTGCGCGCGGACCCCGGCCAGGTCCAACAGATCCTTCTCAACCTCGTGTTCAACTCCCGCGACGCGATCGCCAAGCGCGGCCGGATCACCGTGGAGACCGCGAACGTCGACCTCGACGCCGAGTACGTGAAGGCGCACCCCGGCAGCTTCCCGGGCCCGCAGGTGATGCTCTCCGTCTCGGACACCGGGGCCGGGATGGCCCGCGAGACGATCGCGCGCCTCTTTGAGCCCTTCTTCACGACGAAAGACGCCGGCGTCGGCACGGGCCTGGGCCTGTGCACGGTCTACGGGATCGTGAAGCAGTCGGGCGGCTCGATCTACGTGGACAGCGAGCCGGGACGGGGCGCCACCTTCAAGATCTACTTCCCTCGCGCGCAGGCGACCGAGGAGCGGCCGGCCCCGTCCGTCCCGACGCCGCCGCCTCGCCGGGGCTCCGAGCTCATCTTGGTGGTGGAAGACGACGAGCTCGTGCGCCGCGTGCTCATCCGTTTCCTCGAAGGCGCAGGCTACGGCGTCCTCTCGGCGCGGGACCCGGACGAGGCCCTCGAGCTCTGGTCGGCGCGCAAGAGCGACATCGCGCTGCTCCTGACCGATCTGGTCATGCCGCGGATGCGCGGCGACGACCTCGCGCAGCGACTCTGCGCGGAAAGCCCGGCCCTGCGGGTCATCTTCACGTCCGGCTACACCGAAGCCGGGATCGTCCGCCATGAGCTCCTGGGGCCGAAGGTCCTCTTTCTTCAGAAGCCCCTCAATCTGGCGCTCCTGGCCGACAAGATCCGCGGGCTGCTCGACCTGGTCGGCTCGGCCGGCGCCTAACGAGCGATGAGCCCGCCGGTCCCGGGCCCTTTGGGTCGAGCCCGGGCATTTGCTAAGTAGGCGGGATGGCCGATACCCCACCCATCCCCGGCTCGACGTACCGCGTCCACGATCTGGCGCGCCCCGTGCCGCCGGTCGTCAAACCGGCGGCGGAGGACGGCGGTCCGCCTTCCGACGCCGTCGTGTTGTTCGACGGCAAGGACCTCGCCGCTTGGGAGGGGGTCGACCGCGGCCCGGCGCGCTGGCGCGTCGAGCGCGGGGTGCTGGAGATCGTGCCCGGCGCCGGGAACATCCGCTCGCGCGCGCTCCTCGGCGACTGCCAGCTGCACCTCGAGTGGGCCGCGCCGGCGGAGGTGCGCGGCGACGGGCAGGACCGCGGCAATAGCGGCGTCTTCCTCATGGGCGCCTACGAGGTGCAGATCCTCGACGGCCACCGGAACGACACCTACGCCGACGGGTCGGCCGCCGCCGTGTACGGCCAATTCCCGCCGATCGTCAACGCGTGCCGCGCGCCGGGCGAGTGGCAGACCTACGACCTCGTGTGGATCGCGCCTCGCTTCGAAGGCGAGCGGCTCCTGCAGCCCGCGCGCCTGACCCTCTTCCACAATGGGCTGGTCGTGCATCACGGCCGCGCGCTCCTGGGCCCGACGCTGCACGAGGCGATCGGGGCGTACGCGCCGCATCCGCCACGCGGCCCGGTGGAGCTGCAGGACCACGGCCAGCCGGTCCGCTTCCGCAACATCTGGGCGCGCTCCCTCGATCTATGAAGCTCCGGCTCGAACTCGAACCCGAGGAGTACCGGCGTCTAGTCGAGCTCGTCTACCTCGGCAACTGGATCGTCAACGGCATCAAAGAGGAGCGCGACGAGAAATACGATCGCGTGGAGCAGAAGGTCTACCAGCTCGCGCCCGACGCGGAGATGGAAGGGGCCTTCGAGCTCGACGAGGAGTCCGGCCAGCTCTTCCCATCGGACGCCTTCGAGGAAGGCAACGTCGCGGAAGCGATCGACGCTTACGACGAGTACACGCTCTGGCAGGAGCTCGCCGACCGCCTGGCGCGCATCGAGCTCGGCAAGCGCTTCCCGCCGGAGGACTTCGCGAAGCTCGCCGAGGAGGACCGCGAGCGCCTCTGGGACGAGGCCGCGCGGCCCTTCTTGGAGGAGTTCGAGACGCACGGCGCCGCGCGGCTCAAGATCGGAGGCTAGCGCCAATGCCGTTTAGTTAAGCTCAGCCGGGCGCTGGGTCCACCTTTTTCTTCGTTTCTCTCGCCCGTTTCCGAGCCATTCGCCGCCACGGATCCCGGCGATCGAGCAGGTCTTCGAGCGCCTGGTCGAAGATGTTTTCCGGGTTGGCATATCCACATTACTCAACTAATTCAGTAATATCTGCTGATGGTAAAACGATTTCCCGAGACCCTGCTCAACTTCGAGCACTGGTTTAGGACCGA
>JACQPK010000210.1 GCA_016207565.1 Elusimicrobiota bacterium
GCCGCCGCACGCCGACCGGGCGCTCGAGCCGCTTGTCCGTCGCCGCGGTCCCCTCGCCGACGGCGCCTTACGACAGCACCCGAACGGTCTGGTACTGCACCGCGAACAGCGGCGCGGCCGGGGCGGCGGCCTTCGCGTCGAGGGCGACGATCCACTCCGGCTGCCGGCGCCGCAGCAGCCAAAGCGCCGCGCCGAGGCAGAGGAAGCAGCCGACGGCCAGCGCCCAGCCGAGCGGACCGAAGCGGCGGGAGCCGCGCCCCAGGTCGTCGACGACGAGGTCCTCGTCGAAATCGGGGTACTTGATCTTGGCGCCCTTGAGCGCCGCCTGGTACGCGAGCTCGTAGCGGGAGTTGAGCTCGGCCGCCTTGGCCAGCGCGCCCAGAGCGTCGTCGCGCTTTCCGGTCTGATCCAAGAGCGCCGCCTGGCGGAGGTAGAGGAGCGCGTTCCGCGGATGGTGCTGCAGCGCCTGCCCGATCACGCGCAACGCCTCGTCCGTATTCTGCAGCTTGGCGAGCGCGTCGACCCACAATATCCAGTTGTGCGGGTTCCGGGGATCGATCTTGGCGGCGAGCGCGGCGTCCGCGAGGGCGCCCTCGGCGTTGCCTTGCCGCAGCCGGGCCTCGGCTCGCGTCTGGAGCGCATCGACGTTCTGCGGATCGAGCAGGAGCGCCTCGTCGGCGTCCCGCTCCGCCTGCCGGTACTCCCTCATGTTCAGGCGGGTCTTCATCCCGCGGACGAGCGAGACGGTCTTCGCCTCGGCCGCCGGGAGGCCGGAGGAGTCCTTGGGGAGCTGGACCTTCGAGTTCAAGGCGGTCTCGACCGCGGGCCGCACCGAGAGGTCTTGCACCTTGGCGAGGGTGTCCTCGATCCTCGCGCCGGGCTCGGCTCCTTTCAAGATCCTACGCACCGACGTCGACAGCGACCGCTCGGCGTCCTTGACGGTCGTGACGCCGGGCAGGTCGGCGAGCGGGGTCGTCTTCGGCGGCGCCTGCTCGATGACCTTGCCCGCCGAGGGTCCGGTCCCCGTGGCGGCGGCGGGGCGCGCCGTCGTCCCGTTGCCGGACGTCGCCCCTTGCCCGGTGGCCGATAGTTCGCCCGTCGTGCCGAGACCCGGGATCGGGGGCACGGCGACGTTCCCGAGGAGCTCGCCGGCGCTGTTGAGCGTGCTGTTGACCGCCTGGGAGACGGTCTCCGGGGGCGGCGCGGAGTTCGACGGCCTCCCCTCGCCCTTCGGAAGCTCCTTCCTTACCTCTTGGACGAAGTCCTTGACCTTGTCCCTGATCTCTCCGACGATCTCCTTGACCGCCTCCTTGGCCTCCTCCTTAGTGACCTCACCCTGCCTGACGGCCTGCCTCACGTCTTTGCGGACCTCCTGACGGAGCTCCTTCGCCTCTTCCCTGACCTCCTGCCGCAGCTGCTGGGCGGTGGCGCCTTCTTGCTTGGCCTGCTTGACGTCCTGCTTCACCTCCCTGGCGAATTTCTTCGCGTCCTTCGCGAGCTTCTCAGCGAGGGAAGAGCCGGCGGACGCGGGGTTCCCGGGAATTATTAAGGTAAGCGCGAGAACGAACGGCGTGATCGGAAGAGTCGGCGTCCGGCGCATGGCGGCCTCCACGCGTTGCGACTCGCGTTCGGGATTTGCTTTCAGTATGAGGCGGAATCCTTGACTTGTCAAGTCCGAATTCGGCCGTGTCAGCCGGGCGTCAGGGCCGAGCCGCACTGGGCGCAGAATCTTCCTCCGGACGCGGGCGCCTTGCACTTCGGACAGGCCTGGGCGCGCGGATGTCCGCATTCCGGGCAGAACTTGGCGTCCGCCGGCAGGGGTTTGGAGCACTTCCCGCACGCGAGCCCGGAAGGGGCCGCGCCGGGCTGCACCGCCTGGGAGAAGAGCTGCCCCATCCCCATCCCGACGCCCAGCCCGGCCCCTGCGCCGGCGAGCCCGCCGGGGTTCTGGGCCGCGTCCTTGATCGCGTCCGCGGCCTGGAACTGCGCGTAACGCCCCATCTCGCCGCCGATCACGCCCATTCCCGTCTTCTTGTCCAGCACCTGCTCCACGCTCGCCGGCAACGAAACGTTCTCGACGAGGAACCGGGTCAGCTCCAGGCCCAGAGGCTCGAAGTCGCCCTGCAGCCGCTCGGAGCCGAAGCGGCTCAGCTCCTCGAGGTGGGACGCGATGTCGGCGAAAGGGATCTTCGACTCGGCGATGAGATCGCTGAAGCGGTTCACGATCGAGCCTCTCAGCTGGGTCTCGATCTCGGAGACGCGAAAGCCCGCCGCCGTTCCCGCCGCCTGCCGCATGAGCTTCGCGGGATCCTTGACCCGCATGGCGTAGAGGCCGAACGCGCGGACGCGGGCCAGCCCGAGCTCGGGATCGCGGACGGTGACCGGGTTCGCCGTGCCCCACTTCAGCCCGGTGAACTGGCGCATGTTGAAGAAATAGACCTCCGCCTTGAACGGCGAGCTGAATCCGTGCGCCCAGGAGCGCAGCGTCGTCAGGATCGGGAGGTTCTTGGTCGCGAGCTCGTAGCGGCCGGGCCGGAAGACGTCCGCCAGCTTCCCTTCGTTGACGAAGGCGGCGTTCTGCGACTCGCGCACCGTGAGCTGCGCGCCCATCTTGATCTCCCGGTCGGAATCGGGGAACCGGTACACGAGGAGGTCGGAGCCCTCGTCGGTCCACTCGATGACGTCGATGAACTGGCTGCTGAACAGGCCCATGGGGTTGCCTCCCGGCGAACGCCCGAAGTTTAACGCCCCGTCACGAGCGCGTCAATCCCATGGCTCTCGTCAAAACAGGTTGCGGAAGAAACCGCCCACCGCGTCGACCACGGCATCCGCGATCTCCACGCCCTTGGCGGCTCCCGCGTCCGCGTCACCGAGGACTCCCGGCCAGTCGGGCCGGCGGATGAGGCCGACGACGAACCCGACTCCCCGACCGATCATTCCGCCGAGCCCTTCGGCGAGCTCGCGCCAGAACGACTTCTTCGGCGTCTCCGGTACGACAGGCGCCGGCGCCGGGTCGACATCGAGCCTGCGCGCCTTTTCGGGAGCGGCCGGCACGACCGGCGTGACCTTCGTGTCCGGCGCCGGCGCCGGCGCCGGGCTCCGGTCGGAGCCCCGGGAGCCGAGGAGGCTCTCGCAACCCCGCTCGGCGCTCGCCACCGCCGCGCAGCGGTCGAGCACGCCCGCGGTGCCGCAGGACTGGAGAGGATCGCAGATGCCCTTGGACTCGCACTCGCGATCGAGGATCGCGCGGAGGTCCTTCGGCGCCGACGCGAAGAGGCTCTGCGTGTCGCACGAGGCGCCCTCGAGCGCCGGCCCCGACACGAAGCTTCCCAAAGACGCCGACGGCCCGGCGGCCGCCTCGCGCGTCGCGCCGATCTCGGGAACCGGGGCGGCCGGCGTGACCGTCGCGTCGGTCGTGCCCGGGAGCTCCGGCCGCGTCCCTGCGGAGGCCGGCCGGCCCGCGCCCGGCGCCTGCGCCGCCGGAGAGGCGGCCGTGAGCCGGGCCACCGCGCCCGGGCGCGGACCGGCCGCGGACGAGGACCACGCCACGGCGCGCGCCCCGCGGGCGCGCCGCGGCCTGCCGGTCGCGGCGGTCGAGGATGCGCTTCCGACGCCGCGAAGGACGTCGGCCGCGCGCGGATCTCGGGCGATCGCCGCGAAGGCCTCCTGGAACCCGGCGTCGGAGCGGAAGGAGGACACGAGCGAGGCGAACTCGGGCCGGCGCAGCATGCGTCCGAGGAACTCGCTCGCGGGCGCGTCGCCGCCGCGGGCGCGCTCGAACTCGGTGAGCTCGTCGAGCAGCGGCGGCTCGCCGAGGAACTCGTCCACGAACTTCTCGGCCACCGGCTTCGGCGTCGCCTTGCGGGCGACGTCGATGAACTCGTTGAAGGACATCGGGCCCTTCGAGACCGCCCCGGCGCGCTCAGCGGAGGGCTTCGTCAGGCGGGAGCCGACCGGCATCCGGCGCGCGGCCGACGGCGGCATCGCGAGCGCGAACGCCGCGCCGTGGTCGGCGGCCGGAGGCGGCACCTGCAGATCGCCGAAGAGCTCGAGCCCCACCGCGCCGACGGTGAGCGCCGCGGCCAGCAGGATCGGCGCCGCCGCCTCCCGGTCCATCCGCTGAGTGATCGTTCGCATCATCGCCTCCTGCCTCTAGGGTAGCCCGTCGGGCGCCGAGGCCCCAGGAAATCGTTCTTCACGCGGAAAAACCTGGGAAACGCACGCTTTTCCGCGGTGCCCGCACGCGGCTTGATGCGGGCTTAATTAGGTAGAATGGCCCTCGAGCGGAATGGTGCTTCTCATCCTCTACTATCTCGTCTTGCCGTTCTTGGCGGCCGCGCTCGTGCTGCGCTTCATCCGTCGCTACGGCGCCGACCCCAGCCCCGCCGAGGTCCGGCAGAACTGCGCCTCGGACCCGGTCGAGCACAAGTGCTTCCGCGTGCTCGAGAAGCGGCCCGGAGCCGGGAGAGCGATGGGCGTCGCCAAAGTCGGCGACTTCGACTCGCAGGACAAGGCGGTCGACGCCGCCTACGCGGGCCGAGACCGGAGAGCCGATCCGGCCGTGTCGTTCTTGGTGGTCGACGAGAAGGGCGACGTCCTTCAGGAGATCGGGTGATCGGCTGGCTGGCGGCCGTCGCGCTGGCCGGCTCCGCCGCGGGCGACCCGTTCCTCGGGGCCTACGCGGAGATGAAGGACCATCTGAAGGCTCTCATCCGCTTCGACACCTCCAACCCGCCCGGCAACGAGCTCGTGGCCGCGCGCTATCTTGAGCGCGCGCTGGCCGACGACGGCATCGAGTCGCGCATCTACGTGTCGACGGGCTCGCGCGCGAGCCTCATCGCCCGCCTCAAGGGCGACGGCTCCCGCCGGCCCTTCCTCCTCGTCTGCCACACCGACGTCGTCCCGGCCGAGGCGGCTCGCTGGTCGGTGCCTCCGTTCGATGCGGTCGAGAAGGAAGGCTACGTCTACGGCCGGGGCGCCGCCGACATCAAGGGACTCTGCGCGGCGGAGCTGATGGTCCTGAAGCTGCTCAAGCGCTCGGGGGTCCGGCTCTCGCGCGACGTCGTCTTCTTCGCCCAGGCCGACGAGGAGGTCGGCGGCTCGGAGCGGCACCTCACCTGGCTCTTGCGCGAGCACGGCTCCGAGCTCGACGCCGAGTTCGCGATCAACGAGGGGGGACACACCCTCTGGAGGGACGGGCGGATCTCGTCGGTCCATCTGCAGGCCGCCGAGAAACAGTATCTCGACGTCACGCTCGTCGCGCGCGGCTCCTCGGGCCACGCCTCGATCCCGCGCCGCGACAATCCCGTCTTCGCGCTCGGCCGGGCGCTCTCCCGGCTCGCCGCGTGGGAGCCGCCCCTCGAGCGCCACCCGATCGCGGTGCGTTTCCTCGAGGCGACGGCGCCTCCCGGCAGCGAACGGGCGCGCCTGACGGCGAAGCTCTCCGGACGCGGCTGGGAACGGGCCGCCCGCGCCATCGAACGCCTCGACGCGGAGGCGGGCGCGCTGTTTCACGACACCGTCTCCGCCACCATCGTCGAGGGAGGCTACAAGGCGAACGTCGTGCCCTCGGAGGCGCGCGCGGTCGTGAACTGCCGCCTGATGCCGGGACGGGATCCGAAGCGGTTCGTGCGCGACCTCGGGAGGGTGATCGCCGAGCCGTCGATCGAGCTCAAGTATGACGCCGACCCGCTGCCGCCGGTCCCGTCCATGCCGCTCGACACGCCGCTCTTCGCCGCGATCGAGGAAGCCCTCGGGGAACAGTCGCCCGGCGCCAGGATCGCGCCGTTCATGTCGGCGTGGTCGACCGATGCGCAATCGCTGCGGGCGCGCGGGACGATCGTCTACGGTCTCGATCCGCCGATGACCCCGGAGGACGCCGACCGCGCCCACGGCGTCGACGAACGCATCGGGATCGACTCAGTGAACGCCTATCTGCGCCTGCTGCACGCCGTCACGCTCAAGATCGCAGGCGCCCCCAAGGACGCTCCGGGCCCCGAGGGCCCGGGCGCCGCCAACCCATGATCACGACCCTGCTCGCCGCCGCCGCCCTCGCTCAACCGATCACGCCGCAACAGCTCGCCCAGCAGCGGACGATCACGGAGCTCGCGTTCTCGCCCGACGGCTGCCGCGTCGCGTTCGCGTCGGATATCAGCGGGGCCGTGGAGGTGTGGTCCGTTTCGGTCTGCCGCGACGCCGCGGGCGCGAAAGTCCTCCGCGAGGAACCGGCCTGGCCCGAGCAGCTTTCCGCGCTCAACGAGCAGGCGACCGAGCTCACGTTCGCTCCGGACGGCGACGGGGTGCTCTTCGCCTCGGACCGCGGAGGGGACGAGCGCCGCGACCTCTACGTGACGAACGTCCGCGGCGGCCCCGCGGAAGCGCTGACGCTCACCGCGGCGTCGGAGACGGATCCCGACGGCGTCCGCGGGGCCTCATTCTCCCCGGACGGGCGCCGGCTGGCCTACATCGCGGACCGGCCCTCGAAGTCGACGGCGCCCGCCGCGGGCGCCGAAGACGGCGCCGGCTTTCAGCTCTTCGTGATGGACCTGGACACGCGGGAGTCGCGGCGCGTGACTCGCGAGCCGGTAGGCTTGCGCAGCCCCGTCTGGTCGCCGGACGGCAGGACGATCGCGATGTATCGCACCGCCGACGGACAGGCGGGGGACCTGCTGTTCGTGGACCTCGCGAGCGGCGCAACGAGGGTGGTCGAGCCGCCCACGGACGGCGGCTCGCTCATCGCGCAGCAGTTCATGCCGGACGGCAAGGACGTGCTCTGCCTCGCGCTCAACCAGAAAGGCTTCCTGCAGCTCGCGCTCGTCTCGGCGGCGGGCGGCCGGCCGCGCCTCTTCGGGCCGGACGACTGGGACGTCGATCGCGCCGTCGCCCGAGGCGGCGCCGGCATCGTCTACTCGCGAAACGAGAAGGGCCGCAGCGCCCTCTACCGCCTCGCGAGCCCGAAGGCCGCTCCGGTGCGGCTGTTCGGGCCGGAGGGCCACGTCGCGGAGTTCGACGTCGACGCTCGCGGCCGCCGCCTCGCGATGCTGTGGGGCGACTCCCGCCGCCCGTCCGACGTCTGGGTGATGGACCTGGCGAGCGGCCGGCGGCGGCAGATGACGCGCTCCTTGGCCGCGGGCCTCGACCCGGAGGAGCTCTCGGAGGCGGCCTCGATCGAGTTCCCGTCCTCCGACGGGACGATCATCCACTCGTTCTACCTCCCGCCGAAACGCTGGAGCCTCGGGCTGCCGCCCCCGGTGATCGTCGCGCCCCACGGCGGCCCCGACCTGCAGACCTTCGACGAGTTCGACCCGCTGTGGCAGGCGCTCTCGCAGGCGGGCTTCGGCGTCCTCTTGCCGAACTACCGGGGGTCCAGCGGCTACGGCGCGGACTTCCTCGACCTCAACAACAAGGACTGGGGCGGCAAGGACCTCGACGATCTGTGGGCCGGCGTCGCGTATCTCGCCGAGCGCGGCTACGCGGACGTGACGCGGGCCGGCGTCACGGGCGGCAGTTACGGCGGCTACCTCACGCTGATGGCCCTCGCGCGCCGGCCCGAGCTGTGGGCCGCGGGCGTCGAGCTCTACGGCATGCCGGACCTCAAGCTCGACTTCGAGCTGTCGGGCGAGCGTTTCCTGGAATGGTACAAGACGGAGATGGGCACGCCCGCGACGGACCCGGAGCTCTTCAAGGAGCGCTCCGCGGTGACCTACCTCGACGCGATCCGCGCGCCGCTCTTGATCTTCCAAGGCGCCAACGACACGAACGTGCCGCCCGCCGAGAGCGAGCTGATCTACCGCAAGCTCCTCGAGCGCCGCGTCCCCGTCGGCCTCGTCGTCTACCCGGACGAGGGGCACGGCTTCACGCGGCGGCGCAACCGGCTGGACTACGTCAAACGCACGGTCGATTTCTTCGTCTCGAAGCTCGGGGCGTCCCGCGACGCAGGGCTCGCACCCGCGGGTTCGGAGCCCACGCCATGACGGGCGGCGCCGCCGCCCCGATCGGCGTCGAGGAGGAGCAGGATACCTCGAACGCCGATTACGCGTGGAAGACCGTGCTGTTCAACTGCGAGTGCCACACGTTCGACGAGGTGGAGCGGCAGCTCATGAAGGCCACGCACTGCTCCCTCGGCCGCGCGCGCGAGCTGGCGTGGGAGGTGCACTCCAAGGGCCTGGCGATCGTCTACAACGGACCCCGCGAGCGCTGCGAGGCCGTCGCGGCGATCCTCGAGGACATCGGCCTCATCGTGAAGGTGAGCCAATGAAGACGCAGCTCGCGCGGCGCCGGCTCGGCCGGACCGGATTCGACGTCTCGGAGATCGGCTTCGGGGGCTGGGGCATCGGCAAGACGATGTGGGGCCGCACCGAGGACGGCGAGTCGTCGACCGTCCTCAGGCGCGCGCTCGAGCTCGGCGTGAACTACTTCGACACCGCCTTCGTGTACGGCCACGGCCACAGCGAGCGCCTCATCGGCCAGGCCCTGCGCGACACCGGACAGTCCGCCGTGGTCGCCACCGCCGTTCCGCCGAAGAACATGGAGTGGCCCGCCCGCGCCTCGACCCCCATCGGGCTCGCGTTCCCGCCGGAGTGGATCGAGCAGTGCACCGACCGCTCGCTCGCCGCGCTGCGCGTCGAGCGCCTCGACCTCCAGCAGCTCCACGTCTGGCACGACGCGTGGCTGAAGGACCGCCTCTGGCCCAAGACGCTCGAGACGCTGGGGAGGCTCAAGCGCGACGGCAAGGTCCGGTTCTGGGCCGTCTCCGTGAACTCCGACGATCCCGACTCCTCCCTCGAGGTCCTGCGCGCGGGCGTCTTCGACGCCGTGCAGGTGAGCCTGAACCTCTTCGACCAGCGCGCCGCCCTTCGCCTCCTGCCCCTCTGCGCCGAGCTCGGGATCGGCGTCGTCGCGCGCTGCCCCTTCGACGAAGGCGGCCTGACCGGGTCGCTCACGCGCGAGACCCGCTTCGAGCCCTCGGACTTCCGCAGCCACTATTTCGGCGGCGAGCGGCTTGGCGAGACCGTCCGGCGCGCGGACGCGTTGCGGGGCCTCCTCGTCGGCCGGCACGCCGAGTCGTTGGCGCAGGCCGCGCTCAAGTTTTGCCTGAGCTTTCCGGCGGTCGGCACCGTCATCCCCGGCATGCGCCGGCGGTCGCACGTGGAGGAGAACGTCCGCGCGGCCGACGGGCGCTACTTCGACGCGGACCTGCTCGGGCAGCTCCGCGAGCACGCCTGGGTCCGCAACTTTTACGCCTAGCGGCGGCCGGATACGTCAGAACGCGGCCAGGGTCTCTCGGACGATGCGGAAGCAGGCGTCGACCTGGGCGGAGTTGATCACGAGCGGAGGCGCGAACCGGACGGTCGTCTCGTGCGTGTCCTTGGCGAGGAGCCCGGCGCGCATGAGGCGCTTACAGAAGGCCTTCGCCACGGGCTCCGTAAACTCGATCGCGAGGAGGAGGCCGAGGCCGCGGACTTCCTTGAGCTTGGAATGGCTCAGCGTCTTGAGGTGCTTCAAGAACCGCGCGCCGAGCCTCGCCGCGCGCAAGGCGAGCTGCTCGCGCTCGAGGACGTCGAGCGCCGCCAAGCCGATCGCGCACGCCAACGGGTTGCCGCCGTAGGTGCTGCCGTGCGTCCCCGGCTCGAAGAGCCCCAGGACCTCGTCGCGCGCGGCCACGGCCGAGACCGGATAGAGTCCGCCCGACAGGGCCTTGCCCAGCGCGAACAGATCCGGACGCACGCGCTCGTGCTCCGCGCAGAACAGCTTCCCGGTCCGTCCGAGCCCCGTCTGGATCTCGTCGAGGCAGAGGAGCACGTTCGCTCGGTCGCAGAGCTCGCGCGCCCGGCGCAGGTAGCCAGGCGGGGGGATCCGGACCCCGGCCTCGCCTTGGATGGGCTCGATCAGGACTCCGCAGGTCTCCGGCCCGAGAGCGGTCGCGAGGGCGTCCGCGTCGCCATAGGGCACGACCGCGAACCCCGGAGTCTTCGGGCCGAAACCTTCGTAGGACCGGGGATCGGTCGAGAAGCTGACGATCGTCGTCGTGCGGCCGTGGAAATTCCCCGACGCGACCACGATCTTCGCCCGGCCCTCGGCGACGCCTTTCCTCTTATAGCCCCAGAGGCGCATCGCCTTCACGGCGGTCTCCACCGCCTCGGCGCCGGAGTTCATCAGGATCGCGCGGTCCATGCCCGTCAGGCGGCATATCCGCTCGAGGAGCGGGCCCATCAGCTCGTTGTGGAAGGCCCTCGAGGACAACGCCAGCCGCCCGAGCTGGCGGCGGGCCGCCGCGACGATGCGCGGGTGGTTGTGCCCCTGGTTCAGCGCCGAGTACGCGCTCAGGCAGTCGAAGTAGCGGCGGCCGTCGACATCCCAGACGAAGACCCCGCGGCCGCGGGTCAGGACGACGGGGAGCGGGGCGTAGTTTTGGGCGCCCCAGCGGTCGGCCTGGGCGATGAGCGCGGCGGAGCTAGGGGAGGCGGGTTTCATCGACAGAATATAGCAAACGGATCGACCCCCGCTCCGCGGCCCCCGCGGGGGGCCTTGGCGCCAGACTTGAAAATGTAACAAGTTCCGCTTAGACTTGGGGGAGATGAGCTCCGCCGCGATAGCCATCCTGTTGGCCTTTGTCGCGGGCGCCCGGGCCGGAGATCGCGGCCTGGCGCGCCGCTATTTCGACGAGGGCATAGTCCAGTACAAGCGGGGGGACCTCGAGCCCGCCCTGTCGTCATTGTCTAAGGCGATCACGGAGAACTCCTCTTTGACGCCGGCGTACGCCTGGCGGGCGCAGGTGCGCTACGCCTTGGGCGGCGGGCGCTACATGTCCGAGGACCTCAAGAAGGCCCTGACGATCGTCCCCAACGACGTCGAGAGCTTCCTCGCCCGCGCCGCCGCGTACACGTTCGTCGGCGACACGCGCAAGGCGCTCGACGACTACGAGCAAGTGCTGCGGGCCGACCCGGAGAACGCCGAGGCGTTCCTCGGACGCGGGCGGGCGTACCGCGCGGCCGGCGACGACGCGACCGCGATCAAGGACTGGACCGAGGCCCTGCGCCTCGACCCCATGCTCGTGGTGGCCCGCTACAACCGCGCGCTCTCGTATCACGAGCAGAACAAGGTGAACTACGCGGTCGACGACCTCGCCCGCGCGCTCCGGACCAATCCGAAATTCCCGCTGCCCTACGCGCTCCTCGGCGTCATCTTCGCGCAGCGCGGGGACTTCAATCGAGCGATCCAGGCCTACAGCAAGGCGATCTTCCTGAACCCGAATTACACGTACGCCTACCTCGGGCGCGCCGCGGCGTACATGAAGAAGAGCAGCAAGGACCTGGCCTTCAAGGACTACGAGGAGGCGCTGCGGGTGGCGCCCGACCACTTCTCGCCGCTGTACGACCGCGGCGAGATGAAGTACCGGCTGGGCGACCGCGACGGGGCGATGGCGGACTTCCGGCTGGCCATCGAGACGGTGGTCGACCACACGCCGTCCGCGGTGCTCATGGGCAACCGGCTCACGAGCGAGGCGCTCCACGACGACGCGCTCCGGATGTACACGAAGGGCATCCAGGCGGTCTCGATGGCGCCGGCGAAGCTGCGGGTCTCGTGGCTCGAATCGGCCCTGCTGCGGCGCGCGAACGTCTACGAGATCCTGTCGCAGAACGACAAGGCGCTGGCCGACCTCGACGAGCTCGTCGCGTACAGCTCCTCGTCGGTGGCCGGCTGGACCGCGCGCGGCCGCCTCCTCTTCAAGATGACGCGGGACACTCCCGCGCTCTCGGCGCTCAACCGCGCGGTGCTCCTCAATCCCAAGCACGTGCCGGCCCGGATCGCGCGCGGAAGGCTCCACGCCGCCCTGGGACGCAACCGCGAGGCGCTCGCGGACTTCAACGCGGCGGTGAAATACGGCCCGGACGTCGCGGACGCCTTCTCGAATCGCGGCCTGCTGTACGCCTTCACGCTCTCCGACGAGGAGAAGGCCTTGCCGGACCTGCTCCGCGCGGTGGGTCTCGCGCCGAAGGACCCCGAGGCGTACTTCAACCTCGGCGACGCGCTGCTGCGGCGGAAGGACTACCGCAAAGCGATCGAGTCCTTCGACCGCGCGCTGACCCTCAAGGGAACCGCGTCGAAAATCCTGCAGCGGCGCGCCCACGCCTACTTCAAACAGGGGGACGTGACGAAGGCGGTGTCCGACCTCCGGTCGGCCCTGGAGATCGATCCCCGCAACGGCAACCTCTACAGCCAGCTCGCGCTCATGCGGATCCGCTCGCACGACTACGTGCAGGCCGAGCGGGACCTGGGGCAGGCCGCGGAGGTGGGGCCGGAGGACTTCCCGTTCTACTTCGCCCAGGGCATGCTCCACGGCGTCGAGCGCCGCTACGGGCTCGCGGTCAACGCCTTCAAGAAAGCCTTGTCCAAGGACCCGGGCTCGGCCGAGACGCTCGCCTTCCTGTGCCGGGCGTTCCGGCTCGGGCGCGACCCCCGAGAGGCCGTGCGGGCCTGCAGCAAGGCGATCGACATCGACCCGAAGCTCGGCCCGGCCTACATCGACCGCGGCTTCGCGTGGATCGCGCTCCGGGAGTTCTCCAACGCCGTCACCGACCTCGACGAAGGCCACAAGCTCGGCGCGCGGCACGCCCCCGCGCAGCTGGCGAGATCGGTCGCGCACGCGACGATGCGCCAGTACAAGGAGTCCGACGAGGCCTACCGCATCGCCATCGACCTCGACCCGCTCGTGCGCGAGCCCGACCTCGATTTCGACGGGACGCCGATCGGAAAGCCGGACTACTACACGCTGATGGGCAATCTCGAGAAGCTCTTCGACAAGGACCAGGGCAACCCGTACGTTTACCTGCTGCGCGGCAACGCGATCCACAACGGCGGCTACTTCGACCGCGCGATCATGGAGTACACGAAAGCGATGGAGATGGACGCCTCGATCGCCGCGTCGTACCTCGCCCGCGGCGCGGCGCTCGCGTCGCAGCAGTCCTACGAGGCGGCCGAACAGGACTACCGGCGCGCCGTGGACCTCGCGCCGCACAACCCGCAGGCCCACACGAGGCTGCTGACGCTGCTCGCCATCCGCCGCCGGTTCGAGGCGGGCGTCGGCGCGGCCGTCGAGGGCTCGAAGCTCGCGCCCCGCTGGCCCGAGGTGTATTTGCGCGCGGGCAATCTCCGTTATTTCTTGAAGGACATCCGCAAGGCCCAGGAGAACTATACCCTCGCGCTCAACCTGGACGGCCGCTACGCCGACGCGTGGAACGGGCTGGGGCTCTGCATGTTCTCGCAGCGGCGCTATGCGGACGCGATCGAGCACTTCAGCCGCGCGATCGGGTTCAACGACCACAACGACCGCTTCTACCGGAACCGCGCCGCCGCGTGGATGAACCTCGGCCAGTTCTCGAACGCGGCCGTCGACTATCGCAACGCCCTCGCGGTCAACACCGACCCGGACATGGTCGCGGAGTACCAGAAGCTGGTGCAGACCGCCCAGGCCCAGGTCGCGCCCGGCGCCGACTCGGGGCTCCCGACGCGCGCGGGGAGCGCCCTGCAGCGCCTGCCCGCCGCCCGCCGCGTCCAATAGACGCCGGCGTTTTTTATATGATGGCTCCGTGAGGATTCCGGAGCTTTTTGGAAAGGCCGAGCCCGTCTTCTCGTTCGAGTTCTTCCTGCCCAAGACTCCCGAGGACACCGAGGCCTTCAAGGACACCGTGCGCCAGTTGAAGACGCTCCACCCGGCCTTCGTCACGCTGACCTACGGCGCCGGGGGCTCGGCGCGCGAGCGCACGATCGAAATGGCCGGCATGATCAAAAACGAGCTCGGCCTGGAGACCGCCGCCCACCTGACCTGCATCGCCCACACGCGCGCGGAGGTCGACGCGATCCTCGAC
>JACQPK010000215.1 GCA_016207565.1 Elusimicrobiota bacterium
GCGCCCAGCCCCTGGCCCCGGCCGCGCCGGCGACGCCGCCCGGACTGCTCCTTAGCGTCGCGGCCGCCTACCGCACGACGCTCGTCGCTCTGGCCGCGCCCTACACCTCCCGGGGCGCGGCAGCCTCTCTGATCGACGGCCGCGGCGAGGTCATGAAGGCCCGTGCCCGAGGCATCGCCGGCGAGCTCAACGACGGGATCGCGCACGAGAAGGCGCTCCTGCTCGACTCGGGAGCCGGCCCCTTGCCCGTGCCGCTCGCCAAGCCTCAAGAGCAGCCCGCGGTCGCCGTCGACCGCAAGGGCGTCGAGCATCCGCTCTCGTATAAGCCGGACCGGAAGCCCGAGTCCCTTGTGCGCGCCGGGTGGCGCTTCGCGACGGGGCTCCCCGACCGCATCCGGCGCGTCCGCGCCTTCATGTCCCGGACGCGGGAGCTCGCCGAGTCCGTCACCGACGACGACCTGAAGTGGTCCCTGTACCGCCTGGAGCCGCTCGCCAATCAGGAGGGCATCCTGAGGACGGACAACCAGCCGCTGGTCAACCCGTGGAAGAACCGGGACAAGATCAAACAGCTCTCGCCCGCGGATTTCGACGGAGCCTCGCTCGACCGGGTCAGCATCATGAAGGCCTTCAAGGCCGCGATGGACCTCGAGGAGCCGACGCTCCAGTACCAGTACGCCTTCGCGCAGAGCCTGCACAACCGCCTTCCGCGGATGTCGCACTTCCTCGGCACGACGTTCCAGGAGCGCGTCCTGCAGGTGGCCCTCAAAGGCAAGGCCGGGCAGATGGCGATCTGGTCGAACGAGGAGGTGCGCCACGGACCGATCCTCGAGAAGGTCTACAACGCGACGCGCGACGAGAGCCTGCCGCCCTTGAAGCAGCAAGGCGCCGCGCCGCGCCTGCCCCGGTTCGGCACCGATTACGTCGCCCGCTCCGGCATGTCCAACCGCTCGCTTGCCGAGCTCGCCGCCGGCGTGGCGTATACGACGATCAAAGCCAACGCGAAGCCCGGCAGTCCGACGGACCTCGTCATGGACGGAGTCTGGCGCGACGAGGTCTATCACTACGTGATCATGTCGGCCCTAAACAAGTTCGTCTTCGGCCATCACAGCCGGCTCAAGCGCCTGACCTTGATCTTCCGCCACGACCTCGATTTCCGGCCGAAGCAGCCGATCGACGGAGTCAAGCACTTCCGGCCGGGGATCTCGCCTTTGACGCTGTTCGAGTTCGCCTACGCGCTGAACACGATCGACGAGCGCGTGGACCGCTACCTCCGGGGCCTCGATCCGGCGGAGGCCCGGCGCGTGATCGGCCCGTACTACAAGACCGACGCGGACATCCGGGCCGCCGTCGACCGGGGCGAGCACTCGTGGACGAGGCTCTTTCCGATGGAGGTCAATCCGGACCTCACCGCCTCCGACATGGAGCGGCTCGCCAGGCGCATGCCCGAGTCCTTCTCGACCGAGCGGCGAGCGGTCTCCGAGCCGGACCTGCAGGCGATCCTCGACGACTACCGGAAGAACAGCCTCTACAACCCGAAGTACTGGCTGCGCAAGAAGGGCTTCCGGGAGGAAGGGCCCGCGGAGCTCCGGCGAGAGCTGCCGGGCTCTCCCGGCACGGACATCCGGCTGGACTTCTTGAAGGGCGGCGTGCTGGCGCGGCTCACGCGGGGCGGCGAGCCGCTCTGGGTCGATTGGCTCGACCGGATGTCCTTGCGGGAGATCGGCGAGCTCATGAACGCCGAGAGCGCGGAGGTGGTGCCGGTCCTCGAGCGGCGCCTCCCCGACCTCGCGCCGGCGGAGCTGCTCAAGCGCTTGTCGAACAGCCCCGCCTACCAGAAAGCCCCGGTCCGGCTGATCCCAACCGCGCCCTAGACGACACGGCCGCGGGAGTGGTACCGTAGGGGACCATGAAACGAGTCCTCATCCGCCGTCCCGGCGGCCACGAAGCGCTGGAGATCGTCGAGGAGGCGGACCCGACGCCCAAGCCGGGCGAGGTGCTCGTCCGCGTAAAGGCCTCGGGCATCAACTACGCCGACGCGATCGTGCGGATGGGGCATTACGAAGCCGCCAAGGGACAGTATCCCATCACGCCGGGCTTCGAGTTCGCCGGCACCGTCGCGGCGACGGGCGAGGGCGCGACCCGGCACCGGGTCGGCGACCGCGTCTTCGGCTTCTGCCGCTTCGGCGCCTACACGAGCGCGATCTCGCTGCCGGAGCGCCAGGTCTACCCCTGCCCCGACGGCTGGGACTTCAACGAGTGCGCCGGCGTCCCGGGCGTCTACCTGACCGCCTACCACGCCCTGTTCAAGGTCGCGAAGGTGGAGCGGGGCGAGCGCCTGCTCGTGCACTCGGCGGCGGGCGGCGTGGGGACGGCGCTGCTGCAGCTCGGGCGCATCGCGGGCTGCCCCGCCGTCGGCGTCGTCGGCTCTCCCTCCAAGGCGGAGGTCTGCAAGCAGCTGGGCGCCGAGGCCGTGATCCTCAAGGACAAGCGTACGCTCTGGAAGGAGCTGGACCGGCACTGGCCCGACGGCATCGACGTCGCCTTAGACGCCAACGGCGTGACCACCCTCAAGCCCGCCTTCGAGCGGCTGCGCCACGGCGGCCGCCTGGTCGTCTACGGCTTCGCCGAGATCATGCCCCGCGGGGTCGCCAAGCCCAACCTCCTCCAGCTGGCCAAGAACTACTTCCGGGTGCCGAAGTTCTCCCCCCTCGACATGACGACGACCAACCGGGCGGTCATGGGCTTCAACGTCGTGTTCCTGTTCCACAAGCCGGAGCTGGCCGACCAAGGGATGGGGGACATCGTCCGCTGGATGAAAGAAGGCAAGATCCGGAAGTTCCCGGTCACGGCCTTCCCCCTCGAGCGGGTCGCCGACGCCCACCGGGCGATCGAGTCCGGAACGACCACCGGCAAACTCGTCCTGACCTCCTGACGGCGCTAAAAGTGTGGCGCGGGCGCCACACTATTGCGAATTTGTTCGGCCGGCATTGACTTCCACGTACCCCCCTGTTATAAACCGCCCGTAGCGCCGAGTACCGTACCACAGCACGGTCCACGCAACGCTTGGCGACCGCAAAAGCCCTCATCGCGCTGTTCCTCGTCCTTTGCGCGCCCACGCGCGTACGGGCGGAGGGCTCATGGCAGACCCCTTACGATCCTGATTTTCCCGTCCAGGAGCCCAGACCTGCGCTGGAAGGCCCCGTCCGGGTCGAGCCCCCCGCGGTGGAGACCGCCCCCGAGGCCGAGCCCGTGATCCTCCTCCCCGAGGGGATGCGGTTCATGCTGCTCGACCGCGAGGACCCGAAGCATCTGTTCTCGACGCCGAGCGTCTCCACGGATACCGGCGATTTCACGAGGTTCCTATCGACCTTCAAGCCGCTCACGGTCACCCCCCAGCGCTGGGAGAAGATGCGAACCGACTACGAGACCGGACGCCTTCCCAGCGAGGAGGAGGAGGAGATCCTGCCGCTGCCGCCGGCGGAGCTCCTTTCCTCGACGGGCACGACGCCCGCGCCCCCTCCCCCCGAGGTCGAGCTGCCGACCTACGGCACGAGCCTGTCGGTCACGGGACGCAAGGTGGTCGGCTTCAACTTCAGCGAGAAGCGCTTCCTCAACGAGCAGAAAACGACGGGGCGTCCGAAGACGCTGAACCTCATCGACATCCAGCAGCAACTGCAGCTGCGCATGCAAGGCAAGGTCGGCCCCAAGATCACCGTCAACGTAGACTACGACGATACGAAGCTGAACAAGCAGGACATCTCCGTCGTGTACACGGGCGACCCGAACGAGGTGGTCCAAAACGCCTCGTTCGGCGACATCGATCTGTCGCTTCCGGCGACGGAGTTCGTCAGCTACAACAAGCAGCTCTTCGGCATCCGCGCGGACCTGAAATACAAAGGGTTCAAGGGCTCCTTCATCGGCAGCCGCACGAAAGGCCAGACGAAGACGAAGCAGTTCATCGGGAACACGCAGTTCGCCTCGCTCGACGTCCTGGACACGAGCTATCTCCGGCGGACCTACTACGACATCAGCTTCGACACGGCGACCCGCCTGCCGGGGCAGCCCGGCAGCGAGCGCGTCTTCCTCGCGACCCAGGACCCGCGCACCTTCAACACGAACACGGTCGACCTGACCGTCGACGACCTGAAGGTGGCGGCCTCGACGTTCACCGCCAAGTTCGCGCAGCTCGCCCCCGGCACCGACTACACGATCGACTACGTGAAGGGCATCCTCCAGTTCCGAATCCCGATCGACCCGAACTACGTGCTGGCGGTCGACTACGCGAAGGCGGACGGGACGCTCCTCTCCAACGAGAACGGCACCGGCCGGCCGAAGCTGATCAAGACGCCGGGCGACGTGCCCATCAGCACCTCCACCGAGGTCGGCTTTACCCGCGAGCTGAAGACGATCTACTCCCTCGGCCAGACGCAGGTCGTGCGCGACAACGGCAGAGGCAACTTCATCCTGAAGGTCCTCGACCCGAAGCGCAACGAGGTCGGCCCCGAGCTGAACCCGGTCCAGAAGTACCCGGACACCGTCGAGGTGGACTTCGAGAACGGCCTATTTCGGCTCCAAAGGCCCTTCGGCCTCAGCCCGTCCTCCCCCACGCCGGACCCCGAGCTCTACGCGCCGGCGCCGCTGTCGAAGCGGCTGTTCCACATCGAGTACCAGTTCCGCCTCAAGACGTTCTTCCTGGAGCCCAACCTCGTCATCCAGTCCGAGGTCGTGCTCGTCGACGGCCTCAAGCTCGTCCGGAACGTCGACTACTTCATCGACTACGAGTCGGGCTTCATCACCTTCTTCAACGAGAACCGGATCGGGCCCAGCTCGGTCGTCGACATCAGCTACGAGGTCGCGCCGTTCGCCGGCACGACCTCCGAGAGCATTTTGGGCGCGCGGGTCTCGCACGACTTCAACAAGCACTTCTCGCTCGGCTCGACGCTCCTCTACCAGGCAGGGTCGAAGTCGCCGACCGTCCCTTCGATCACCGACCTCGCCAAGAGCCTCCTGATCTACGAAGTGGACTCCCAGCTCAAGAGCATCCGCCTGACCCGGTGGCTGACCCTCTCGGCGCTTCAAGGCGAGTTCGCCCGGTCCGAGCAGAACCCCAACCTCAACAAGTTCGCGCTGATCGACAACATGGAGGGCTCCAAGCAGGACGACTCGGCGTCGATGTTCTCCCAGTCCTGGCAGAACTCGGCCAACCCGACCCAAGGGCCCGCCGACTCCCAGTCCGTCACCTTCAACAACCGCGACGTGCCGGTGCTGCAGATCAACCCCAAGGCCCAGGCGAACGCCAACGAGAGCCAGAAGGTGCTCGACGTCGCGTACAACTTCACGATCAACAACTCGACCGAGGTCTCGATCGTCCACGTCTTCTCGCCCACAGGCCTCGACTTCTCGCAGAAGCAGACCCTCGAGGTCATCATGCTCGGCGACAACCTCAACAACGAGATCAACTTCACGCTCGGCGGCATCAACGAGGACGCCGACGGAGACGGCCAGATCGACACCGAGGACGTCGGCGTCGACGGGATCCGCGGCACCTTCGACCGCGGCGAAGGAGACGGCATCCTCCAGCCCGAAGAGGACATCGGCTGGCTGTACAACCCCGCCGGGAAAAACGACAAGCGGGTCGGCTCCGGCAACGGCCGCATCGACAGCGAAGACCTGAACCAGAACCAGCGGCTCGACCCGCCCGACGCCTCCGGCGACAACTTCGGCTACAACGCCTCGGCCTTCACGCCCCAGCACCTCCAGCTCTTCGACGTCACCGACTCGGTGAACCGCACCTTCATCAACTTCGACGCCACGCCGAACCGCTGGCACACGTTCCAGATCCCCTTGAACATCTCGAGCGCGACGCTCACCCGGTGGACGGCGATCAAGGAGCTCCGCGTCTCGATCCGCCGGCGCGCGGGGGGCGGGAACACCGGCCAGTTCAGCTTCGCCCGCATCGCCGTCGTCGGCAACGCCTGGCAGCGCGGCCAGGCGGGAGACCTCTCGACCGGAGGCGGACCGAAAGCCACCGAGAGGCTCGCGGTCACCGCGGTCAACAACGTCGACAATCCCGGCTACGTCCCCATCTTCAACGCCGGAGGCGAGGCGCAAGGCACCTTCACGGACCTCTACGGCTCCGTCGGCGGCCTGCAACAGCAGGCCAACTCGAAGAACCTCACGGAGCAGGCGCTGCAGCTGTTCTGGCAGGACCTGCCCGCCGGGGCGACCGTCTTCACGAAGCGGACGTTCCCGCACTCGATCAACGTGGCCCAGCACAAGCGGTTCAATTTCCTGCTGTTCGGCAACGCGTCGACGCCGGACACGGACCTCTCCGGCAACCGGACGTTCTTCTTGCGAGCCGGCTCGGATCAGAACTTCCTCGAGGTCCGCGTGCCGTTGACTTACGTCGGCTGGCAGCGCGTCTCGATCGAGCAGGTCGATGTGAACGGCGACCAGCAGCCGGACACCTGGCGGATGCACACGGGACCGGCGGGCGCCGTGGTCGTCTCCAGCGGCGTCCCGAACCTCCAGCAGGTGGCCGCGCTCACCGCCGGCGTCTACAGCGCGGCGGGCGCCCCGGCCAACGGCGCCCTGTGGCTCAACGAGGTCTACGTGTCGGATCCGATCCAGCGCACCGGCACCGCGAAGAAGCTCCAGCTCGACATGGACGTGCCCGGCTGGATGAGCTTCGGCGGGAAATACCGGTCGGTGGACCGCAACTACCAGACGCCGACGAC
>JACQPK010000205.1 GCA_016207565.1 Elusimicrobiota bacterium
GACCGCATGAAGTCCCTCGCTGTCACCCAGGAAAATTTCGACAACCAAAAAGACGTGGTCCAGAACGAAAAGAGACAAAGCCTCGACAACCAGCCCTACGCAACGGCCATCGATCAAGAGTTTCCCAAGCTGATATTCAATAAATGGGAGAATTACCACACAGTGTTAGGCTCCATGCAGGATCTGGACGAGGCCGGCCTGGGAGACATCGGTGAGTTTTTCAAGACCTACTACGCCCCCAACAACGCGATCCTGACGCTCGCCGGGGACATCGATCCCGACGACGCCCTGGCCCGCGTGAAGAAGTTCTTCGGAATGATCCCCGCGCAGCCCCGCCCGGAGCAGCCGTTCTTGGGCGAGGACGAGCGCATCGGCGAGCGCCGCACGGTCGTCTACGATCCGCTCGCGAGGCTGCCCAAGCTCATGATCTCGTGGCAGATCCCGCCCGGCAACACGCCCGACAACGATGCGATCCACATGCTCGCGCAAGTCCTCGACGGCGGCAAGTCGGCCAGGTTTTACCAGACGCTCGTCAAAGACAAGGAGCTCGCCACGGAGGAAGACCTCTCGCCGGATATGCGCATCGGGCCCAGCCTGCTCTACGCCATGGCCACCCCCCGGCCCGGCGTGAAGCCCGAGGAGCTCGAGGCCGCGATAGTCGCGATCCTCGACGACGTCGCCCAAAAGGGCGTCACGGAAGGGGAGCTCGCCAAGGCCCGCCGGCAGGTCCGCCGCCAGACGATCGAGCGGAGGCAGACCTCGCTGTCCACCGCGATGTGGATCGGCGAGCTCGCGGTGCGCTTCGGCGACCCGGAGCTCTTCAACACGCGCTACGACAAGCTGCTCGCCGTCACCGCCGCGCAGATCCGGGAGGCGGCCAAGAAGTTCATCCAGACCCACCGCCGCACGGTCGTCCTCACCTTGCCCAAGGAGACGAAGTCATGACCCGTTTCATCGCCGCCGCGCTCGCGCTCAGCCTCCCCGTCCCGGCCGCCGCTCAAGGCCAGGCCGCCCCTTCCGCCAAGGCCGTCCAGCGCTTGAACCGAGCGCCCGTGAGCAAGGACGTCTTGAAGGTCAAGCTTCCCCGGCCCGCCGTGAAGACGCTCAAGAACGGGCTGACCGTGATGGTCGTCGAGCAGCACAAGCTCCCGGTCGTGACGATCGCGCTCTGGGTCAAGACGGGCGCGCTGTCGGACCCGCAGGATATGCCCGGACTGGCGAAGTTCACGGCCGAGCTGCTCCGAGAAGGGACCCGGTCGCGGACGAGCCAACAGCTCGCCAACGAGGTCGACGAGCTCGGCGCCAGCGTCGAGGCGTCCGCCCCCTTCGGGCAGGACCTGACCAGCGTGTCGGCGTCGGGCCTCGTGGAGGACACGGAGAAACTCCTCGAGCTCGTGGCGGACGTCACCAGAAACGCCGCGTTCCCGGCCGACGAGCTCGACAAGTACAAGAAGCGGCAGTTGGCCGAGCTTGAGCAGCTGCGGGCGAACCCGCAGTTTTTGGCCCGAGAGAGGTTCCACGCCGCGCTCTACAAGGACACCGCTCCCTCGAGGATCGCGCCCACCGCCGCCTCGCTCCACGCCGCGAGCCCCGACCGGCTCCGGGCGTTCCGCGACAAGGCGTACGTCCCGGGCAACGCGATCCTGGGCGTCGCGGGCGACGTCTCGCTCGCGAAAGTTCTGCCGATGATCGAGAAGCGCTTCGGGGATTGGAGCGGCAAGGGGACGGCTCCGTCGGCGCCCGCCGTCCCCAAGGCCGGGCCGCGGCGCGTGCTGATCGTCGACCGGCCCGGCTCGGTACAGACCGAGATCGTGGCGGGCAACTTCGCCTTGACGCGCACGAGCCCGGACTACATCCCGCTCACCGTCGCCAACCGCGTCCTGGGCGGCGGACCGAGCGCGCGGCTGTTCTTGCAGCTACGCGAGGAGAAGGGCTACACCTACGGCGCGTACTCGAACTTCGGGGCCGACCTGTACCCCGGTCCGTTCAGCGCGCGCCTGGCGGTGCGCAACGAGGTCACGGAGCCGGCGCTCAAGGACCTCTTCGCCGAGTTCGAAAAGATCCGGGACCAGCCCGTCGGGGCCGACGAGCTCGACGACGCCCGCCGCGCGATCGTGGCGAACTTCGCGCTCTCCCTCGAGAGGCCCGCGACGCTCCTGAGCCTGTGGATGAACGCGCGCTACTTCGGCCTCTCCGACGACTACTGGGACCGCTTCGCCGAGGAGATCGCCCGCACGACGCCGGAGCAGGCGCAGAAGGCCGCGCGGACTTACGTCGACCCGGAGCACATGCAGCTCGTGCTCGTCGGCGACGCGAAGGGCATCCGGCCGCTCGCCGAACGCTACGGCCCGAACGTCGAGGTCTACGACGTCGACGGCAAGCGCAAGGACCTGGTCGACACGACGCCGTAAGTGAGCGGCGAAGATCAGGGAGTCTCGCTCGGGCGCTTCCTCCAGCTCGTCTTGATCGGGGTCGGTCTCTTCGGCGTCTGGCATCTCCTGATCGCCGAATCCATCGTGATCGCCTCGGCGTCGATGGAACCGACGCTGAAGGTCGGCACCTACGCGCTGCTCGACAAGGTGACCTTCCTGTTCCGTTCCCCCCGCCGCGGAGAAATCGTGGTCTTCACGTCGCCTGTCGGGACCGAGGAGTTCACGAAGCGGATCATCGCGGTGCCGGGCGACACGATCGAGCTCCGCAACAAAAAGGTCGTGCTCAACGGAGCGGAGCAAAGCGAGCCGTACGCGCGCTTCAGCCGTCCGGAGGAGCGCCTGGTCGGCGACAATCTCCCCGAGTGGAAGGTCCCTCGGAACTGCTACTTCGTGCTGGGCGACAACCGGGACGAGTCGAACGACTCGAGCGTCTGGAAGGACGCCTCCAAGTCCCCGGCCCCGTGCCTACCCGCCAAGAACGTGCGGGGCCTCGTCCGCGGCTTCTTCTAAAAGGGGACAGTCCCGTTGTCAACATTCTTGTCAACATTCTCCGAGCCGACCCCGCGACCGGAGAATGTTGACAAGAATGTTGACAAAGGGACTGTCCCCTTTTAGGTCGTTCGACCCAGGCTAGAGGAGCCAAAGCGGCACTATAATCGCCTCGTGACCGATTGGCGTCCGGCCGTCCTGCTCCTGCTGCTCGTCCTCCCCGTCCATGCCCAGGTCGTCGCTCCGGTGGCGCCCGTCGCTCCCGTCCCCACCGGGCCGCACGGCGCCTACTTCGGCCAGCTCCGGACGCAGGTGAACTCGCTTTTGTCTGTGCCTTCCGCTCTGCCTCAGGCCTTCCGCGCGACTCTCCTCGCCGCCCCCGAGGTCCGCACCCCGGCGGCGTTCGCCGCCCGCGCGGCGATCGTGCAGGCGCTGGCCAAGCCCGGCGGGCTCCAGGAGCTCGCGAAGGCCGTCGAGGCCGAGGAGGGCAAGAAGGCCCGTCGCGCCGCCAAGGCGCTTTACAAGCTCGCCGACGCGATCTCCGAGGCGGCGCCGGCCGAGCGGAAGGCGCTCGGGGCAAGGGCCGCGGCTCTCAACGCCCGCTTCGACGGCGCGACGGCGCTGCCGGGCGAGTCCGTCGACCTCTCCGCGATCCCGGCGGACGAGGACGACGGCCCCGGCTACGCCAAGGCCCGGCGCCGGATGAAGGAGGATCGCAAGGAGATATCCGAGTTCGGCGACGACATGCTCTCTCTAGGCAAGGCGCGCGGCGTGCTCGTGGTCCTGCAGGGCATGGACAGCGCCGGCAAGGGCGGCACGACCAAGCGGCCGCTGCGGCTCAACCCCGCGTGGACCCGGGTCACCGCCTTCAAGAAGCCGACGAAGGAGGAGACCGCCCAGCACTTCCTCAAGCGGATCGAAGCCGGGCTGCCCAAGGGCACCCCGGAGAGCGCGCGCGGCTGGGTCCAGATCTTCGACCGCTCGCACTACGAGGACCTCGTGATGCCCTCGATCCTCGGGACTCACTCGAAGGAGGAGATCGATTCCCGCTACGCGCAGGTCGTCGCCTTCGAGCGCCGCCTCGCCGAGGCCGGGATCGTCGTGGTGAAGCTCTTCCTTCACCTCTCGGAGGACGAGCAGGAGCGCCGGCTTCAGGCGCGCCTCGACGACCCGAAGAAGCACGCGAAGGCCTCCCCCGTCGACTGGGAGATGCACGAGCGCTTCGCCGATTTCCAGCGCGTCTGGGGCGAGGTCCTCGCGCGCACGAGCACTCCGTGGGCGCCTTGGCACGTCGTTCCCTCCGACGACAAGCCGCGGCGCGACATGGACGTCGCCCGCATCGTGGTGAAGACCCTCCGGCGGATGGGCCTGACCTGGGCCGAGAACCCGGAGATCGGAGCGATCCGAAAGCAGGCCTCTTAGGGCCAGAAGTCTCGCGGGTACAGCCGCACGATCCGCTCCGCCTCGCCCACCGCGCGCAGGAACGACTCGTACTTGGCGATGAGCTCCTCCGGCGCGACGACGAACGCGCTGGCGCCCGGCGTCTTCGAGACCCCGCCCTTGCCGTAGCCGATCAGGACCCGCGACAGGGCGGGCTCGAAGCGCCCGCGGACCCGCGCCAGCGCCCCGGCGGAGCGGCCCACCTCGAGCACCAGCCGCTTGAACCGCCGGACGGTCTCGGGCGAGCGGCCCTCCTCCAGGTCGTCGGCCTGAGCTTTGCCGCGGACGGAGAAGTCCCCGCCCATCCGGTGGTCGTCGAACGCGTCGGCGAGGCTGTACTCCAGCAGGAACGGGTCGTCGATCGCGGTCTTGGCGGCGGTGTCGGCGACGAACCGGAGCGTCTGCGCGAGATCGGGGCTGCGCTCGGCGTAGTATTGGACCCGCTCCGAAGCGGGCCCGACGGACAGTCCGTTCCCGTAGGCGAGACCCGCGCCCCACGTCTTGAGGAAAAGGGAGTGAGCCCCTCCGCCCGAGAGGACGCCGTACGCCAGCGTATCGAGCACGGCGCCGGGCGTGCGCGAGGCGTAGCCGGGACCGGGCACGGAGACCGCGATCGAGCCCGTCTTCGTCCCGTTGTAGACGAGCGCGACGTGCACGGGCCGCTCGAGCCCCGGAAACCGCTCGCGCAGCCGCCTCGTCACGAGCGCGTCCGCGGCAGGAGCGCGCCTCGGCGAGGCCTCCGCGGGAAGGCTCCTCAACACCTCGTCGAGGGCCTTCTCGGCTCGCGCGACGTTCTCCGGGCTGCCGTTGATGTGGACTCGCGCCGAGCCGAGCCGCAGTACGTCTCGCCCGAGGGCGCGCAGTCGCGCGATCGTCTCGGACGAGCGGCCGACGTCGGAGTTCACGTCCGAAGCCAGGCGCGCCAGGTCGCCTCGCCAGGAGTCCTCGGGCAGATGCTCGAGCTCCCACCGGAAGTACTCGCCCAGCTCGCCCGAGATCCCGGCGACGAGCGCGGCGGCGTCCTCGCGGTTCCGGTCCTTCGCCGCGGCCGCGACGGCGGTCATCGTCGCCCGCAGCACGGCGAGCTCGGCGGGCCCGGGCTCCTCGAGGCGCCAGCGCAAGCGGTTGAGGTGCCGCAGGCGCGTGAAGGGGCTCTCCAGCGCCATGTAGAGCGGCTCGTCCTGCCACCGGTAGGCCGAGGCGGCGTACGAGATCCAACCCTCCTCGTCCTGCTGGAACAAACCGCGCGCGCCCTGGATGCGCGCCCGGGTCACGTCGATGAGGCGCTCGCGCACCTCGGGTCCGAGCGCGGGACGGTGGAGGAAGTCTCCGAGCCAGCCGGCCGCCCGGTCCACCTCCTCGGGGCTGGACGCCGACGCCGAGAACTCGAGCTCGTAGCGCTTCGCCTTCGGGCTCGCGTCGGCGGACACGCCGAGGCCGTAGATCTCGGCCTCCAGCCTCTGCTCCGCCTGCGCGTAGTCCAGGCGCTCCCCGTCCGCGCGGAGCACGCCGACCTCCCCCAGGCCGGCCGCCAACAGCGGCAACAGCTCGAGGTCGGCGGCGGCCGTACCGCTCAGGTCGAAGTAGATGCGGAGGTCGGTGAACGGCGTCGACGCGAAGCGCGTCCTCACGATCCGGGGGCCCGAAGGCAACCGGCCGCGCGACCAGTCGAGCTCATCGAGCGCCAACGGGGGACGTTTCAGGAAACGCGGCTTCGGGAGACCCCGGTCGAGCGCCTCGAGCGCGACCGTCGCCGAGTCATACTCCGCCTTGAACCGCTCGATGTCGACTCCGCTCAGACCGCCCGCCAGCCGGGCCGCCTTCGCCGCGCGCTGCGCGCGGAGGAGCTCCGGGTCGGGCCGAGACGACGTGATGAACGGGCGAGACAGCACGCCCAGACGCTCGAGCGGGGCGCTCCACGGGTTGGCGCCGGCGTCGAGCTCGCGCAGCAGGCGGTCGTAGGCCTGTCCCCCGTCGAGCCTTTTCGCGAAGCCGGGCTCGCGGGCGAGCGCGTCGAGATGGCGGTGCCAGCCGTCGCCGGAGCCGCGGGAGCCGAAGCCGGGAGGTCCGTCCATGGAGTCGAGCGCGCTCCGCCGGGCGGACCGGATGCGCGCCCGGGCCCGCTCGGCCACCTCCGCGAGCTCGGGACTCCCGGGCGCGAGACCGTGGAGCCACCGGAGGCGGTCCCGGAGCAGGTCGGCGAGCCTCTCGAGGGTCTCGGGCTTGACCGCGTCGGCCGGCAGGCCGCCGACACCGAGGTACGCGTAGCAGGCGGGGTCGGTGGATAGCCAGCTCCCGACGCTCGTCGCCCCGCTCGCGAACTTGCGCGTCTTCTGATCGATGAGGTCGCGGTAGAGATACGCGTTCTCGCCGTCGGCCAAGAGGCTCAGCGCCAGGCCGGCGCGGATCTCTTCGTCGCGCGAGAGGCGCGCGACCGGCGGCCACGTGAAGCTCGCGTCCGCGGGGACCTGCAGGTTCTCCGACGGGAACGGCACGAGCTCGACGCCGCGCTCGGCGGCGGGCTCCAAGGCGGGCAGGACGGGATACGTCCGCGTCGGGACCGCGGGCTCGGCCCGAGCGAGCAGCCCGTCGAGGCGCTCCAGGAACTCGGGCAGCGACCAGGAGTGCGGGATGGCCGCCGCCAGCTCCATGTTCGGGCCAACGTGATAGAGCGCCGCGTGGTAGGCGCGGATGTCGGCGGGCGTGAGCTTCCAGATCTCCGCCGGGATGCCTCCCTGGTCGCGGGCCAGCGGATGCTCCGGGCCGAAGAGCCTCTTCGCCAGGCGGTAGTAGGCGAGCGAGTCGGCCTTCTCGGTGCGCGAGGACATCTCGTCATAGACCGTGCCCTTCTCGACGAGCTTGAGCCCGCCCTTCTCGTCGGGCACCGGGGCGAAGTGGGCCACCTCGCGCCGCGCTTCCTCGTCGGTGAAATCCGGCCTGAGCAACGCGGTAAGGAACGTCTCGAGCAGCTCGTAGAACTCCTCGGGCCCGGCGGCGCTCGAGACCTGATAGAGCGTGAGGTCCGAGTAGGTGGCCGCCGTGTAGTCGCCGAGGCGCATGGGGACCAGCGTGTTCAGCGTGCGCCCCGCCCGGCCCTTGCCCAGCAGGAGATGCTCGAGCGTGTGCGAGATGCCGCGGTCGTCCGGGGGCGGCGTCCGCCAGTAGGCCGAGACCTGCGGGATCGACTCGAAGAAGAGCACGTCCACGAGGAGCCCGCTTGGGTGCTTGAGGCGCGCGCCCTTGGGCTTGTCGAACGGGTCCAGATACAGCGAGGAGGCCGCGAAGCGGCCGACGAGGTCTCCCTCCTTCAACCCGGCCAAGTCGGCCGGCCCGGCGGCCTGGGCGAGCGCCGCCGCAAGCAACAGCGGCAGCATCACGCGGACTTCTCGATCGCCTGGTCGAGGTCGGCCACGAGGTCGTCGGCGTCCTCGATGCCGACGGAGAGGCGGATCAGGCCGTCCACGAGGCCCGCCTTGAGGCGCTCCTCGCGCGGGATCGAGCCGTGGGTCATCGAGGCCGGGTGTCCGATCAAGGACTCCACGCCGCCCAAGCTCTCCGCGAGCGAGAACACCTGCGTCGACGAGATCATCCTCATGGCGCGCTCGAGGTCCGCCTTCAGCTCGAAGGAGATCATCCCGCCGAAGTCCCGCATCTGGAGCTGCGCGACGTCGTGGCCGCGGTGGCCCGCGAGGCCGGGGTAGTGGACCTTCGCCACGTCCGGGCGCTTCGCAAGGTGCTCGGCGATGCGCCGAGCGTTGGCGCAGTGGCGCTCCATGCGCAGCGCCAGCGTCTTCGTCCCGCGGAGCACCAAAAAGCAGTCCATCGGCCCCGGCACCGCGCCGACCGCGTTCTGCAGGAACTTGAGCTGCTCGTGGAGCGCCGGGTCGTTCGTGACGATCGCGCCGCCGACCACGTCGGAGTGCCCGCCGAGGTACTTGGTCGTCGAGTGGACCACGACATCCGCGCCGAGCTCGAGCGGCCGCTGGAGATACGGGGTCGCGAACGTGTTGTCCACCGCGACCCGGATGCCATGCTTCTTCGCCAGCGCGACGACGGCCGGGATGTCGACGACCTGCAGGAGCGGGTTGGTGGGCGTCTCGAGCCAGATGAGCTTCGTCTTAGGCGTGATCGCGGCCTCGAGGGCGACTAGGTCGTAGGCGTTCACGAAGCTGAAGCTCAGCCCGAGCCGCTGGAAGACCTTCGTGAAGACGCGGTAGGTACCGCCGTAGATGTCGTTGCCGCTGACGACGTGGTCGCCCGCCGACAGCGTCTCGACGACGGTGCTCGTGGCCGCCATCCCGCTCGCGAAGCAGAGCCCGAACTTGCCGCTCTCGAGCGAGGCGAGGTTGCGCTCGAGCGCGAGCCGCGTCGGGTGCACCGTCCGGGCGTAATCGAAGCCCTTGTGCTTTCCCGGGGCCTCCTGGACGTAGGTGGACGTGAGATAGACCGGCGTCATGATCGCCCCGGTGGCGGGGTCGGCCAGCTGGCCGGCGTGGACGGCGCGGGTGGCAAAACCTGGTGTCTTCATTTGTTTTTCTATCAAGTGCGTGCCTGGCATCACCGTTACGCCGGTCGATCGAGGCCTGGCACGCTACCTCATTCTACTACTTGCGGCGCGGCGTCGGCTCCGCTATAAAGTCATGCGTGCGCCGGCCGCTCCTCTGCATCCTCGCGATCCTGCTGCTTGCCGCCGGCTGCCGCTCGGCCGAAAAGCTCACGCGCCAGGCCCTGAGCCTCCACCCGCAAGGCCGCAAGCTGCTCCCGCAGTTCGATCGGTACGCGAAGCTCGCTCACGTCTTCCGCGGCTATCACGACGGCGCGCCGCTCGACGAGAACGTGCTGCTCGACGTGCTGCGCGACGCCGGTATCATCCCCGGCCGGGGGCCCCGGATCACGAAGACGGGCGGGCCGGCGAAGCCCTCCGGACCGAAGCCCTTCCCCGTGCCCGAGTACAAGGCAGTTGGCGCTGGCCGCTCGAGGCGGGCGTCGTCAGCTCGGAGTTCGGCAAGCGCTGGGGCAAGAACCACAACGGGCTCGACATCGCGGCGGACCTTCGCGTCCCCGTCTACGCGGTCGCGCCCGGCGAGGTGATCTACGCCGGCAACCAGGTGTCGGGCTACGGGAACCTGCTGGTGCTCCGCCACGATGAGAAGACCACGACCTTCTACGGCCACAACGACTCGCTGAACGTGAAGACCGGCGACAAGATCGCGGCCGACCAGGTGATCGCGCGGCTCGGCTCGACGGGCCGCTCCACCGGGCCGCACGTGCACTTCGAGCTCCGCGAGCGGGACAAGCCTCTGGACCCGCGGGCCCGCCTCCCCAAGAGCGGTTTCTGACGCTTTTACCTAACCTTTAACCTCTCTTCTCCGGGCCCTGGCCGTTCCCGCGCATACTTCAGGCATGAGCTACGCGCCGACCCAGACGGAGGTCCGGTCGAGGCC
>JACQPK010000216.1 GCA_016207565.1 Elusimicrobiota bacterium
TCTGGACGGGGAGTTCGACCCTCCCCCATCTCCACAGTGCCGGGGGCCGGAGGCAGCCTGCCTGCGGCAAGCCCAAAGGTTGGGTCTGGCCGGGACTCGCCGAACGCCATCCGTCTCCGACGCGGCCGATGCGCGTCTGGCCGATCCGCTCGTCGCACTCGCGCCGAAGTTCCGCGGATTGCGACGCCGATGACCCTGTCTCTGCGGCCGATCGCGCTTTCAGGCATGAGCCACAGCGGCCGAACAACCCTTGAGCAACAGGCAAAGGTCGATGGTCGCAAGCGCGTGCGCTAGCGCCCTCGGCGAGACCGCAAGCCTCTTCGGGCCCGTGTGGGTGGACGCGGACGATTGAGCCATGCCAGCGTGGGCATGTCGGACTCGCGCGTCAGCCGGGCGATGTCCGGCCGCGTCGAGAACTGCCACACGCTCTGCGGTCCGACGCCGGAGCCCGGTCCGCTCAGGTGGGCTTCCTCGAGCGCGAACTGCGCGATCCGCATCCCCGGTGTGATTTCAATCGCGGTCGGACCGGTGTTGACCAGCTCAAGGGTGACCACACCTCTGAATCCCGGATGGATGTACGTCGCTGTGGCGCTGAGGATTCCAAGCCGACCCGTCGAAGAGCGGGATAGAACGTATGCGCCCACATCACGCGGCAGTGCGATGTACTCGAGCGTGCACGCGAGCACGAGCTCATATGGGTGGAGCGCGAAAGGATGACCGAGGGGAACAAAGATTCGCTCGACGGTTCGCTCCAAACGCACCTGGAACTCTTCTTCCCGCTCGACCTCGCTGATTGAATGGCTCGATCCCTCCTCGACAAGCGCACCTACTGGCTCCACTCCGAGGTAACGGCTGCTTCGGAAGGCGATGAAGTGCCGACCCAGTCGGACATCGATGGTTCCAGGATCGACCTTGGGCTCGAGCAAAGGGGTAAGGATGATCCGACTGTCATCCGTAGCTTGAAGGCGCTTCCGTATCTCGTCGACCGACAGCGTCGTCATCGGCGCCTCGCTTTGATCGCAGAGCTTGCCTCGGCCCAGTCCGCTGCAATGCGAGCTCCTTCGATGGCTCGGGTCAGCAGCAGGTCGAGTGTCTCCAGGGCCGCACCGCGGCGCTGCTCGCGGGATAGGCGCTCATCGCCCGGCACGCGCGCCGCCAGTTCGTCGAGCTGGACGAAGCGAACGAAAGCAGCAGCGTTGTACAGATCCTCGACCTCGAGAATCGTCCGGGAACCGTCCGCCTCGATTCGCTCGCTCATCGCGATGCCTTGGGCGAGATCTGCGGCCAGAGTGCGGGCGTACGCCAGCCGCGCCGGCCCATAGGCCTGCGCGTCGGGGATGCGGCGAATCAGCTCTTGCCGTAGAGGTCCATGGATGTGGCCTCTGATCAGCCGATAGGCCCTGCCGAACTCCTCTGGTAGACGCACGAGGGCGTCCCGACCACCGCCGGTCACCTCCCGCCATCCGGCGACGATCTTCCCGTATGGCCCATCGAGCGGCGATTGTCCGATGGTGTATCCGAGAGCGACGAGCTCCTCGATCATCAAAGCGATTCGGATTTCGCCCGGCGGGTGTTCGCGGAAGCGCTCCTCTACGTCTTCCTTCCCGTCCTCGCTTCGCCGACGCGAGAGATCGCCCAGGAAGATCCCGGCGACCCGTCCGTACTCCGCGAATACAAGGAGCCCGGCCGGTCCGAGACGGCGGATGCAGTAAAGGTCGCAGAAGACCTCCGGTGACCAGTTTCGAATGAGTTCGAGGACCAGACTCGCCGAAGACTTCCGTAGCGGCCGAAGGGCGGGAAGAATCCGAGCAGCCTGCCCGGTCACGACGCGTCCCACGATCGTCTCGCGCTTGAACCGGTCCCCGATACGTCCGACGGCGTGATCCTCGATGTGGCCGACCTCGTGTCCCACCATGACGAGATGCGTCAGCATCGCGCGACGGTAGGAGCGCGGGATATCCAGCACGGAGACCATGTGGCGCCTGCGGGAACGCAGGGCGGCAGGCACGCTGACACCGGGAAGACCTTCGAGGAAGTCTGCGACGGGGTGACTGCGGGGCTGACATCCGTACGTGTTGGCCGGCACCGATCGGAACACCAGGTGGTGGGGATCTCGCCGCGGCGTGATACGCAGGAACCGGCGTAGGTCCGTGGGTAGCTCAAGGCCGGACGTACCGTCGGTCAGGGCCTCCGCTCGGCTCGCGAGCCCTGACACAACGTCGTATTGTTGGCGCTCAACGCGGTTTCGCTCCCGCTCGTCGCGCTGCGCGCGCTCGAGCCGCCGCCCGAAGACGCTCTGGGCATGGTCCGCCATGCGTCGGTACGTACGGAAGATCTCCTGGAGGTCGGGATCGATCCGAGCCTCGGCGCTCTCTGCCGCTAGCAGGAGTTCACGTGTGGCCCGGATGCGGGCCTCGGCTGCCCCCGGGAGCGCCGGGTAGACGCCCACGGTCAGGCGGTTACGGCCTCCGGAAGCGCGACCTTATCCGTAGGACGCGCCACAAGTCCGGCGGATCGCCAGAACATGGCGTCCCAGTACTCCTCGATGGCCTCGGGCGTCCACACGCCTCGCCCGGCGAGTCGACCGGTCTTGTGTGCGTTGCGCAACAGGTCGCGCAGGGCGGCGAATTCGGTCCGGAACCTACCGTTTGTGACGCTCGGCGCCAGGCGCTTGACGTCCTTGGCCGCCTCGCGGGCCATGGCGAGGGCATGGAGGTCGCGCATCGGATCATCTGACAGCGAACGGAGATCCTCGGTGTCCTTGCCTTGGAGCACGCGATCGACGTACTCAGCCGCACGGAGCAGGCTCGCACGCTCATAACGGTCAAGGGGGTGGCGGAGCCGGGTCGAAACGCAGGCGGACGCGACGCCGCCGGCAATGGCTTCTAGCTCCAGCGGATCGTGACGAACGTCGAACTCACGCACCGCGGTGGCCTCCCGCAATCGCAAGGCCGCGAAGCCTAGCGGCTTGGCGACCAGGCGTTATCCACAGGTATTTTGCCACTACTCCCGGAACGCTACAAGGCCTATTTTATCGCGCAATTCTGGCAATTAGACGAAGATCTTTTCGGTTCTTCCGGTAATTTGAGTTTGTTAAGGGGACGGGATGCGCGGGCGAAAGACGAACACGCTGATGATCGATGCGGTGCATCGCGTTCTGCTCGCCCAGCCTGGTCTCACCCTCAAAGGGATTCAGGCTGAGCTCGAGAGCCATGGCTACCGCCACCGCGCACTCAGCACGGTCAACGAGTGGGTCACTTTGGCTCGCAAGTGGGGGCTGATCAACGGCTTGAACGTTCCGGTCGACAGCCGCGGATCCTTTGGATTCCTGCTGCTCGAAGTCCCGCCGCGGCGGCGAGATGCCGTCGCGTCTGTCATTCGTCGCGTGGACAAGAACGCGGAGCTTCAGGACGTGGTCGGCGTGTTCAATCTGGTCGCCATGGTCCGGGTCGGGGGCCACGAGCACCTGCGGCGACTCGCGGCCCGCTGCCGCGACGCCGGTGCCAGGGATGTGCGCGATCTCATCGTTGCCGGCGCGGGAGCCGCATAGTGATCGAGCACTAGGACATCCGAATATCGCTTGCTCGCTCGGGTATCGTCCGAGTAGGCCGAACTCGACGAGGAGGGCATCCGAATGACGAGCATCCGTGCCGTCCGCCGCGCGTTCGATCTGTTGACCTCTCGTTCCGAGGACCTCCCGGTCGCGGTGCTCGAGGCTCGGCCGGCGCGCCTGACTTCGCGGCGGATCGCGCGGGCGAGAGCTCTTGTGCCAGCTCGGGAGATGCCGGCTCCCCCTCTAGATCGCGTGAGCCTGCGCGTGCGCAGCCGGGAAGCTTTCATCGGCGAGCCCGAGCGGGTGGTCGATGACCTCGAGCGCTGGTGGCAGATCTTGGATCAACCGAACGTGGTAGGGACCGGCGTCGGTGTTCGCGTCAAGGACAACAAACCGACGGAAGAGCCCGCGCTTCTGGTGTTCGTCGAGGAGAAGCGCGCACGCGCCGAATTGTCTGGTGCCGAACTCATCGAGGCATCTCTGCCGCCGACGTTGACCGGTGGGCCTGCGGTAAGCGTTCAGGTGTACGAGATTGGCCGCCTTGAGCCCCAGGCATTCGCATCCCGCGAGGTGATCCAGCCGGGCTACAGCGTCGGCAACGCCCTGTCCGGAGACACCGGGACGCTGGGCGCCATCGTCCGCCGCGGGATACATCGCTACCTGCTCAGCAACAGTCACGTCTTGGCGCGCAGTGGCCTAGGCGTCGTCGGCGAGACAATCGTGTATCCCGGCCCTGTGGATGGTGGCACGGCATCTGGTGACGTGGTCGCCGCGCTCGCTGAATTCGTCCTGTTCGAAGCGAGCGCGTCAACGCGGCCACGGCACGTGAACGAGGTCGACGCTGCCTTGGCCGAGGTTCATGAGGCGCAGCTCGCGCGTGTACGCGCGTCCATACGCGGGCTCGGTCGTCCGAGCGGACGCGCGAAGACGCGTATCGGCATGCGCGTCGTGCTCAGCGGCCGTACCAGCGGGATCACACGGGGCAGCGTTCTGGCGTATCCCGCTCAAGTCCGCGTCGACTATCCCGGAGTTGGTCTGGTCGCCTTCAGCGGGCAGGCCGTCTGCACCAGATACACCCAAAGGGGCGATAGCGGGGCGCTTGTATTGGAGGCAAAGACCAAGAAGGTGGTGGGCCTACACTTCAGTGGAAGCAGCACAGGGAGCGCATTCACTCCCATCTCGACCGTCCTCGAAAGGCTGAATTGCCAACTGGTGCTGAAGTGAGCAGCGAGATGGCGGACATAGAGAAGCGGGCGATACCGAGGCCAACGAGCAGAGATGCGGTGCGAGCCATTGAGCAGAACCGCAGGCTACTCGGCGAGGCGCACATCAGCGGCGTGACCGAGGTCCAGACCAAGCGGGGTCGCGCCGCTGCCGTGCTCGCGGTCTTCGAACACAAGCCGCGCCGAGCCATGCCGAAGACCTTGCGTGCCCAGGCGGACGGACGGACCGTCGAGGTCCCACTCGTCGTCAAGGTCGGAGAACCCCTGCGCCCCCAGGGGCGCTGACCGGGACTCGCCACGCCCGCACCGTGCTGTTCACTGTCGGCGCCGAGAGCGTCCACCGCGTCGCGTCCGCCTTCGAACCATCGCGCGCTAATACGCGCACATGAACGCGATCGACTGGTTCCACAGGCCGTCGCTCCTTGTCGCGACGGCCGCGCCTCGTCGCACCTGAGGCCTTCGCGACCGGACAGTTCCGTCGAGTTGAGTTGGGGCGACTACGCCAAGGTCTGACCCGCCGTCACAGAGGCTCGTCATCGGTCTGACCGGATTGCCCGGGTCCGGCAAGGACACAGCTGCAAACCTTCTTCGGCAAGCGGGGTTCGGGGTATACACCTTCTCGCGGGTCATTCGCGATGAAGCTACGCGGCGTGGCATGCAGCATCCGGACAGAGCGGCGCTGCAGCGCTTAGGGACCGAGATGCGCGCTGAGCACGGGCCGAGCGTCCTGGCAGAGCGGCTGCGCGACGCGATCGCGGCCGACAATGTGATGCTCGCGGTGGTCAACGGTGTCCGGAACACCGCTGAGTGGCGCGTGTTCGCCGAGCCAACGGCGGGCCGCTCCGTCTTGCTCGCGATGGCCACTTCTGCGGATGTTCGGTTCCAACGCCTGCGGGTCCGGCGGCGGCCGGGCGATCCGCAGACGCGGGCGGATTTCGAGGAGGTCGATGCTCGCGACCGCGGCTCCGGTCGGGTGGGCCCAGAACTGCAGGTCGGCGCATTGATGGATCTGGCGGACCGGCGGCTCACCAACGATGGGTCGGAAGACGCGCTTGCCGCGGCTTTGGCGGACCTGCTGGATTATCTCGGCTTGCACGCCGCCGCGCGCCGTGTCCGACCGTTCGTGTGGTGGTGGCCGCGATCATGGTTGGAGCGGCTTCTTCTGATTCTCGGCCGATAAGGTCCCCATTCCTGACTGAAGCGCGGGCCTGGCAGAGGAGCATCTGGTGACGATCCAACTTGAACGGCGCGATGAGGCGGATCATCGTCAGCGGGCGCGAGCGTTGCCCAGCCTGCGGTGACGCAACCGCAGGTAGGGGTAGACGGGCGGTGCCGGCTGAGGTCGTCGCGGTCGTCGCTGCCCGCGAGCGTCGCGCGGGATGCTGCGGCGCGGCGAGGTCGGGCTCGGCTCGGTCCCCGGAACAACATGAAGGTGAGCCCCTGCCGCCAAATGACCTTTCACGCCGTCGGCACACCGATCCTTCGGGCTCACCCTGCCGGAATTTGGAGAGTTGAGTTTGGCCGCCGGCGGCCAGTCCTTTCCTCTCCAGCTCCCGCTCGCCGCGGGGCTCACCGACGAGGTTGTCGGCTGGAGCTCCTCGGGCCAGGTGTTTAGAGAGAGCTGTCGAGCATGCCAGCGGGCTCCCTCTCATCGCGTAGGGTGAGCGACATGAGAGCGAATGACGGCGACACGCGCGACCGCGAAACGCCCGACGACATCATCGCGTACGCGCGGGACCGCGCGCTCACCATCACCCGCGCGCAACTGGAACGCTGGCACACACGCGGTCCACTCCACCATCCCGAGCAGGTCTGGCTCGGACAGGGCCGCGGGAGCGAGACCCGCTACCCACGGGGCACCGCCGAACTTGTGGTCGCTGCGCTGCAGCGACAGCCTCGTCCTCGTGACCTCACGATGCTCACCTGGGAACTCTGGCTCGCCGGCTACGACGTCCCACTGGAGACGGTCCGCGCGTACCTCGCGAACGTCGCTCGCTGGCACGACCGGATCGTCGCGGCGATGCGTACGCTCGGCTTCGCGCGCCGCGTTCTGCCGGGGCCCGCGCGGCGGTTGCTCGGACGAGCGGCCATCCGACGGATGCGTGTGCGTGGCCTCCCAGGAATCGCCACACGCCTCGGAAGTCCGGAGCGCGTCGAGACGGTCCTGCGGACGCTGGGGCAGGTGCTGACCGGCGGGTACAAGCAGAGCTACCAGGTCGCGATCCACGATGGAGGAGTCGCGGTGGACGGCCGCGCCCTCCCCTCGACGGATAGCGACGGGCTGCTGCTCGAGCGCGCGATCGGCATCGAGCGCGGACGCGTGGACCGCTTGGCGGGGGCGGGTCCGTGGCTGAGCGGCGATCCCACCGAGGGGCTCGTCGCCCTAACGAAGATGCTGGGCGGATGGTGGCTCCCGATCGTGCGGGACACGAGCGACCATGAGCTCCGCGCGGTACGCGACCAAGCGCGCGATCTCGAGGAGCTGTTCGTGACCTTCGGCGACTTCGTGCGTGAGCACTTCGGAGCGGACGCGTTCGGCTTCCCGGCGATCGCAGACGCGCTGCGCTCGCCGACGTCCTGGCAGCAGGCGGGACTCGCGATGGTGCTGGTGCGCGCGCTGAAGGACGAGGAGCTGCGCGGGGTGGCTCTGTTCCGAGAGATGGCAGAACGCTGGCGCAGCGACTTAGCACCAAAGGTGGCGGCGATGCGGACGCTCAGACATGAAGTGCCGGCGCTCCAGGAGCTCCTCGCCCCGCGGCGCATCGGTGAAGCGATGCGTGATGAGGCGCGACTCGCGGCGTTCCAGGACGAGCTCCGTATGGTCGCGGAAGCCAACCGCGATCGCATCGAGTCAGTCGTCTCGCGGCTGGCCCCGAGCTTGTCCTTCAACTAGGTTGGCCGGGACGGGGAGCTTCTTCTCCATTACGACGGTGTCGTAGGTCTTCCCCTCCCAGTGCACCTCGTCGACTGCACAGTAGCCACGCCGCTCGTAGAAGCCCACGATGTCGAGCGCCGGCTTCGCCGTGTCGAGCCGCATGCGCGCGAACCCGCGACGCACAGCCTCGTGCTCTGCACGCTCAAGAATCGCGCCACCGAGGCCACCGTGCTGCAAGTTCGGATCGACTGCGAGTGCGCTCACGTACGCCGTTACACCGGCCACGTCCTCCTTCGTTCGCAGCGCGACGGTCCCGACAATGCGTCCGGCGCGACGTAGCACGTAGACGTCGTGCCGCTTGATGCGGCTGCCGACTTGGGCGGGCGTCGCCGTCGCGGCGCGGAAGTTCAGCCCCCTAGCCGCGTGCACGGCGTAGGCGCTGCGCAGCAGCTCAGCGACGCGTTCGGCATCGGCAGCGGTCGCACGCGACATCGTAAGTGTCGGATCGTCGAACGGATCGACCACGGGCGAAGGCTAGGCCGATGACTGGCGCGAGCGGCTGTTCGGACCTCCAACTCCAGGAGCGCAGCTGGCAGCTTCCCCGTGAACCGCGGGTGCACGTGGAGGATCGGATCCCGCCCGCTCGTCACGTCCATGCCCGCGAAGGCGAGCACGCAGGCGATCGTCGGCTGCTTCGTTTCGGTGAGCCCCGGCTTCGCGAAGGAAAGTTCCGATCGGATCGCTTGGTTTAGCAGCTTGATGCGCCACTCCGACCCGAGTCTGCTGCGTGCCGGGGTCGCCTCGTGCGTCAGTCGCGGACCACCACCCGTCTTCACCCGCGGATCCGGTCGACGTACTGCTATCAGGCGCCATGCGCTACGAAGCGGACGATGGCATCCATCGCCTCGTCGCCATACGCCGCGCGGAACATGCCGCGCGAGTGCTCCTTTCCTCCGAACACGAGGAGCGTCTTCGGTTCACGCGCATCCTCGAAGGCGCGGAGCACATGCGGCATGGGCCGGTCATCGCTTGCGCAGACGAACAGCTTCCGTGCGGTGATCCCACGGACGAGCTCAGCGCTCGTCGCGATGACGGGGGCGGAGATCGCTACCACGCAGTGACGATCGGGGCCGGAACTTGATTCGATCACGGCCTGTCCGCCGAGCGACGCACCCACGAGGCTGATCTCTGCCACGCCCATCCTGCCGAGGAACTCATTCGCGGCCAGGACATCGGTGATCGGCGACCACGTTTGGAGGGCTGGGCGCTCGATGAACTGCCACTCTCCGCCAGTGAGCTGCACCATGTCCGCCCTCGTCCCCGTTGACCCAGCGTGGCCGCGGAGATTCAGAGCGAGCACGGGTATGCCGCAGCCGACGAAGCGCGGCGCGATCTCGCTCCAGCCATCTGCATCCCAGTCCTGTCCGTGGACCAGGATCGCCGCGCGCCTGGTGGGCAATTCGCCGTAGAGGTCGGCCGCGAGCGTCTCACCTCCGCTTTGGATCTGGACCGCTCGCGGCACGCCGGCAGTGTATGTACGCCGACACGGACTGCTCGAACGCGACCGGCTCCGTCCGGACCTGGCCCTCAACGCGGAGGTCCCTGGGGTAAGGTCCGGGTCGTGTGCCTACGACGAGATTCCGTGCTGGTCGGGCCGACTTTGAAGGTCTTGCTCGAGAGTGGCGCCGTCGGAGCTCATCCCTCCGGTCGCTACGCTCAGGAGGGCAGATGACTCCCGTGCGCGCGGTGTTCTTCGACCTGGGTGGCACGCTCATTCAGGCGTTAGGTGATCCGTTCCACCAGCCCGTCATGGCTCGCCTCAGGGAAGCCTTCGCACCCTGCAAGTGGGCGGAAGATCTGTATCGCGCTGACCTGTGGAAGCGAGCCTCCCCGGAGGACCCTCTGCGCCAGGAGACGAACCGCTGGATCGGCGACTGGCTGCGCGAGCGCGGCCACGTTCTAAGCGACCACGACGTGGAGCGTGTGCGCCTGGCGTTCGCAGCGCCGATGCCGCCCGAGTTCGAGCTCACGCCGGGCGCCGCCGACGCGGTGCTGTGGTGCCGCGAGCGCGGACTAAGAACCGCCGTCACAACGAACGTGACCTCGCGGGGCGACACGGAGACGCGATCCGACTGCGAGCGCCTCGCGCTGCCGGTCGACCCACTGCATCTCGTCGTACTCGACCGGATGGGCGAAGCCGCACCGCGCCATGTTCGAGCGAGCGTTGGCCCTGAGCGGGACTCGCCCAGCCGACGCGGTGATGGTCGGCGACAGCTACGCGGCGGACATCGTCGGTGCGAAGCGCGTTGGCCTGCGAGCCATCTGGGTCACGCCGCGCGCTGAGCCGCCGTCGGGATCGGCGGAGCACCCGGATGCGATGATCGGATCGCTGCGAGAGCTTTCGGCGGTCCTGAATCACTGGATGAGCGTCTAGGACCCACTCAGGGTCACCTGGCCGATCTCGTAGCCGGCGCCGACGAAGACGAAGGGATATCTCAGGGTGGACGCGACCTGACCCAGATCGCGAGGAAGTCATGGGAGGGGTGCACGGCCGGGATTCGCGTAGGATCAGCCTGACCGAGTTCGACGATCTCGGGAGCGCCGCTCGGCGACACCGGGTGCCCATCGATCTTGACGGTCACGAACACGAGCAGCTCGCCGCGCCACTGCGCTGACGCGACCACATGTGGATCTGTCGCCTTCAGACCCGATTCCTCGAACACCTCACGGACTGCGGCCTGTTCGGCGGTCTCCCCCTGTTCGATGTACCCGCCGATCAGACCCCAGTGACCGTCCGGCCAACTCGGATAGCGGGCATAGAGGATGTCGCCATCTGGCGTCGCGGCGAGCGCAATGACGACGGGGACCGGTGGCTCCCATGCGACCCATGAACAGGCGGGGCACTGCCCGCGTTGTCGTCCGCCGATCGGACGTGCGACGAGCGCCGTGCCGCATGAGGCGCAGAACCGGGTCGGGACCACCCATCCGAGCGTAGCCGCGCTCGGTCTGTCGCGGACAGGGACTTCTGACTCCAGCAGCTAAGCGACGGCGCTGAGGATCCCGGAACGGTGTTCGTCAATGTGGCGCATGACAAGCTTCACGATCCAGGCTACGTCGCGGCGCGCGGCGCCATGGGCGAACCCGATCCGATCGAGCTGCTCGTCCGACAGCGAGCGGACCAACGCGCCGAAGTGCTCCGCGGTGACCTTGAGGAAGCGCAGGGTGTCGTCCCGTGACGGCAGGCCGAGCCGTGCGCTCCGGCGACGGTTGGCCTCGTGCGTGACCTCCCAATCGAATGCGAACGGATCCTCGCCAACGAGGACCCGCTCGATCCAGCCTCGAGGTCGTGCGATGCCTTGCCCGATGTGGTGCGCTACGTAGCCGACCGGCCAGCCTTCACCGCTACAAGGCAGTGCCCACTGCTCGGCGGTAAGCGACCGAAGCAGTTCGTCTAGCGTCGCGAATCGCGCCAGGAACTCGTCTGCGAGCTCGTCCGCGCGAGCGCCCACGTGCCGGACCCTACATCCGGTCGAGGTGCGAAGGAACAGTTGGGCGCGCCCGGCCCCCTCTTTGCGGTTGAGCCAAGGGCAGGGCGTACAGGTAGGGCCGTTGTTCTCCTAGAAGTCGACGAAGTGGTCGAACGCGCGCTCGAGCGGCACAGGGGTGGTCCGCACCACGACCCAGTGATGAAGAGGATCGGCCACGCCCTGTTCTTCGACCGTCCAGCCCAGGTTGCGCGTGAAGAAGCCCACCGCCTTCCTCGTGGACGGGAGCTGGTGGTCGTCGAGGAAGATCACGCCCCCGCCGCGAACGAGGCGGCCCAGATACGTCAGGTCAAGGAAGACGTGCTCGAAGCGGTGGTTGCCGTCGACGAAGCCGAGGTCGAACGTGCGTCCCTCCGAGACGAGCCGAGGAAGCGCGAGCTCGGAAGGCGCCTCGTGGAGTTCGACGAGCTCCGCGAGACCTGCCTCGCCGAGCAGGTCCCGCCCGACATTGGAGAACCGCCGCCGCTGGTGCGGGTCGAGCGCGACGTGCTGCGCCCCGGCGCGGCCGTTCGCGACGAGGCCCGCGCAGATGAACAGCGTGGCCATCGCATACCCCAGCCCGACCTCGATCGTTCGGTGGGCGCCCTCGCGCTCGACCCACCGCAGCAGCTGTTCGCCCTCCCGCGCCGGGATGGCGACCGGGTACAGCTCGTGCACGCTTCCGTCGAGTTTCGCCACGAGCCGCCCAGACCGGATCGCCCGGTCCAGCACAGTCTCGATGCGCTCGAGGTCATCCACCGGCCGCGCATCATCGGCCGCGATCCGAGAAAGAAACAGTCTTCCCCGCTCGGACGAACGCGATCACAATGAGCGTGTCGCCCGACCACACGAGCCAGCGCACGGCCGAGGTCCTCATCAGGCGCAGCCTCCTGCGACTCCCGGCCCGTCCCGAGAAGTGACGACGCGCGCCGTCGTCTTCGACCTCTTCGGCACGCTCGTCACCTACCCGCCGGGAGCGCGCACGTTCACCTGATGGCGGAGGCCCTCGGCGTCGAGTTCCCGGTGCTGCACGCCGCGTGGCGACGCCTTCGGCCGCAGCGCGACGCCGGCGAGCTCCCCGGTGGCGAGGCCGGGTCATGGTCAGGGGCACGTATCGACGACCTCGGTGAGGTCGTCGCGCTCTTGTAAGAGGGCGCCAGGGCCGACCAGGGCGATCGCTATGGCCGACCCCACGCGACCAGCCCGATGACGCCGTAACGCACCCGGTCCATCCCGTGTCGCGCGAACACCGAGCGGATCGCGGCGTCGAACGCGTCGCTCCGCGGCCTGAGCCGGACGCGCGCGAGCGTGCTCGTGCTGTGGAGCATCTCGACGTATTCCGACACGGTCTGTTCGAACGTCACGGGGTCCGTCCGCAGCACGCCGTAGAGGCGGAAGTCCCCGGAGGTCTGCAGGTCGTCGATCAGGTCGCGCGTCTCGCGATGGTGCTCGACCTCGGAGTACGCGCGGATCACGTCGACCACGTCGTCCTTGTAGGCGCCATGCACGTTGTGGGTGTCGACGATGGCGAGGACGGCGCCAGGCGCGAGGACATCGCGGAACCGCGCCAGCGCGACGGCGCGGTCCATCCAGTGAAGGCTCGCGCCGCAAGTGATGAGTCCATATGGGCCGTCGAGCGCTGCGTCTTCGATCCGCGCCCGGAGCCACCGGATCCGCGGATCGGTGCCACCCGGCAGCCGCCTGCCCATCGCGATCATCGCGGCCGACGGGTCGACGGCATCGACCCGCTCGACCACGGGCGCAAGCTGCCGCGCGATCGCGCCCGTGCCGGCCCCAGCGTCCAAGACGACCGCAGGGGTCCTGACTAGCCCCTGCAGAACGGAAACGACCTCGTTCGGGTACGGTGCGCGGAACCGGTAGAGCTCGGCGACCTCTCTGTCGGCGAACACCTCGGCGAGTGTCACGCCGCGGACGGTACCTCTAAGCGTGCGGACCGACCTCGACCGCGGCGCATACCGTGAGGGTCATTGGTCCGGCCCACCTCTTCGCGAGCCAGCAGGTGCACGGTCCCATCGCTGCCCGGGCCGGGGGCGAACGTCACGGCCGCCTCCTCGCCTCCTCCATCGCGATCCCGACCTTCGTCGGGTCCGTGACGCTCGGCCCCTCGAATGCGGTCCGTGTTACATCCATCGATCAGTTGTGCCGATGCGATCTCACCCGTGTCATGCATCGCAGGGACAGGGGATGAGTTCCGCACGGAGGACAGCTCGATGCACACCTCACGACGCCGGCTCCTCGCGACGGCGGGCGGGCTGGTGGTAGCGACCGCGGCCGCGGGCGTTGCGTCCGCATGCGCGCCGACCGCCGCCGCACCCACCGCCGAGTCCGCCGCGGCCGCCCCAACGAGCGCCGGGCCACCGACCACGGCGCCCACGCCGGCGCCGGCGCAGACCGTGGCGGCGGCGCCGTCACCCGCGGGAGTGCCCTGGCGATACGCGAAGCTCGATCCGACGGACGTGGCCGAGCGCGGCTACAAGAGCTACTCCGCCGGCGGCTGCATGTACGGCGCGTGCGAGGCGGTCGTCGGCGCGCTACGCGACAGGGTCGGCGCTCCCTACGACTCGTTCCCCACGGCGGCCACGAAGTACGGCAAGGCCGGGGTCAACGGCTGGGGCACGCTGTGCGGCGCCTTGAACGGCGCGTGCGTGGCCATGTACCTCGCGACCGACACGAAGACGGCGGACGCCCTCATCGACGAGCTCTTCACGTGGTACGGCCAGCAGGCTCTGCCGGACTACACGCCGAAGACGCCGAGGTACCAGATCGTGAGCTCGGTGGCGGAGTCTCCGCTCTGCCATGCCTCGGTGACGAACTGGTGCGTGAAGTCGGGCTTCAAGGCGCTGTCGCCCGAGCGTGCGGAGCGCTGCGCATGGCTCACGGCCTCGGTCGCGAAGAAGACGGCCGAGCTCCTGAACGGTGTGGCCGACGGCGTGGCCACCACACCGATCAAGCTGTCGAAGGACGTGAGCAACTGCCTGACCTGTCACGGAAAGGACGGCAAGGTCGAGAACGTGCACATGAGCCGCGCCACGACATGCGCGGTGTGCCACGACGCCGCCGACCACAAGTAGCGCGAAGCCCCGGGCGCGCCTAGCGCGAACGGCCGCTCCTGGTCCGTCGGACGGGACGTGATCCGGAGCGGCCGGCGACCGGGTCTTCACGACCCAAGCGCTCGATGCCTCGTCGCTGAAGAATGCCGTCTGTCCCTCGGTCGGAGGCGTGACCCGGCCCGAGGGCCCGGAGCGCAGCCCGTCCACGCGTTCAGAGCACCGGTAACGGCTGGGGCGAGGTAGGCCGGCTCCACAGCGATAGCACGAGGCCGACGAAGAGGAGCGCGAGGATCCCGACATTGATCCACATCCCAATGGCCGGGGCGTCGATCCTCGCGACCGTGTTCGCCTGCGTGGCGAGGCGGCGTACGAACTGGTCGCCCAGCACGACCACAAAGAGGAGCGGCACCATGCCACGCCAGCGCCACAGGGCGAGGGCGCCGATCGCGACGAGCGGGAGCTGCGCGAGGCTCAGACTCCGGAACAGCGAGAGGATCGTGTGCACGGTCACGTCATCGAGACCCTCGAGGCGGATACCGTCCGCACCGGTGGCGACGGAACGCGTATTGATGGCGCCGTTCACGCCCATGATCGCCTTTAGCACGAGGAAGACGGCGAACAGCCAGAGCGCGGCTGCGCGGCCGCGGTAGCCACTATTGTCGAGGCGCACGGGGAACAGCCGACGGAGCATCACAGTTCGCTGCGCTCGGTCGCGAGCCGCAGCCCAAGACCGATGAGGACGGTGCCGGTGATCGCGTCGAGAGCGCGCCGGACCACGGGCGCGCGCAGCGCGCGGCCTGCTGCGCTGGTGAACAGGGCGAATGACACGAGCCAGACGAAGCCGAGGCCTGCGAAGATCAGCGCGAACGAGACGGCCTCGAAGGCCGCCATCGGCCCGGGTGTCACGAACTGGGGGATCAGGCTCGTGAAGAGGACCGCGATCTTCGGGTTGAGCAGGTTGCTGAGCAGTCCCTGGCGGAACGACGAACCCAGCGGGGCGGCCGAGGGCTGATGCGCGGTCGCACTTCGCGAGCGCAGGATGCCGATCAGGAGCTCGGTCCCGAGATAGACCAGATACGCAGCGCCGGCGACCTTCACGACGCTGTAAGCGAGCGCCGAGGTCTCGAGGAGGGCCGCGAGCCCCACAGCCGAAGCGGCGGTCCACACAAGAAGACCCGCTTCGATCCCGAGGGCGGTACGCAGCGCCGCAGCTCGGCCATACGCCACCGCGTTGCGCGTGACCAGGGCCATGTCAGGACCGGGCGTGACGATGATGGCGCCGGCGACCAGCAGGAACGCGGGCAGACCTTCCACCCGAGCGGACGGGCTCACTCGCCCGCTAGGACCGCTGCGTGCCGGGCGCGCCACCGCTCCGGGTTCACTCCTACCGTGAGCAGCCAGAGCACGAGCACCAGCTCGCCCGCGGCGAGCGCGAGGTTGAAGGGATAGAGCCGGGTCGCGAGCGGCGGGTACAGGTAAGTGGCATATGCAAGACCGGCGAGCACCATGCCGAGTCCGATCGGGCGCGGCAGGAAGCCGGACCGTGCGATCAGGTAGCCGACGGCCGCGCACCAGAAGCCGAAGGTCACCAGCATCAAGTTGTAGACGAGGCCGTTCCAGTCGAGGACCACCAGCGCGAGCGCCTGGGTCTGCTCGGCCGAGAAGGCGCCGTACCCACGCCCGACCAGGACCATGAGCGCGCTAGCCACAAGGAGTGCGGCGAGTGCCTGAATGGCCGCGCTGAAAGTCATGAGCAGCGTCGAGAGAAAGGCGACACCTCGGTCCACCGGCCGAAGCAGGTAGTAGAAGAGGACCGCGGTCACGAGGTGCAGACCGGCCGACACCAGCGCAGCCGCGATCCCCGCCCGGACCAGCGGCTCATTCGCGAGGATGTTGGCGGCCGTCGCCGGCGCATCCCCTCGAACCAGAACGCTGCTCGTGACGAAGATCTGGCCGAACACCGACAGGGCGCTCTCGACGAGGTAGAGGAAGGCCACGAGCCGGCCGACACCGCGCGCGGAACGCGTGACCAGGCGATCCAGCGTCACGGTGAGCGTCTCCGCTTCGGCCGTTCGTCCCTCAGGCGGTCGAGGCCGTCGAGGATGAGGTCGAGGCCGAGCTCGAAGGGGTGCTTGTCGCCCTTCGTCGCGCCCCCGAGGTGCTGCTGCGTGTGCTCGTGCATGTAGGGGAACTGGCCGATCGGTATGCGCTCGAGGACCGTCTTGGCGAGATCGGCGAGCTTTCCCTTTGGGAGGGCCGCGACGATGCCCGCTTCCCACTGCGACGATCCGACGACGTGGCTGTCGAGGATGTGATAGGCGTGGTGGGTCATGCGCGCGGAGAATCCGCCGCGTCGCAGCGTTCCCAAGGTCCATTCCATGTAAGCCAGGGTCCCTGGCCCGACGCGGCTCGGCACGGGCTTGAGGCTGTGGAACCAGGCGTGCCGCCGCAGCGCAGCGTGATATGAGACCGCCACTCGCCGTATCGCGCTCTTCCACTCCACAGGACGAGCCTGCGGCAAGTCGATCTCTCTCATGACGACGTCGCCAAGAGCCGCGAGGAGATCTTCCTTGCTCTGGACGTAGTGATAGAGCGACATCGCTTCGACACCGAGCTCTCGCGCGAGGTTGCGCATCGAGAGGGCGTCGATCCCCTCGCGGTCGGCGAGGTCCATCGCTGCGCGTAGCACGCGCTCGCGGCTGAGCGGATCTCTTTGCTCCATCGCGGCTTCTGCGCGTCTTGCCACGTCGACCCTCCGTAGGTCCTTGACAGCCTTACGCTGTACGGTATCTTACAGCGTAAGGCTCCCATGCGCAAGCGCGGAGCCAGGTACGGCGAACAAGAGACCTCCTCATCCCGTTCACGAGCGCTTCACAAGCGGGCATGAGGCTGAGCGCGAGAGAGGGGGACCGCGATGACGACAGCCACGGGAGCGAGCGATATGACCGGCGAGACGGCCGTCCCCGGGCGGACGATGAAGGCGCTCGTACAGGAAGGGCGGGGCTCGGCGGACGTGCTCCACCTGCGCGAGATACCGGTCCCCGAGCTCAGGGAAGGCCGAGTGCTCGTGCGCATGCGGGCGGCCTCGGTGAACGCCCTCGACTGGCACACCACACATGGGGCGCTGCTGCTCGAGATCATCGGCAAGATCACGCGGAGCAAGGACGAGCCGGTCCGTGGTGTCGACCTCGCGGGTACGGTCGTGGCGGTCGGTCCCGGGGTGACGCGCTTCAAGCCGGGCGACGACGTGTTCGGCGGCGCGGTCGCGACGTTCGCCGAGTACGTCCGCGCACGCGAGGATCGGCTGCTCCCGAAGCCGCAGGACCTGTCGTTCGAGCAGGCCGCGACGCTCAACGTCGCAGGCCACACCGCGCTGCAGGCCCTTCGTGACCACGCGCAGGTGAAGCCGGGCCAGCGGGTCCTCATCTACGGCGCAGGCGGCGGTGTGGGCACGTTCGCGGTGCAGATCGCGAAGGCGCTCGGGGCTGAGGTCACGGCCGTCACCGGCCCGCGCAACGTCGACGTGGTGCGGTCCCTCGGCGCGGATCTGGTGATCGACGACTCGAAGGAGAGGGTCTTGCGCCGCCCCGAGCGGTATGACGCCGTGATCGACATCGCCGCGACGCGCCCCATGTCCGAGCTCCGGCGCCTGCTCAACCCCGAGGGGATCCTCGTCGAGGTCGGCGCGGCCAAGCACGGCGGATTCGTCGGCATCATCGCGCGGCTCGTTGAATGGATCGTCCGTGCACGCCTCGGCCAGCGGGTGAAGTTCTTCGTCTCGAAGAGCGACACCGCCGACCTCGAGTTCCTGCTCGAGCTCATCGCGGCCGGCAAGCTGCGCCCGGCGATCGACCGGACGTATCCGCTCGCCGAGGCGCGCGAGGCCGTCCGCTACGTCGGCACCGGTGAGGCGCGGGCCAAGGTCGTCATCACCGCATGACGGGCTTGCTCGAGCGACTGCGGCCGCTCCGCGGCCCCGTTGCGCTCATTGCGGCCGTATCCTTCGTGTCGAGTCTCGGCATCGGAGTGATGCTCCCGCTGATGCCGCTCTACGCGCTCTCGCTCGGCGCCTCGCCGCTACAGCTCGGATTGATGACCAGCGTGTTCGCGCTCGCGAACACGGCCGGCCAGCTCGTGGCGGGCCTGCGCATGGACCGGGCCGGCAGTCTGCCATTCATCCGCGTCGGCACGGGTGTCTACGCGGCGGCCAATGCGCTGATCGCGACTGCGCAGGACGCGGTCTCGCTCATCGCCTACCGCGGCCTCGCCGGACTCGGGGCCGGGGCCAACCTCGTCGGCAGCCGCGTGTACCTGACGCAGGTCGCTCCTCCCGAGCGCCTGGGCTTGGTGAACGGCGTCATTGGATCCGTGGGCGCCGCGGGCTCCGTGGTCGGCCCGGCCTTCGGCGGCGGCATCGTGGCGCTCTTCGACCTGCGCGCGCCGTTCCTGATCGTCGCGGTCACAAGCGGCATCGCGCTGCTCGGCCTGCTCGCGCTGCCCCGGCCCGCAGCGCAGCCTTCGGTGCCACGGGCGGACGCGCCTGCGTCGGCCCTCAACAGGTCCGTAGTGACGCTACTGCTCGCGAACGCGTTGCTCGCCGCCGGATATGGCGGCTTCATCACCACCTACGCGCCGTTCGCGACCGAAATGCGCGCCTGGACACTGTTCGAGGTCGGGCTCCTCTTCACCATCGCCGGCAGCGGCTCGATCGTCTTCGGAGCGGCGATGGGACATCTCGCCGACCGCGTCGGTCGGCGGCGCGTGGCGATCCTGGCGCCGATCCCGGCGTCGCTCATGGGATTCGCCATGGTGCTCGGCCTCGAACGCGGGCTCGTGTACATCACGATGTTCATCGCCGGCGCCGCGATCGCCGGCTTCACTGCCAGCTGGTTCGCGCTGCTGAACGATGCCTCTCCGGAGGGCCGCAAGGGCCGGACCTTCGGGTTCGTCAGCGCACTGTCCAACGTCGGCACGATCCTCGGCGCGCTCGGCGCATCCGTGGTGTGGCAGCTCGCTGGCGTCCAGTACGGGTTGGTCCTCGCGAGCACGTTCCTGTTGCTCGCCGGACCAGTGCTTCTGGCACTTCCGTCCGAGCTGCGGCGTTCGGCGACCACGGCGCAGCCAGCCGCCGCCACAGCGGCTTGAACGCGCCCATGGGTGAGCACTGATGGCTGGGACGAAGGTGAGGTGGCGCCGTCCGGGTCGCGCACAAGGGACTTCCTCACGCGATCCACGAGTTCTTCACAACTGAGCCGGATGCTGCGGCCAATAGGAGGGTGGAGAGATGAACGCTGTAGCGGAGGTAGAGCAGGTGGCGGAGGGGACGACCGGGAGTCGCACGATGAAGGCGCTCGTGCAGGAGGGCCGTGGCTCGGCGGACGTCCTGCACCTGCGGGAGGTCCCGAGGCCAGCGCTGACGGAGGGCCGCGTGCTCGTGCGCATGCGCGCCGCCTCGGTGAACGCGCTGGACTGGCACACGACCCACGGTGGCCTGATCCTCGAGATCGCCTCGAAGATCATGCGTTCGAAGGACGAGCCGGTGCGGGGCGTGGACCTCGCCGGTACCGTGGTGGCCGTCGGTCCGGGCGTGACGCGCTTCAAGCCCGGCGACGACGTCTTCGGCGGTGCGATCGCGACGTTCGCCGAGTACGTGCGAGCCCGCGAGGACCGCGTGATCCTGAAGCCGCACGACCTTTCGTTCGAGCAGGCGGCGACCATCGGCGTCGCGGGGCGCACCGCGCTCCAGGCCGTTCGCGACCACGCGCAGGTCAAGCCCGGACAGCGCGTGCTCGTCCACGGGGCGGGCGGCGGCGTGGGCACGTTCGCGGTGCAGATCGCGAAGGCGCTCGGCGCGCAGGTCACCGCGGTCACGGGCCCGCGGAACGTCGACATCACGCGGTCGCTGGGGGCCGACGAGGTCATCGATTACACCAGGGAGGACTTCGCGCGGCGTCCCCAGCGCTACGACGCGGTGATCGACGTCGCCGCGACGCGTTCGCTGGGCACCATGCAGCGCGTCCTGACGCCGAACGGGGTCAACGTGCAGGTGGGCGCCGCCAAGAGCGGCGGCTTCATCGGGATCTTCGCACGGATCATCGCCCTGATGGTGCGCTCGCGGCTGCTGAACCAGCGCCTGAAGTTCTTCGTCGCGCAGAGCACCGTCGACGACCTCGTGTATCTCAAGGACCTCATCGCGGCGGGCAAGCTGCGCCCGGTGATCGATCGGACCTACCCGCTCGCCGAGGCCCGCGAGGCGGTGCGCTATGTCGGCACAGGCCAGGCCCGGGCGAAGGTCGTCGTCACCGCATAGTGGCGCGGCGTAGCATCGCCGCGCCGTGAGGTACTGGATCCTCTTCTACGACTACGTGCCCGACGTCGTCGAGCGGCGCGCGCCGTTCCGCGACGAGCATCTCCGCCTCGCCCGCGAGGCCGTCGACCGCGGCGAGCTCGTGCTGGGCGGCGCCTACGCGGATCCCGTGGACGGCGCCGTCCTCGTGTGGCGCACGGCGGACGCCGCACCGATCGAGCGTTTCGTCGCCGGCGACCCGTACGTGAAGAACGGGATCGTCACCCGACACCGGATCCGCCCGTGGAACGTCGTGATCGGAGGGGCGACCACCTAGCGGGCTGGGAACAGCCAGCGCAGCGCGTCCGGCAGGCGCGCGCGCCACGCATCCTCGTGGTGCCTCGCGCCTTCGTCGATGGTCAGGCTCGTGGTCCCTGCGCGGCCGCTGCGGCGGCGGATCGCCCGCGCGAGCCGGCGCGCGAGCACGAGCAGCTCATCGCTGCGCTGGCGGGATGTCGCCTCGCGCGTGCCGATCCCGATCCACGCCCGCACCTCGCGGAGCGCCCGCGCGGCGTCGTCGATCAAGCGGCCGTCGCCGATCCACAGCGGGGCGCTCTCGATCAGGAGGCGGTCGAACACCCCCTGGTGCCTGATGGCGACGTGTAGCGCCCCGATCGCGCCGTACGACGAGCCGCCGATACCGACGTGATCGGCGGCTCTGAGCTCGGGGTGCAGCCTCGTCAGCTGCGGCAGGACGCGCCCGACGATGAGGTCGGCGTAGCGGTCGGCCTCATGTCGTCGTGCCCGCTCGTTGTGCGGGTCGGCGTACGGCAGGTACTCGGCCCAGCGCCGCGATGCGCCTCCGTGATCGATGGCGACGATCGCCAGCGGCGCGATCTCGCCCGCCGCGACCAGGCGCGCGGCGACCTCGTCCGCCCGCCACTTCGGACGGGGCGACCGCCGGTCGGCGAAGACGTTCTGGCCGTCGTTGAGATACAGGACGGCGCTCGGCGGCACAGGAGGGAGCCACACCCGGACGGTGCGCGCGCGTTCCCCCCTTGCCGCGTCGATGCGATGCCGGTGGATCAGGACGCGAGGCTAGACCGTCGCCCGGCGTCCTCCCCACTGCCGCCACGCCCACAGCACGATGAGCGCCCCGATGATCGAGCCGAGGAGCCCGGACGCGTTGATGTCCAGGGTGCCCCCGAAGAGGAGCGCGGCGAGCGTCCCTCCGACGAGCGACCCGACGATGCCCAGGAGCATGGTGCCGAGCCAGCCCATCGGGTCCGGTCCGGGCATGAGCCAGCGGGCGATGAAGCCGGCGACGAGCCCCAGGATCAGGAAGGCGATGATGCCCATGTGTCCACCTCTTTCGTGATGCTGAGGGTGGACGTGTGCACCCGGCGTGCCCTAGGCTGGTGAAGCCTCATACGACGACCGCCGTGGTGCTGCATGCCGTCCGTCGGTCGGTAAGGGCGAGACCGACCGAGGGAGGGAACAAGGGATGGACGCGCCA
>JACQPK010000209.1 GCA_016207565.1 Elusimicrobiota bacterium
ATTCTCCAGTTAGTCGTATTTGTTGCCACCTGGAGAATCCAGGTAAATTTGTCGTTATTCGTTATCAAAGGAAGTTCCTTTGATGAATAATATTGTCCTGGATTCTTCAGACGTTGTTTTAACGAGCAACTGAAGAATCCAGGCTAGCGCCTGATGGAACGCGCGTCGGAGGGGATCGGCGTCCGGCGCCGGCCGCTTCGCCTACGAGCGGCCGGCTTTGTTGAGCGGCTCGAGCCCGCCATGCGGTATAATCCGCGCCGCGATGGAGCCGATCGTCGACCACATCGAGCTGACGGTCCGAGACCTCGACCGGGCCGAGGCGTTCTACGACCGCCTGCTCCCGCTCTTGGGCTTCGACCTGCGGCGGAAGAGCCGCGCCGCGCTCGAGGGCCACGATAAGCGCGTCGTGAACTACGAGCACGCGCGCCTCGGGTTCACGCTCACGTCGCCCCGGGCCGCCTTCGCGGGGGAGTCGGTGCAGAGGCGCAGGCCCGGGTCGCTCCACCACCTTGCCTTCCGCGCCGCCTCGCGCGCCGAGGTCGACCGGCTCCATGTGGAGCTCGCGCGCATCGGAGCCGCGATCGTCGAGCCGCCGCGCGAGTTCCCCGAGTACGCGCCGCCCGGCTACTACGCGATCTACTTCAAGGATCCCGACGGGCTGAAATACGAGATCGTGCACGCCGGGTATCATCAGCCCTGAGACACCGATGGAGCTATGGATCCTCGTCGCGGCGGCGGCAGCGAGCTCCTTGTTCGTCTTCCTGGATCGGCGGCGGGCCTACGCCGCGGCGGACGACGGCGAGGAAGGCCGGGCGGAGGAGCTGCGGGCGTGGGCCGAGCCGCTCGGGCTCCGCGTCCGCGCGGCGCCCGCGGAGGGGGAGCTCTCCCCCTGGGCCCGGCTCGGGCTGCTCGCGAGGGGGATCGACGGCCTCGACCTCCGCCCCGGTCTCGGGACCGTCCAGGACGTGCGCTCCTTGAACGCCGTCTCCGGGGTCTACGACGGCGTCCGCGTGCTGGTCTTCGAGCGCCGGTGGAGGTTCGTCGCCCGATCGCGCGGCAAGTGGGAGCGGGAGCGCGTGTCGCACCGCTACGCCCATGCCTTCGCCGCCTTGCTCGACCGGGAGGCGCCGAGCCTGCGCGTCACGTCCACCCAGGCCGCCGCCTGTCCTCGAGGCGAGCCGGACCCCCGCGAAGAGGCGCGCTTCTTGACGCCGGAGGCGATCGATCTCTTGGCCGCGCGGCCGGGCTGGACCTTGGAGTGCTCCGGCCGCGCGCTGCTCCTCTACACCGAGGGGCGGTTCCCGCCGAAGGAGATGACCTCGTTTCTCAACTTCGGGCTGGAGTTCCTGCACGCGCTGAGCAACCCTCCGCGCGAGTAGCGCAGTTTGGTACCATCCCCGGGTGGACGCATCGAGCGAGCTCCGCCTTCGCGAGGTCCAGGACGCGGACCTCGAGACCTTCTTCGCCTTCCATTCCGATCCCGAGGCCAACCGGATGGTCGGCTTCGTCGCCCGGCCCCGGGCGAGCTTCTTCGAGCATTGGGCGAAGGCGTCGGCCGACCCCGCCGTGCGCCGGCGCAGCATCCTGAGCGGCGGCAGGCTCGCGGGCTACGTCGGGAGCTTCAACCGCGGAGACGATCGAGAGGTCTGCTACTGGCTCGGGCGCGAGTTCTGGGGCAAGGGCCTCGCCACCCGCGCGCTCGTCGAGTTCTTGAAGGGGGAGCGTTCCCGCCCTCTCTACGCTCGCGTCGCAGACCGCAATCCCGCCTCCGTCCGCGTCGTCGAGAAGGCGGGCTTTTCGCGCGTGCGCCCCGATCGCTACGTCAACGAGGCGGGCGAGGCGATCGACGAGTTCGTCTTCCGTCTGAAGTGATCCCCGGCCCATCCAGCGCCGGCTGGACGGCGCTCGGCCGCACGGCTGGAGCTCGAGCTCAGGCAGCACTGAATATTCTAGAATGGACGCCGTCATGGCCGCGTCACCGTATCTGTCCGTCCTCGTGCCGATCTACAACGAGGAAGAGAACCTCGCCGACATGGCGGCGGAGGTCCACGCCGCGATGGGGCTCGTCGGCAGGACCTGGGAGGTCATCCTCGTCGACGACGGCTCGCGCGACGGCTCCTGGAAGGGCATCCAGGACTCGGTGAAGCAGGACCCGGGCTTCAAGGCGCTCAGGCTCGCGACGAACTTAGGGCAGTCCGCCGCGCTCGCCGCGGGGATCCGCCACGCCGAAGGCGAGGTCGTGGCCTGCCTCGACGCGGACCTGCAGAACGATCCCAAGGACCTGCCCGCCCTCCTGAAAAAGCTCGACGAGGGCTACGACGTCGTCAGCGGTTGGCGCAAGGACCGCCGGGACCCGTGGCTGACCCGGCGGCTGCCCTCCGAGATCGCGAACGCGATCATCTCGAAGGTGACGGGCGTCGCGCTGCACGATTACGGCTGCACGCTGAAGGTCTACCGCTCGCTCTTCATCAAGGAGCTGCGGCTCTACGGCGAGATGCACCGCTTCATCCCGGCGTTCGCCGGTTTCTTGGGCGCGCGGATCGCCGAGCTGCCGGTGAACCACCGGCCTCGAATGCGCGGCGTCTCCAAGTACGGCCTGACCCGGATCCTCAAGGTCGTCTTGGACCTCATCACGGTGAAGTTCCTCGACGAGTACATCACGAAGCCGATCTACCTCTTCGGCGGCGGAGGCGTGCTGCTGGGCGGCCTCGGCGCCGCGCTCGCGGTCTACACCCTCTATAAGAAGCTCTTCCTCGGGATCTTCGTGAAGGACCAGCCGTTGTTCCAGGTCTCGATATTCTTCGCGCTGGTCGGGTTCCAGATGATCTTCCTCGGCCTGTTGGCCGAGATCCTCATCCGGGTTTACTACGATATCAAGGACAAGCCGCCGTATTTTATCCGGGAGCGCGTCGGTCCATTCAGTGGCCAAGCCTAAGAACACGCCGCGCGCGGCGCCGCTCTTGACGTTCGCGGTCCGCGACATCAAGGAGCAGGGCGGTCTCACGCACACGGGGACCGTGCCCGTGGACTCGCTCGCCGCGGAAGGGACCTTCGGCGAGGCGAAGCCGAAGGGCCCCGCCTCCGTCGACCTCGAGTTCTCCGTCGGGGGCAACAGCATCCTCATGCAGGGCCGCGTCGACTGCGACTGGCAGCTGCCCTGCAACCGCTGCCTCGGACCCGTCGACGCCGCTTTCGGAGAGGACATCGAGGAGACCTATCCGATCACCCAGGAGACGATCGACCTGACGGACGACCTCCGCGAGGCGCTCGCGATCAGCATCCCCCAGCGGGTCCTCTGCCGCGAGGAGTGCGCGGGGCTCTGCGCGAAGTGCGGCGCCAACAAGAATCTCGGGCCCTGCCGCTGCGACGCGCCGGCCGCGAAGCCCTGACCGGGCCCGCCTCCGGGCGCGGCGATCACCCAGGAATCTGGAACGTTTTGGGAAATCCGTGTGACCGGATCGAATTCGCTTGCATAGCCCGCGTTGATTTTGTTGACATTGCTGGTCGCTATAAGGAACCCAATAAATGCCCAATCCAAAACGTAAGTTCACTCGGGCCCGGCGGGATACCCGCCGAGCCCAGGCCTGGCGCCTCGAGGCCACGGGCGCGTCCAAGTGCTCCAACTGCGGGGCCACGCGCCAACCTCACCGGGTCTGCCCGAGCTGCGGCTTCTACAACGGTAAGCTCGTGATCGCCCCGAAGGTCAAGAAGAAGAAGGGCTCCGAGGGCCAGGAACCCGAGAAGGAGTAGCATGAAGCTCGCCCTGGACGCCGTCGGCGGCGATTTCGGCCTCAAGCCGAACATCGACGGCGCCATCCAGGCCGCCTCCGAGTTGGGCCACGAGATCGTGCTCGTTGGCCCGGCGGAGTCCGTGCGCTCGGAGCTCGCCTCCCGGGGGATCCCCTCGTCGGACAAGCGCTTCGAGATCGTCGACTCGCCCGACCTCGTCCGCATGGACGAGGAGCCGGTCGCGGCCTGCCGCGAGAAGCCGAAGTCGTCCATCATGGTGGCGACGGAGCTCGTGGCCGCCAAGCGGGCCGACGGCGTCGTCTCGGCAGGCCACTCGGGCGCCGCGATGGTCGCGGCGCTTTGGCACCTCAAACGCCTGTCGGGCGTGCTGCGGCCGGCCATCGCCTCGCCGCTGCCGACCGTCAAGGGGACCGCGGTCCTGCTCGACGCCGGCGCCAATACGGAATGCAAGCCGTGGCACCTGCTCCAGTTCGC
>JACQPK010000221.1 GCA_016207565.1 Elusimicrobiota bacterium
ATGGTGTTCCAGTCCTACGCCCTCTACCCCCACATGACCGTGCGCGAGAACCTCGCCTTCGGGCTGCGCCTGCGCAAGCTGCCCGAGGACGAGATCTCCACGCGCGTCAACGAGGCCGCGGGCCTGCTCGAGCTCTCCGCGCTCCTCGACCGGCGGCCGAAGGCGCTCTCGGGCGGGCAGCGGCAGCGCGTGGCGATGGGCCGCGCGATCGTCCGCCGCCCGCAGGTGTTCCTGTTCGACGAGCCCCTCTCGAACCTGGACACGGCGCTTCGCGTGCAGATGCGCGGCGAGCTCTCGCGCCTGCACCGCCGCCTCGGCGCGACGATGATCTACGTGACCCACGACCAGGTCGAGGCGATGACGCTGGCGACCCGGGTCGCCGTGTTCAACCACGGGCTCCTGCAGCAGGCGGGGCCTCCGCTCGAGCTGTACCACCGTCCCGCGAACCGGTTCGTGGCGGGCTTCCTCGGCTCGCCGGCCATGAACGTGCTCGAGGCGCGCCGCGAGGGCGGCCGGCTGTCCGGCAAGGGCTTTGCGATCGACGCTCCGAAGGACCTGCCGGCCGGCTCGGACGGGGCGCTCCTGCTCGGCCTCCGGCCGCAGGAGCTCACGGTGGCGGCCGAGGGCTTCATCCGCGGCGAGGTCGAGGCCGTGGAGAAGCTCGGCTTCGACGGCTACGCGTTCCTCGCCACCGAGGCCGGCAAGCTCGCGGCGCGCTTCGGCGAGAGGGCCGACGTCGCCGTCGGGGACCGGGTCGCCGTCGCGGCCGCCGGGGACGCGCTCCACATCTTCACGGCCGACGGACGGGCTCTTCGGCATCCCCCGCATTGAATCTCCTCGCCCTCGCCGTCCTGCTCGCCGCGCCGGCCGCCGCGGCCTCCGGCCCCCTCACGCTGTGGCATGCCTATCGCGGCGGCGAGGAGGAGGCCCTCGAGCGCTCCGTGAAGCTCTTCACGAAGGAGACCGGCGTCCGGGTCGAGTTCCTCGCCCTGCCCTACGACGCGTTCGCCTCGAAGCTGATCGCGGCGATCCCGCACGGCGCCGGCCCGGACGTCTTCATCTTCAACCACGAGCGCGTCCGCCAGTTCGCGCGGATGGGCATCGTGGCTCCGGTGGACGAGCGGCTCAAGACGGCCGACTACTTTTCGAACACCCTCTCGGCCTTGGAGGTCGACGGAAAGACGTACGGCTACCCGCTTTCGCTCAAGTGCCTCGCGGTCTACGCCAACACCCGCTTGGCGCCGCGCGCGCCGAAGGACACCCTCGAGCTGCGGGAATCGCTCGCGCGGCTGAGCTCCGCCGCCGAGAACCGGTTCGGCCTGGCCTACGAGTCGGGCGACTTCTACTTCCACGCGCCGTTTCTCTTCGGGTTCGGAGGCGCGCTCTTCGACGAGACCGGGCGCGCGGTGTTCGACACGCCCGCCATGGCGCGGTCGCTGGCCTTCGTGCGGGGGCTGCAGGACGACCGCCTGATCCCGTCCGAGGCGTCCGGGGCGCTCGTGAAGTCGCTGTTCAACGAAGGCCGCGCGGCGATGGTGATCAGCGGCCCGTGGTTCGCCGGCGAGATCTCGCCGGCGATCCGGTACGCCGTGCGCCCGTTTCCCGTCGTCTCCGAGACCGGACAGCCGATGCGCCCCTTCCTAGGCGTGGAGGCGGCGCTCGTCTCCGGCCGCTCGGAGCGCGCGGACGCGGCGCACCGGCTGGCCCGATTCCTCTCCGTCGGCGAGGCGGCCGTGCTCCGGGCCGAGCTGGGCGGGCAGGTGCCCGCGACGCCCGGGGCCTACGGCGACCCGCGCGTGAAGAAGAACGCGCTCGTGAGCGCCTTCCGCGCGGCGGCCGCCGCCGCGACTCCGATGCCGAACACCCTCGAGATGGCGCGCGTCTGGGAGCCGATGAAGCTCGCGTTGCGCGGCGTTCTCCAGGGCGGCGTGAGCCCGGAGAAGGCCGGAGCGCTGGCCGACCGCAGATACCGCGCGCTGTACAGGCCCAAGCCCGACCGGGCCTCCCCGTGGCCCTACGTCCTGCTCGCCGCCCTGGCGCTCGC
>JACQPK010000012.1 GCA_016207565.1 Elusimicrobiota bacterium
CGACGTCGGCCGTGAGGCGGACGTAGCCGTGGGCGACGACGGCCAAGCCGCCCACGATCAAATAGCGGACGGAGGCGTCCGCTAGGACGCGCACGATCGCCTCGACTCCGGCTCGCTGCATGAGTAAAGCTCAGACGCCGGTAGCCCTCAAGGCCCGGGTTTTCTGATCCTCCCCTCAGGACGCGCCATGCGGGAGAGATTATAGGAAATTGCTACGATGGCCGGATGGCGTCGATCCGCCTCATCCCGCGCCTCGACGTGAAGGCGCCGACGAGCCGCTCTACGCTCTCGATCGCCGAGGCCGCGCGCGCGCTCGCCTCGGCCGGCCCGGCGGCGCCCCCATGAGGGCCGTCGTCGTCGTCGACTACGGCCGCGGAAACCTGCGGAGCATCACGCGGGCGCTGGCGCACGTAGGCGCCGAGGCGGTCGTGAGCTCCGACCCCGCCGACGTCGCGGGGGCGGAGCGCGTGCTCCTGCCCGGCGTCGGCGCCTTCGGCGACGGCATGGAGGGCCTGCGCGCGCGCGGCCTTGTCGAGCCGCTCCGCCATTTCACGCGGACGGGCCGACCCTTCCTCGGCATCTGCCTGGGCATGCAGCTCTTGATGCAGGAGGGCCACGAGTTCGGCCGCCACGACGGCCTGGGCGTCGTGCCCGGCAAAACCGTGCGCCTCCCGGACCGCCAAGGCGGCGCCCGCGTTAAGATCCCGCACATCGGCTGGAGCGTCCTCGAGCCCGGAGCCGAATGGACCGCGACCGCCCTGGCGGGCCTCGAGCCCGGCGGGCAGGTCTACTTCGTGCATTCCTTCGTCGCGGAGCCGGCCGACCCCGAGGACCGCCTGGCGCTGACACCCTTCGCCGGCGAACGCTTCTGCTCGGCGCTCCGCCGCGACAACGTGCTCGGCTTCCAGTTCCACCCCGAGAAGAGCGGACCCGCCGGCCTCGCCATTCTGAGTCGCTGGGTCTCGTCGTGACCGATGCGGAGCGCAAGGCGGGCTGAGCCGCCGCGACCGCGGAGGCGGCGCGGGTGGGGCCTGGCGGCGCGCGCGCTGGCCCTCGGCGCGGGGCTCGCCTTCCTCGGCGCGACGGCGGCGGGCCTCGTCGCGACGGTGCAGGGCCCGAGGCGCGCCCTGACCCTATCGCTTCTGACCCTGCTCGCCCAGTGGGACGTCCTCCACTTGGTCCTCGATCCCCGCATCCAGCCCCGCTTGCAGCCCGTGATCGTGGACCCGCGCCCCCTCGAGGAGCAGGCCCGCGTCATGGAGAACGATCTCCGCAGGAACTTTCTCGTCGCGCACGGGCGCATCCTCCTTCCCGACACGCCTCCGGTCTCCATCGGAGACCACTGCCTCTGGCAGGGCGTCTACGCGGGGCTGACCTCCCTGCGCTACTCGATGGAGCCCACCCGGGAAAACCTCCGGCTCGCGGAAGAGGCGCTCGACGGATTGGCGCTCATGGCCTCGAGAGGCAAGCCCATCGTCCGCTCGATTCTCCCCCTCGACGTGCCGACCGAGCCGCCCGGGCGCTGGTTCTACCGGGACGAACGGTGGCAGTGGAAGGAGGACGCGAGCGTCGACTCGGCCGCCGGCTGGGTCTTCGGCGCCACGATGGCGCTCGAGCACGTGCCGAGCCGCCGTGCGCGGGCGGCCGAGCTGCTTTATCGCTTCGCGCACGCGATCGTCGAGAACGGCCTGCTGCTCCGGAACTCCGACGGCACTCCGACGCGGTACCCGTCGCTGGGCGCCGAGCTCCCGGGCTCGCCGACGGGCGCCCTCGTCACGCTGGCGGCCTTGGAGGGCGCGCGCCGCCATCGAGAGCACGCCACGCTCGAGCGCGCGCGGCGCGACCTGCTGCGGGACGGCCAGGATCTATGGGGAGCCTACGCCTCGGGACCGGTGCTGTGGCGCAACGCCACGACGAACCACAACATCGGGTTCTTGGCCCTCGCGTCGGCGCTTCTCGTCGAGACCGAGCCGGAGCGACGCAAGCTCTACGCCACGGGCATGGTCCGGCTCGCCCGCCTGACGTGGGGAGGCGGCAACTCGTTCTGGCTATACCTCACGCGGTGGGCGACGACCCGTCTCGGCCCCGAGGCGCCGGAAGCCTCCGTCCCCTCGGTCGCCGGGTGGCTCGCCGAAAAAGACCTCCACTTCCGCGCGGCGCGAGTGCAGATGCTCGAGTGGCGCTACCCGTTCAGCAAGACGAAGCGCCACACGCTCAATTCCCGCCGCCCGCACCTTCCGCTCGTGCGCTGGGCCTTCGGGCCGGCGGTGCTCCGCGAGCCGCTGCCCGTCTGGCAGCGCCCGGCCGCGGATTTCCTGTGGCAGCGCTCGCCGTATCAGCTCGACGACTGGCGAGGCTACCGGTCGCGGCCGAACGGCGTCTATCCCGGGGAGCCTCAGCGCTTCGCTCCGGTCGACTTCCTGATCGCGTACTACTTGGGGAAGCGCGTCGGGGCGCTCTAGCCTGGATTCTCCAGACGTCAACAAATACGACCAGCCGGAGAATCCAGGCTAGTCGGGTCCGAAGGCGTGGCCGCCGACGATCGAGACGGACCAGCGCGTGTTCCGGCCGTTCTCCTGGAGGGAGTAGGCGACGTCGATGCGCAGCGGGGTCGTCTGCGTCGACCGCGAAGACGCGACGCGCAGGCCGAGCCCGACCGCCGAGTGCAGGTCCGAGCCGCGGACGGGACGGTCGGGGCGCCAGACGTACCCGGCATCGAAGAACGCGGCCAAGCCGATCGCGGCGATCTTAAAGAGGTCGTCCGCGAGCAGGAATCGGTCCTCGAGATTGGCGACCGCCAGCCGGTCGCCGGAGAAAGGCGATAGGCCGTAGCCCCGCAGGCCCGTCTCCTCCCCGAGCGTGAGGGCGGCGCCCGCCCCGGGGTTCACGATGCGCTGCACGCGCACCCGGGTCGCCAGCAGGTTTCTCGCGCCGGTCCTCCGGTACCCAACGGCGTCGACGCCCACGTTCGTCGTCGGGCGCGAGTCGCGGGCGGCCAGGTTCGAGAGCTGCAGGCGCAGCCTCGCGAATCCTCCTTCCAGCGGCCGGCCCTTCGTCAGCCGGAGGTCTTGAGACACCCGGTCACCCTCTTTCGTGAGCCACCGCGGGCTCACGCCGACGCCGCCGTCGACGGCGAGGCCGACGTTGTAGTCCTCGTCGCGCGACATCTGCAGGACGTCGCTGACCTTCACGAATCGGAGGCGCTCCCTGCGGAGTCCGAGCGACAGCGTGTCGCGCGCGCTGCGCTCGGGCAGCGGCGCGCCGGTCTCCGGGGTCGCCTCATACCGCCGGTAGGTCCTTCCCAGCGATAGGTTCCCTTGCCGGAGCAGCCGCGGCGTCGAGCCGAGAGAGCGCCCGTACGACGCGGAGATCGAATCCTCCGTGCGCCGCGCCCTTCCCGCGGCGACTCCCGCGAAGAAGTACGGCTCCACCTCGCTGCGCCGCCACGCGGCGAACGACCAGCTGTGCGTGGAGATGGACGCATGGAAGGGCCGGGCGAGGCGCAGCTCGTAGAGCGTGTGCTCGGCGCTCTTTTGGGCCAAGACGTCGAAGCCGAGCCGCGAGCCGAGCAACTGCCGGTCCCCGTAGCCGAACTGCTGCTCAGGGCCGCGGCGTCCCGTCTTCACCTCGAAGGACACGGACTTCCCGAAGCCGAGGACGTTTTGCTCTCCGAGCGAGAGACGCCACTCGCTCGTCTCACCCACGCGGCGGTAGCCGGCCGTCGGCGACAGGGTCCAGGCGTCGTCGACCCGCACGAGGACGTCGACCGTGCCGTCGGGCTTGGGCTTGGGAGCGACGCGCGCCTTCCGGACGAACGAAAAGCGCCGGAGGTTGCGCTCCGTCTCCTCGAGGAGCGCCGGCTCGAACGGCTCTCCGCGCGCGAACAGGAGCTCACGCTCCACGACCTCGGGCCGGGTCTGAATGTGAAGCCGGTTCGCCGCCCGAAACAGCCACGCGGATTCGCCGGGCTTCCTCGTGTCGAAGACGTTGCCGAGCTCCACGACGATGTCGCCCACCCGGGAGTCGTCGGCGCCCGCCGGCCGACTGAAAGCGGCCAAAACGCAGCCGATGGCGACGGCACTCGCGCGCACCGAGGGCATCGTCGCACGCCCCCGGAGCGGAGCCCATAGCGGGAGCGTTGAGATTATTGGAAATTGCTACCATTTCCCCGTGCACGGGCCGGCCACGAGCACATGAAGATCGTCTGGGTCGAGCGCCTCACGTTGCCCGACCTGGCGCGCCTTTGGGCCGAGGCGGCGCTCTCCGGGGCCGAGGTCCGCTACGATGAGCGCAAGGCGACCGGGGCCGCGAAGCGCGCGCTGGCCGCCCTCGCCCCCGCGAGGCTCAAGCCCGCCAAGCTCACGCTCGGGCTGAAGGACTCCGCCGGCCACGCCCTCACCTACCGCGTCCACGAGGAGCTCGAGCGCGCCCTGCGGCCGTTCGCGGAGCGACTGCGCGGCGAGCCCACTTTCTCGGACGCGCGCTCCCGAAGCGCCCTCGTCAGCTACCTCTGCACGCCCCTCCTGCCGCGGGTCTCGTTCCTTGTCATGGCCGAGGCGGCGGCGGCCTCCGAGCCGGCGGCGAGCCACGTGTTCCACGTCGTCGGACACCCGTTCAACCGGTTCCTGCCCGAGCCCTCGGGGCGAGGACGGCTGCGCGAGTCGTGGTCGCCGCGAGGCGCGCTGCGCGCGGCCTTCGCCCCCCTGGCCCTGCTGGCCCGGGCGTTTTCGGTCGCGCTGCTGCCTCGACGCGACCGCACCGACCTCTCATCCGCTCGCCCCGGAGTCTGGGTCCAGTACATGGAGGTCGAGGCGGTCGGCTTCGGCTCGCGGGTCTTTTGGCATCGACACGCCCGCCTTCCCGGCGCGGACAAGGTCTTCGTGTTCGATCTCCCGGACGTCGCGTGCGACGCCGCCGCCCGCGAGCACGCGCGCCGGCTGGGATTCGGCTGGATCGACTGCCGCGACCCCGTCGCGGCCTCTCGGCCGGGGCTCGCCCGGCTCGCGGGGCTCGCGGCCGGACTGTTCGCCGGCACGGCGGACGGCCCTTGGTGGCTGCGCTTCTTCCGGCTCGAGCTCGAGCTCCTGACGGCGCTGTGGGAGGACGTGTACCGCCGGCATCGAGTGAAGCTCCTCTGGCAGGGCCAGGAGTACTGGTGGCGCCAAAGCGCGCAGGCCCGCGCGATCGACCGCGCGGGCGGCGCGATGTTCGGGCTCCACTGGTCGGAATTCCCCTTCCTCGCCGAGCCGATCCACGCCTCGCCGCAGCACGTCTTCTTCGTCTGGGGGCGAAACAACCTCGGCTGGCTTCGCGGCAAGGGCCACGACGTCTCCGAGATCCTGCCGAGCGGCTTGTGGCTCGTGCCGCCGCCCGCCGCCCCCGACCCGTTCGGGCCGCTCCGGCCGGGCGGCCGGTTCAAGCTCGCGCTCTACGACTCGGGCTACGCCTACGACCTCTTCCAGACGCCGGAGTCTCTCGCGTCCTTCATGGACTTCTGCCTGTCCCTCCTCGAGCGCCACCCCGACTGGAGGGCCGTGCTCAAGCCGAAGGGGACGGCGGACTACTCCGGCCTTCCCGGCGGCGCGCGATTGAACTCCAGACTGCGCTCCCTCGCCGCCGACGGACGGCTCGCCGTCCTCGACTGGAACACCTCGCCCGCCGCCGTCGGGCCGCGGGCGGACCTCGCGGTGGCCTACGGCTACAACAGCGCCGGCTGGGTCACCGCCGCCTTCGGCGGCCGCGCCGTCTTGTGGGACTGCTGCGGCTGGAGCCGGCACCCTCTCTATCGCGACCCGAGGCAGAAGATCCTTTACCTAGACCTGCTCGACCTCGAGGGCGCGATCGTCGCCGCCGCGGCGGGAGACTCCACGATCGGCGACCTCGCCCCTTGGCGCAAGCTCGTGAACCACTTCGACGACGCCAAGGCGCCCGAGCGCATCGCCGGCTGGATGGACGATTTCCTCTCGCTTTTGGCGGACGGGCGCTCCTCGAGCGAGGCCGTCCGCGAGTCCGCCGAACGCTACCGTGAAGCTCACCGCGTCCCGCCGGAGTTCTACCAAGGCGAGGCCTGGTGGACGCCCCCGCGGACCGACCCGGCGCGCCGGACGGCCTGAGTCTCCGGTTGGACGACGCGCGGCCGAATGTGGGATACTCGGCCATGGCCGCGCTTCCCGGCTTCGCTCCGGAGTCGCTGATCCTGCCGGCAGGACCGGGCCGGCTCCTGCTCTATCAGCCCGCCCTCAGGCTCGGCACCGCGGTCTCGCACGCGGCGCTGCAGGCGCTCCTCGACGGAGCGCCGGTGGACGCCGAGGTCGAGGCGGCGGACGTCTCGGCGTTCTCGCTCGAGCGCTGCCTGCACGACAACTCCCGCGGGACGCGCGACGCCGCCGGCGCGGCCCTCGCGCGCATGCCGCTGGCGGAGCTCCGGGCGCTCCTGGGGCGGCAGGGAATCCTCGCCGTCGACTCCGCTCATCTCGAGCGGCGGGGCAAGAAGCGCCTAGCCCTCGACCCCGGAAAGCTCGGCAACTTCCACCAGCAGATCGGCGCCTCGCTGGCGCGCCGGAAGCTCGACCCCGAGTCGTGGTGGGTGGACCAGAAGTTCGAGAGCGATCGCTCGGGCTTTCGCGACACCCCGTACCGCTGGTGCCAGGAGCCTTTCTTGGGCGAGCTCTTCGCCGGAGCCAAGGGGCAGACCTGGCTCGATTTCGGCTGCGGGGTGGGATTCTACGCCCGGCGGATCGCCGCCGCCGGCGGGCGGGTGTTCGGGGTCGATCCCTCGGAGGCCTACGTCGCCGCCGCGCGGGCCCTCTGTCCCGAGGGCGAGTTCGAGGCGCTCCGGTTCGAGTCCCGGGAGGACTTCGCGCGGCTGAAGGATCGAAGATTCGACCGGATATTCTTGTCCGACGTCCTGCTCTACTTCTTCGAGCCCTATGCGCCGCTCGGGCTCTCCGCGGCGGATGTGCTATCGGAGCTCGCGGGGCGGCTCGCCCCCGGCGGCCGCCTCCTCGTGCTGGACCCCCACGGGGCGTTCTTCCTCCAGCCGCGGCTCGGCTCGCCGGAGGCGCCGCTTGCGCTCTGCACCGAGTACCGCACCCGCCGCTTCCGCGCGACGCCGACGCTCGAGGAGCTCTCGCGGGCCGTCGAGGCCGCGGGCCTCAAGATCGCCAGGATCCGCGAGCTGTTCGCGCCGCCCGCTCCGGGCGCCGGCCTCGATCGCCGCTTCGCGGAGGAGTTCCCCGCCTGGTGGTTCTTCGAGCTGCTCCGTTAATTAGTAGAATAGCCGCGTGGCGATGACCGCGTCCGCCGCCGGCGCGCTCGAGTGGCTGAAGCAAGTTCCCCGGGAGCATGGGGAACGCGTCTTCGCCGTCGACGGCCAAAGCGGCGAAGCGACGACCTACGCCGACCTCGACCGCCAGTCAAGGCACGCCGCCGCCGCGCTGCGGCGCCTCGGCCTGCGCAAGGGCGACCGCGTCGCCGTTACCGGCGACAACAGCGTGGCGATGGCCCGCTTCTATTTCGGCTGCCTCTACGCCGGGATCGTCGCCGTGCCGGTGAACCCCGGAGCGACGGACGACGAGGCCGCTTTCTTCCTCCAGCAGTCCGGCGCCAAGGCGCTCGGGTTCACCGCCGCGGTCGCCGCTCGCGCGGGCAAGTGGCCGGCGCCGCGGGCGCTCGAGCTCGAATCCTTCCTGGCGGAGGCCGACGCTTCTTCGCCCGACGGGGTCGAGCCCTTCGAGGGCGTGACCGACGACGACGATCTCCTGTTGGTCTACACCTCCGGCACGACCGCCTCGCCGAAGGGCGTGCTCCACCGCTACCGCGACCTCGTCGATAACGGCCGGCTGTTCGGCCGCTTCGTCGGCCTGGGCGCCGAGAACCGCTTCTACAACATCCTGCCGATGACGTACCTCGGCGGCTACTACAACCTCCTGCTCCTGCCGTACGTCTGCGGATCTTCCGTCGTCATCGGCGAGCCGTTCTCGGCGAAGACCGCGTTCGAGTTCTGGAAGCCCGTCATCCGTCACCAGATCAACACGCTCTGGCTCGTGCCCTCGATCATCTCGCTCATCCTGAGGATGGACCGCGGCGAAGACGGCGCCCGGTGGTGCCGCGAGCGCGTCCGCCTCGTCTTGTGCGGGACCGCCCCGCTCCCCTTGTCCGTGCGGCGCGACTTCGAGAAACGCTACGGCGTCGGGCTCCACGAGAACTACGGCCTGACCGAGACCCTGTTCTTGACCGCGAACGCCCCCAAGCTCGGCGTCGTCGACGGCAGCGTGGGCCGCCTGCTCGAAGGCGTGGAACTCCGGCTCGTCGGACCCGACGGCGCCGACGCCCCGCCGGGCGCCGACGGCGAGATCGTCGTGCGCACGCCGTACTTGATGCGCGCGTGCCAGCACACCGACGAGGGCCGGGTCGCCCCGCACGCGCCGAAGGACTGGTTCGCGACCGGCGACATCGGCGTCTACCGCGACGGGCGGCTCTCGATCACGGGGCGCAAGAAGGACCTCATCATCCGCGGCGGCGTGAACATCGCCCCCGCCTCGATCGAGGAGCTCCTCTACACGAACCCCGCCGTGCAGGAGTGCGCGGTCGTCGGCGTCCCGAACGCGCTGACCGGCGAGGACATCGTGGCCGTCGTGAAGCTCGCGCCCGACGCCCAGTTCGAGATCGCCAAAAACGAGCTCTCGACTCTGTGCGCGAAGAAGCTCTCCAAGGCCAAGCAGCCCTCCGAGTTCGTCGAGCTCCCCGACTTGCCGAGGACGGCGAGCGGCAAGCTGCAGAAGCACAAGATCCGCGCCTGGCTCCAGACCCGCGAGGCCAGGCAGCCGGCGCGGCCCTCCGCGCCGGCCCCGGCCCTGCCGCCGTCGTTCTTGAAGCCGTCGCGCGTGGTCAGCGACATCGTGCAGGCGATGTCGATCAAGTACAACACCTACGTCTACGAGATGCGCCAGCGCAACGAGGACGTCATCGTCCTCTCGCTCGGCGAGGCCTTCTTCGACATCCCGCTCCTCTCCTTCGACGAGCTGCCGATGCCGAGCGGCTACCACTACTCGCACTCCCGCGGCATCCCCGAGCTGCGCGCGAAGCTCGCCGAGTACTTTCTCTCCGAGTACGACGTCTCAGTCGACCCCCAGAAGGAGATCATCCTGACCGCGGGATCTAAGATCGCCATCTACATGGCGATGCTGGCGATCATCAACCCGAACGACGAGGTCATGATCCACGAGCCCGCCTGGGTCAGCTACGCCGAGCAGGTGAAGCTGTGCCACGGCGAGCCGCTGATGATCCCGCACGGCGTCTCCGTCTTCGACTTCGAGCGCTACGTGACCAACCGCACGCGGCTGATCATCATCAACAGCCCCAACAACCCGAGCGGCAAGATCTATACGCTGGAGGAGCTGTCGCACCTCAACCAGCTCGCCCGCAAGCACGGGCTCTACGTGCTTTCCGACGAGGCCTACAGCGACTTCCTGCTCGACCCCAAGCAGTTCATCTCCATGGGGAACCTCGACCCGAAGAAGTCGCATTCCCTGATCGTCAACTCGATCTCGAAGAACTTCGGCATCTCGGGCTGGCGGCTGGGCTACGTGATCTCCAATCCCGCCATCATCGACCAGATCCTCAAGCTCAACCAGCATCTGATCACCTGCGCCCCGACCATCCTCCAACACTACATCGCCCGCAACTTCGACCAGGTGATCCAGGTCACGAAGCCGCAGATCAAGGACCTGCTGCTGCGGCGGCGGGAGCTCGCGGCCCACATGGACCAACTGGGCCTGAAATACCTGGCGGGCGACGCGACGTTCTACTTCTTCGTCTCGATCGGCGCGTCAAAGCTCGATTGCGAGGCCTTCTGCGACGAGCTGCTCTTCAAGCGGCACGTCTCCACGGTCCCGGGCATCGGCTACGGTCCGAGCTGCGGCCGCTTCATCCGCGTCTCGGTCGGCGCGGAGCCCGTCGAACGCATCCAGCGCGGCCTGCGGGAGATCGCCGACTTGATCCGCAGGACTACCTAGCGGCCGACACGAACTCGTAAAGCTCGCCGCCGGGGCTTCGCGCGAAGAAGATCCGCAGGGCTCGCCCGAAGGGCGCCGTCGTGAAGCCAGCGCTCGTGAACCGTCCCGCGGCGGCGAGGCGCTCGCGCAGGCGGTCGGCGTCGCGGCAGAAGAACGAGACGCAGACCATCCCCCGCTGATTGAGCGCGCCCTCCGGCGCGGAGGCATCGCCGCGAAGGACATACAGGCTCACCCGGTTGTTCGGCCGGAAGCCGCGGACGTCGACGCGCCAGAGCCCCGGCTCGACGGCCGCGGGCTCCACGCCCAAGAGCCGCCAGAGCTCGAGCGTCCCCTCCGGGTCTCCCGAGCGGACCGCGACGGAGTAGATCTTCGCGTCGCCGCTCGAGTCGAGCCGCCGCAGCCCCGGCGCGAGCGCGGAGGCGCTGTTCGAGAGGACGCTTCGGAGCGCCGCCGGCCCCGGGCGCTCCCCCGTCGAGAGCACGCCCTCGAAATGCCGCGCAGGCCCGGCGGACGGCCCGGCGGCGTCGCGCAGGAGCTCGATCGGCGGCGCCTGCTCGGGGCGCTCCAGGAGCGCCATGTCGAACGTCGCGCCCTGCGGGCCGCTCACCGCCGCCGCCCGCTCGGGAGGGCACGGGGCCGCGTCGACGCGGCCCGTCTCGCGGTAGCCGAGGCCCGCGAGCAAGCCGCCCGCGGCGCGCACGTCGTCGACGGCGAGCACCAGGTGGCTCAGGCCGACGATCTCCGAGGCCACTAGAGAAGGTAGCGGCCGTTCTCCAGGACCGGCGCGCCGTCCACCGCGAGAGTCGGAGACCGGAAGACGACGTCGAGGTGGAAGGAGACCTGGTTCTTCCCCCCGACCGTGTAGTTGGAGCCGAAGCCGAAATGCATCGTGCCCGCGGCGCCCTCGTCGGTCAGCATGACGCCGGTGAGGCTCGCGCGCTCGTTGAGCCCCACGCCGCACTCGGCCAGGACGTAGGCCTTCTCCGAGCCGGCGCTCTCGAACAGACGCTTGAGGCGGCCGAGCAGGGCCTTGTCTTCGCCGTCCATGGCGACGATCTTGCCGCCCGCGACCTCGAGGCGGACGGGACTGTCCACGAGCCCTAGGCCCGGGTAGGGGATCGAGCCGTCGACGACCACGACGCCCTCGGCGGAATCCTCGATCGGCGAGACGTTGGACTCCACATCCGGCGGGGACCCGAGCTCTCCGCCGCGCTCGACGAAGCCCGGACAGCAGTTGCCGGTGCGCCCGTCGATGCGCATCGAGACGTCGGTGCCGGCGGGCGCGGTCACGCGGACGCTCTTGCCCGCGGTGAAGCGGGACGCGACCTTGGCCGCCCGCCCGGCGCAGGCGCGGTAATCGGCGCGCAGGCTCGGCGAGGCGAGGAGCTCCAGGGAGAAATCCGGGAGGCTCAGGTAGCGGCCTCCCGCGGCCGCGGCGTCGAGGCGCGCGCGCGAGTGCGCCATCGACTTCGACGTGATCCCGAGGCAGAGCGCGGCCTCTTTCATCGCCTGGGCCGCCTCGGCGGGCGGGTCCTGCCCGTGCATCGACAGGGGCGCGATCTCGACGAGGCGCACGGCGGGGGTGATGAGGCGCGCCCGGCCCTCGAGGAGACGGCCCATGGCCCGAGTCTCGGTGTCGCAGACGATGGCGACGGACTCGCCGGAGCGAAGCCTGCCGCACTCCTTGAGGATGAGGTCGGCTCCGGCGACGACGTCCGGGTGATCGACGGCGTAGCTCTTCGCGGGCGCCATGACGGCAAGACGGATCGTATCAAATGGGCGGCATTGAATGCCCAAATGGGAATTTGTGACAATCGAGCACCGCCGCGATGCCCTTCCCCGAACTGCGCGACGCGCTCGAGACGCTCCTGCCCGTCGATGAGCGCCCGATCGTCGCCTACACCGCGCTCTGGCCCCTCGCGCCCGCGTACCGAGGCGCGCGGGAGACGCTGGTGGAGGCGTGCCGCGAGGAGCTGCTGGAGATCGCGGGCGCGCGGACGATCGTCCTGCCCGCCTATACGGGAGGCTACCGCGACGGCTTCCTCGACCTCGACCGGGAGCCGGGCACGACGGGGATCTTAAACGAGTCGATCCGCCGCATGCCGGGCACCCGGCGCACCGCGAGCGCGTTCTTCTCCTTCGTCGCGCGCGGACCCGAGGCGGAGGCGCTCGCGCGGCTGCGGCCGGCCCACGCGTGGGGCGAGGGCTCGCTCTTCGAGTGGCTGCACGAGCGCGACGCCAGGATCCTCCTCCTCGGCGCGCGGTACTCGTCCTGCAGCTTCCTGCACCGCGTCGAGTGGCTCGCCAAGGTCCCCTACCGCTATCCGAAGGAGTTCTCCGGCGAGCTCCTCGTCGGAGGCCGGCGCGAGCGGCTCATCGAGCGGCTCTACGTCCGCAGCCTGGACCCCCTCGCCGAGAACGACTGGTCGCCCGCCGGACCGGCCATGGAGGCCGCCGGGCTCGCGCGCGCGGCCCTCGGGCGCGGCGAGACCGGGGTGATCGGCGCCCGCGCGCTCGTCGACGCGCTCCGGCCGCTCGCGGAGCGGGACCCCTTCGCCTTCGTGAAGCGCCCCGAGGCGCTACGAGCCGCTTTCGCGCCGAGACCCGCGTGAGGCAACCGTGATCGAACCGAAAGTCCTGGAGTGCGTGCGAAAGAACGTGGGGGAGAAGGCCCCGCTGAACCGCGACACCGCGCTCATCACCAGCGGGCTCGTGGACTCGCTGGCGGTGATCGACCTGATCACCTCGATCGAGAAGGAGTTCGGGGTCCAGTTCACCAACGAGGAGATGACCCCCGACAACTTCGATTCGGTCGCGGCGATCTCCGCGGTCGTGTCGAAGAAGCTGACTCGCTAAACGGGTTTCAGCAGCTTGGCGTCGAGCAGGCGCCCGGCGATCGGCTCGAGGTCGAGGATCGAGCATTTCGCCTTGCGCGCGATCTCGCAGAGATCGTGGCGCCCGTCGGACTGGTTCACGATCCACATCATCCGGTAGGTCTGCGCGCGCGCGTCGGCGGCGGACTCCATCGGCAAGTACAGCCCCCGCGAGCCGTAGAACGGCTCCCCCTTCGTGACCGTCGCGCGGTAGGTCCGGTTCGCCTCCAGCCCCAAGAGCACGCGCAAATACAGCGCGACGGACTCGCGCATCCCCGAAAACGAGATGAAGGACTTGTCGTCGAGCGAGTTGTGGTAGCCCGCATAGGTGTCGTAGGCCGAGCGCATCAACGAGCCGACGGGCAGATCGAACCCGGGGGACGAGTATTGCCGCTCGTCCGAGCCGTAGGGCAGGAAGTCCGTGATCTCATGAGGCTTGCCGTAGGCGGCGAGCTCGACCGAGGCGACACGGTCGAGCTCGGCGTCGCCGCGGCGCGTCTTCTGGTAGCGGATATTTTGGTCGTCGCCGACGCAGGTGACGACGAGGCCGGCCTTCACCCGGCGCTTCAGCTGGGCGCCGAAGCGGTGGAGGTACGCGATCGCTCCGATGGTCTCCGGCACGACGACGAAGCGGTAGTCGTAGCGCCGCCGCTGGACCCGCCGCAGCGCGTCGTAGAGGTAGGCCCCGACGATCGGCCCCGAGAGCTCGTTGTTGGCGAGCGAGGGATGGCACAGATACGTGGAGATGAGCACCTCTCCGGCGGAGCGCTTCTCGGTCGCGGGCAGCAGGCGGTGCGCCAGCGTCAGGCTCCCGGGCTCGAGCCGCGAGCGGATGACGGCGCGGTAGCTCCCGGGCTTGAGCTTCCGGCGCTCGTTCTCGGAGAGGCAGAAGCCCCAGCGTTCCTTGTAATAGCTCGTCAAATACGGGATCGCGTCGGGCTGCTCCGGCAGCGAATGGAGATGCGGCTGCAACTCCTCGAGCGTCAGCTTCCGGTCGACCGGCACGCTGTAGCCGACGACGTGGAGGTTGCTGGCTTTGAAATCGATGACGCGCCGGCCGGTCTCGTCGGCGACGTAAGCGTCTTCGATGTTCCACTCGCTGGGGATGGTCCAGTCGAAGACCTTTTTTCCGGTGGGCACCTCGAACTTCTGGTAGCCGGCGACCTCGGACAGGATCGCCAGCGAACGGCGGAATCCCTCGCCCGTGATGCTCCGGCAGATCGGCCAGAGCCGGTCGAAGAGGGTCTCGAGAGCGGCCTCGGTGGGCAGGAGCGACTCGATCGCCGCCACGAGGTGATCGTAGCATATATCCTATAATCCGCTTTCCACACCGATGTTTCTCGCCACCACCGAGCTCAAGGAGTTCTGGGACACCTCCGACGAGCTGGCGCTCCTGGGTCCCTGGTGCGTGCGCTTCGACGACCCGGATTGGCTCAAGGGCCTCCGTCACCGCCGCACCCCCAACGCCTGGGACGACCGCGCGGCGCTCGAGCGGGCGTCCCGCTACTGCGAGGAGAGCCAGCCCGGGCTCCTGGAGGCGCTCGCCGCCGCGCTCAACGAGGCGCACGGGACCGACCTGAGCGTGCGCTACTGGCGGATCCTGCTGGGGCCGTGGCTCCTATTCCTCTGCCATCAGGCCTACGACCGGCTCGAGCAGCTGAAGGCGGCGCTCGCCGCGTTCCCCGGCGCCCGGACCTACGCGCTCGACCGCCGCGACTACTACGTGCCGCGCGGCGACCGGGACTCCAACCGCGCGAGCCTCACGCCCGCCTACGAGCTCCAGATGTACTCCGACGCGCTGCGGGTCCTGGGCCGGGAGGCCCCGGCCAAGCGCTTGTCGCGCGCGGACGCCCCGGGAGACCCTTCCCCGCTCGGGCCCCAGGGCCTCCGGGGACGCCTCAAGCGCGCGATGGCTTTCGGCACCGCGGTCCTCATCCGCCGGCGCACGCCGGACGTCGTGACCGACGAGCTCTACCCCGCCGCCCGGCTCGTTTGGCGCTACGCCCGCAAGACGGGCTGGCGCGCCTTCCCGCTCTTGACCCAGCCGGAGTTGCAAGGGCCAACGCCGGACCTCGAGCGCCGCAGGGCGCTGGAAGGACTCTTCGACAAAGACGAGTTCCACCGCCTGCTCTCCTTGATCGTGCCGTGGGCGCTGCCGACGCTCTACCTCGAGGGCTTCCGCGAGGCGCGCGAGGGCTGCGTCGCCCGCCGGTCCAAGACGCCGAAGGCGGTGTTCTCGAGCACGAGCGTGTACTTCGAGGACTCCTTCAAGTTCTCCTTGGCCGAGTGGGCCGAGCGCGGCGCGCGGGTCTGGGGCATGCAGCACGGCGGCGTCTACGGCATCGGGCGCCTGCCCGGGGGCGAGACGCACGAACGGGCGATCTCCGACCGCTACTTCACGTGGGGCTGGTCCAAGACCGAAAACGACCCGAAGCTGGCCGACCTTCCCGCGCCCCATCTCTCGACGATCGCGCCCGGGCTGCGCGCGAGGCCGGGCGGGCCCGGGATCCTCTACGTCACGGCCGAGTTCCTTCGCAGCCCGCTCACGCTCACGCCGGGCCCCCTCGGCTGGCAATGGGAGCGCATCTTCGAGGCGCGCGAGGCCTTCCTCGACGCGCTGGGCGGACTCCGCTCGCGCGCGCGGGTCCGCCTCCCCGTCCACCGCTTCGGGTGGCGCTCGGGAGACCGGCTGAAGGCGAGGTTCCCGGACGTCGCGATCGACGACCACTCCCGGAACTACTACCAGCGCCTCGAGGAGTGCCGCCTGGTCGCCATCGACCACCCCTCGACCACGATGCTCGAATCCCTCTCGCTCGACGTGCCGACCGTGCTGTTCTGGGACCCGGACCTCTGGGAGCTCCGCCCCACGGCGGAGCCGGTCTTCGCGGGCTTGCGCGCCGCCGGCATCCTGCAGCCGGACGCGGCGGCCGCCGCGGCGCAGGTCGCCCGCGTGTACGCCGACCCCGACGCCTGGTGGAGGACGGAGCCCGTCCAGGCCGCGCGGCGAGCCTTCGCTGGGACGTTCGCCCGGCTCTCCGAGGACTGGGCCCAAGACTGGGCGGCCGCCACCTCCCGGGAGTTATCCGTCGGTCTTTAGTATAATTTTGATCGCTTTTGAGTCGGGAGGGGCGGATGCTCGAGAAATTGATCAACGGAAAGGCCATTTTGGTGACCGGAGGGACGGGCTCCTTCGGGAAGGCCTTCGCCCGCCGGATCCTCGTGGGCTGCAAGCCCTCCAAGGTCATCTTGTTCTCCCGGGACGAGCTGAAGCAGTACGAGCTCAAGCAGCAGTTCCCCGTCTCGAAGTATCCCGCGGTCCGGTTCTTCATCGGCGACGTCCGCGACAAAGACCGCCTGTATCGCGCGGTCGAAGGCGTCAGCGTGGTGATCCACGCGGCCGCGCTCAAGCAGGTCCCCACGGCCGAGTACAACCCGATGGAGGCGGTGAAGACGAACATCCTCGGCGCCTCCAACGTGATCGACGCGGCGATCGACTGCGGCGTGGAGCGAGTCATCGCCCTCTCAACGGACAAGGCGGTCAACCCGATCAACCTGTACGGGGCCACCAAGCTCTGCGCGGACAAGGTCTTCGTCGCCGCGAACAACTACGCCGGCGCGCGCAACACCCGCTTCTCCGTCGTGCGCTACGGCAACGTCGTCGGCTCGCGCGGGAGCGTCATCCCGTTCTTCCTGCAGAGCCGCGAGACGGGCGTCCTGCCCATCACGGACTCCCGGATGACCCGCTTCTGGATCACGCTCCCGCAGGCCGTCGACTTCGTCACGACCTGCCTGGACCGGATGAAGGGCGGAGAGGTCTTCGTACCGAAGATCCCCAGCATGAACATCATGGACCTCGCGAAGGCGGTCGCCCCCGCCTGCAAGACGAAGTTCATCGGCATCCGTCCCGGCGAGAAGCTCCACGAGCTCATGGTCCCCGAGGACGAGGCGCGGAACACGATCGAGTTCCCGGACCGCTACGTCATCCTGCCCGCCGCGCACGACTGGAGCGGCGACGACCCCTATTCGGC
>JACQPK010000222.1 GCA_016207565.1 Elusimicrobiota bacterium
AGGCACGGGGACCCCCAGAGGCTCGCGCCACGGCGCGAGCCCACGCCCCGTGCACAGCGCCCGAGGAGAACGGCCGGGCGCTAGGCACGGGGACCCCCAGAGGCTCGCGCCACGGCGCGAGCCCACGCCCCGTGCACAGCGCCCGAGGAGAACGGCCGGGCGCTAGGCACGGGGAGCCTCCGCCGCCTTAAGCGTCCGGCGCAGTCCTTCCTCGAGGCCGACTTTGGCTCGCCAGCCGGGCAGCGTCGGGCCGCGCCACGGCTTCATGAGCTGGCGATTGGCGTAGGGCCGCGCGCCCCAGTCCACCGGGAAGCGCGTGCCCGCGGCCTTCTCGGCCAAGGCCACGAGCTCGCGGAGGGTCGCCGTCGTCGAGGACCGCACCGCGAAGGCCCGGCCGTCCAAACGGTCCGGGTCGTCCTCGAGGAGGCGCGCCGCGTGGAGGTAGGCCTCCACCACGTCGTCGATGTAGACGAAATCGACCGCCTGCCGGCCCGGGGAGGCCTTGACCGGCGTACGGGTCCGGGCCGCCTGCCGCAATTGCCCGAGGATCTTTCCGCGGGGGTCCTGCGGGCCGTACACGTCGAAGAGCTTGAGCGTGACCGTCCTCAAGGACGACCACTCGCCGTAGCCGAAGAGGATGTCCTCGAACGCCTGTTTCGTCGCGGCGTAGAGGCCCGTCGGGTTGTAGAGACGGCTCTCGTAGTGCTGCCAGTAGCTGCCCGTGTTGACGAAGCGCGCGACCCCCGCCCGCACGGAAGCCTCCACTACTTGCGTGCCGAAGAGCACGTTCGAGGCGACCAGGGGCTCGACGTCCTCGGGCCGGTGTTCGGCGGCGCTCAGCGCCGCTAGGTGAAAGACCGTGTCGGGCGAGGCCTTCTCGACGAGCCGCAGCATGCCGGCGGTCGACCCGTCGTGCTCGTGCACGTTCGGACGGCCCGGCAGGTCCTTGAGCCGGCCGGCTCGCCCGGGCCGGACGACGAGGTGGACGGCGACGCCGGCTTGCAGGAGCCGCTCGGCGAGGCGGCCGCCGATGTAGCCGGTCGCGCCGGTGACGAGCGCTCGCTTCACGCCTTCGTCCTCGCGGATACGAACTCCTCGATGGAGCGCGCGGCGTAGTCCAGCATCGGCTCGGTCAGGCCGGGGTAGACGCCCAGCCAGAACGTCCGGCGCATCACGACGTCGGTGCGCTCGAGCGTGCCGGCGACCCGGTGCGGCTTGCCTTGGAAGTAGGGCTGGCGCGTCACGTTGCCCGCGAACAGGAGCCGGGTGCCAACCTTGCGCTCGTTGAGGTGGCGCAGCAACTCCTCGCGCTCGAAGCCCGCGTCCTCGCTCAGCGTGACCGGGAAACCGAACCACGCGGGGTCGGCGCCCTCGGTCGCCTCGGGCAGGATCAGGACGTCGGACAGCCCGCCGAGCCGCTCCTTCAAGAACCAGAAGTTGCGCTTGCGCGCCTCGATGAACGCGGGGAGCTTGTCGAGCTGCGCGAGCCCGACGGCGGCCTGCATGTCGGTGATCTTCAGGTTGTAGCCGACGTGCGAGTAGACGTACTTGTGGTCGTAGCCCTCGGGCAGGCTCCCCAGCCGCCAGCCGAAGCGCTTGCCGCAGGTGTTGTCCTTGCCCGGGTCGCACCAGCAGTCGCGGCCCCAGTCGCGCAGGGACTCGAGCGCCCGCTTGAGCCGGCCGTCCTGCGTGAACACCGCTCCGCCCTCTCCCCTCGTGATGTGATGGGCGGGGTAGAAGCTCAGCGTGCCGATGTGGCCGAAGGTGCCGGCGAGCCGGCCGCGGTAGCGCGAGCCGAGGGCGTCGCAGCAGTCCTCGATGACCCAGAGGTCGTGCTTCTTCGCGAGGGCCATCACCGCGTCGAGGTCGAACGGGTTGCCGAGCGTGTGCGCGAGCATGATCGCGCGCGTCTTCGGCCCGATGGCCGCCTCGAGCAAGGCGGGGTCGGCGTTGTAGGTCGGGATGTCGACGTCGACGAACACCGGGGTGAGGCCGTAGAGGAGCGACGGGTTGACGGTCGTCGGGAACGCGGCGGCGACGCCCAGCACCTCGTCGCCCGGCTTGAGCGCCTTCTCTCCCAAAAGCGGCGAGGTGAGAGCGGCCAGCGCGAGGAGGTTGGCCGAGGACCCCGAGTTGACGGTCAGCGCGTGCTGCACGCCGAGGAACTTCTCGAGGCGCGACTCGAACGCGTCGTTGAACCGGCCCGTCGTGAGCCAGAAGTCCAGCGCGGAGTCCACGAGCGAGGTCACGTCGGCGGCGCCGAAGACGCGGCCGGACACCGGGACGGGGGACTCGCCCGGCACGAACGGGCGGGGCGCGTGGTACTTCTCCGCGTACTCGCCGGCGAGCGCCAGGATCCGCTGCCGGAGCTCGAGCTCGCTCATGCCCGCGCGGCCTGGCCGACGGCCGTTCTCCTTGCGGCCGTGCCGCGCGAGTATTCTCGCGCGGCCTCCGCGGCCCGGCGGCCGTAGGCGTCGATCTGGCCGAGCGTGAACGCCGCGGCGTCGAAGCCGCGCGTCCCGCTCGCCTTGTACCAGGCGACGGTCTCGGCGATCGTCTCCTCTGCGCTCAGGGCGGAGCGCCAGCCGAGCAGCTTCGCCGCCTTCGCGGGGTCAAGCGCTAGCGTCCGGGCCTCGTGGACCGCGCCGATGTCTTTTCGGATGACGAACTTCCCCGAGCCCCACGCCTTCACGAAGAGCCGGGTCAGCTCGAGGACCGTGATCCGCTCGGAGTCGGCCGGGCCGAAGTTCCACGGGCCCGAGAAGCGCCCGGGGTCGTCGAGGAGCCGGGCCGCGAGCTGGAGGTAGCCCGAGAGCGGCTCGAGAACGTGCTGCCAGGGACGGACGGACGCGGGGTTGCGGACGACGATCGGCTTGCCGGCGCGCAGCGCACGGGCGCAGTCCGGCAGTATCCGGTCCTTCGCCCAGTCGCCGCCGCCGACCACGTTGCCCGCGCGCGCGGAGGCGAGCCCGATCCTGTCCGCGAAGAAGGAGCGCCGGTAGGACGCCGTGACGAGCTCGGCCGCGCCCTTCGACGCGCTGTAGGGGTCGTGGCCGCCCATCGCGTCGCCTTCGACGTAGGCGGGCCCGGTCCCCCGGTTCTCGTAGCACTTGTCGCTCGTGACCACGACGGCCGCCGCGACCGACGGCGTCTTGCGGACCGCCTCGAGCACGTGGACCGTGCCCAAGACGTTGACCGCGAAGGTCTCGACCGGCTCCTCGTAGGACAGCCGCACCAGCGGCTGAGCGGCGAGGTGGAAGACGAGCTCCGGCCGGTGCTTCCGGAACGCGGCGATGAGCGCCGGGAGATCGCGGATGTCGCCCATGATCGAGGTCATGCCCTCGGCGACCCGCGCGTCGCGAAAGAAGGTGTCGCCGGTCCGGGGCGGCAGCGCGTAGCCGGTCACGCGCGCCCCGAGACGCTTGAGCCAGAGCGCGAGCCAGCCGCCCTTGAAGCCGGTGTGGCCCGTGAGCAGGACCCGGCGGCCCTCGAAGGCCGAGCCCCACGACGCCGGACTCACCAGACCTTCCAGGGCGCCTTGCCCGACGCCCAGAGGCTCTCGAGGAGCTGGCGGTCGCGGACGGTGTCCATGGGATGCCAGAACCCGTCGTGCTTGAAGGCCATGAGCTGGCCGTCGGCGGCGAGCCGCTCGAGCGGCTCCTTCTCGAGCGGGACGTCGTCGCCGCCCATATAAGCCAGCGCGCGGGGCTCGAAGACGAAGAAGCCGCCGTTGATCCAGCCCTCGCCCGTCTGCGGCTTCTCGCTGAAGGACTTCACCGCGTCGCCGCGGAGATTGAGCGCGCCGAAACGGGCCGGGGGCCGGACCGCGGTGACCGTCGCGAGCCTCCCGTGCTTGCGATGGAATGCGACGAGCGCCTTGAGGTCGACGTCGGCGACGCCGTCGCCGTAGGTGACCATGAAGGGCTCCCCGTCGAGCCAGGGCGCCAGGCGCTTGAGCCGCCCGGCGGTCAGGGTCTGCAGGCCGGTGTCGATCGCCCCGATCCTCCAGTCCGGCGAGCGGGACCGCAGCACGTCGCGCTTGCCGTTTTTCAAGTGCACGACGTAGTCGGCGTTGTGCACGAAGAAGTTGTGGAAGTACTCCTTGATGACCTCGCCCTTGTAGCCGCAGGCGATCACGAAATCCTTGAAGCCGTGCGCGGCGTAGATGTTGAGGATGTGCCAGAGGATCGGCTTGCCGCCGATCTCGACCATCGGCTTCGGCCGGGCGTAGGTCTCCTCCGACAGGCGCGTGCCCGCGCCGCCGGCCAAGATCACGGTCTTTTTTGGGAGTCCGTTCGACTTCGAGGCCATCCGAGGAGGAGCCTCTATTTTATCAGATTATGACGGCGTTCCCTGGACTAATGCAGGGACGCCAGGAAGCGCTCGCCGGCCGCCTTGTCTTCGAGCCGCTCGAAGCGGTCGGAGGCGTAGTCGTAGGCGTAGAGGTCGCTGTAGGCGAGGAGGGTCTCCCCGTACCAGGCGTGCACCGCGGCGTCTCTCTCGAAACGAACGCGGCCGGTCCCGACGCGCCCGCGCGCGCCGGGGTCTTTCCACGCCAGGCGCATCGCGGCGTCGAAGTCGTAGGTGGACTGAAACACCGTCGCCGAGCCGATGTCGTCGGGAAGCCCGAAGAGGAGGATCGTCTTTTGGCCCGGCGGGACCTTCGGCCGGAGCCGCTCGAGCGCGCTTTGCTGGAGCCGGTACGCCTCGGCCCACTGGGCGTTCGAGGACCAGGTCGCGAGCAAGAACGCCGCGAGGATCGCCGCGCATGCGCGCGAGCCCCACGGCCGCCGCTCGAAGAGCCAGGCGAGCCAGCACGCCCCGCCGAGGGACGCGACCATGTTCACGCGGTTCACCTGCGCGAACACGACGGGCGTGTAGGAGGAGTCGAGGAAGTAGGGGGCGTAGCCCAGCAGGAAGAACCCGAGCCCGGCGAGAGGGAGGAGCCGCGGGGGCGACGCGGGGCGCTCGCCCTTCGCCCACCGGAGCGTGAGGCGGGCGAGCGCCGCCGCCGCGGCGGCGCAGAGGAGCCAATCGAAGACGCCGAAGAGCGCGCGCGCGTGCGCCGCGGAGCGGGCGATGAAGTGCAGCAGCCGGTTGGCGATCGTGCACTCGAAGCCCGCGGCGAGCACCTTGAACGCGTGGCCGACCGACACGCTCATCGGGTGCCGCTCGGGGACGAGCATCGCCGGGACGAGGACGCGCTGGTACAAGACGACGAGCGCGAGCGTGCCCAAGAGCGGCAGGGCGTCGCGCACCGCCGGCCACGCCGCCGGGCGCTCGCGCCAGCGCAGGTAGACGACGAGCGCGGGGAGCAGCGCCGCGCCTTCGTAGTGCAGCGTGCCGTACGCGAAAGCGCCGAGCGACCCGGCGAGGAGCGCCGCGCCGCTCTCGCGCTGCCAGCGCCGGTACGCCACGAGGGAGGCGAGCGTCAGCGCCAGCGCGAAAGGCCCGCCCGCGAGGCTGGGCCAGTGGCGCGTCGCGTCGTGGTTCGGATAGAGCGCGGCCGCGATCGCCGCGAAGGCGGCCGTGCGCGGGTCGACGCCTTCGTTCTCGAGCAGGCGCTGGAACGCGATCGCCAGCCCGAGGTGGATGGCGAGCAGCACGAGCTGGTAGGGGAGCGGGTTCAGGCCGAAGAGCGAGAATTGTACCGGGTGCAGGATCAGCGTGCCGGGCCGAAACCACTGCCCCGCGTGGCTCTCGGCCCAGTGGCGGGCGATCGCCCAGGGCGTGCTCCCCGGCGCCGACGACCAGATTTCGAGCCAGGGATAGTCGTCGTTGTAGAAGCCGAAAGCGGCGAGGCGGAAGCAGAAGCCGGCGACGACGGCGGCGAAGACGAGCGCCGTCGTCTCTCGGGAAGCGTCCCTATTCGGCAACGCGCTCCGGCACGCGCCGCGCGGCCTTCGGGGCGGCGCCCGCGAACTCGATCAAGCCCTTCTTCTCGAAGCGCCGCACGTATTCGAGGACCTGCGGGTACGGCAGGTCGTGCGTGCGCGCGATATCGAGCACGGTCGTCTTGCCGTCGAAGTAGCGCGGGATGTAGTCCATCAGCCGGTTCCAGCGGCGCTGCTCCTCGGGGATCGTCGGGCGGATCGACGGGTCGGCCTGGCTGATATAGAGGTCGTACTTCGGGTTGCTCAAGGCGATGAGGCCCGTGAACTTCCGGATCATCGGGCGATTCGTCTCGAGGCAGTCGATGATGCCGAGCACCGCTTGCGCCGCCTGCTCGAGCTTGTCCTCGTGGATGATCGCCGCCGTGTCGCGGCTCGTGTGGTACTCGGGGTACGGGAACCGCGAGAGCGAGATCGTCGGGATCTCGTAGCCGGGCGCCTCCCAGACGGTCTCGTCGTTGCCGACGATCGAGCGGAACGGTCCCGAGTGGTACTCGGCCTGGGAGTGCTTCAGCACGTGGTGCGCCGCGAGGTCGATCTCGGCCTGGCCCGTGAACGACTCCTGCAGGGCGATCCGGTTGTCATTGCCGAGCATCTCGAGGAACATCCCGAACTTGAAGGTCTTGCGCGTTTTCTCGGGCAGCCGCGCGAGGTAGAACACCGTGCCGAAGTGCTCGGGCGCGACGATCAGCCGGTAGCTGTAGCGGTTGGACTTCCTCTTGGCGAGCCGCTTCATGACCTCGACCGCGACGACCATGCCCGCGACGTCGTCGTTGGCCTGGCCGGCGTGGCAGCTGTGCGCGTTGAGGACGATCGTCTCCGGGCTCTCGCCTTGGATGAAGTAGTCGGCGACCTTCATCGTCCCCTTGCCGCGCCGGCACACGAGCTCGACCTCGTAGGTGCCCTTCGGGAGCTGCTGGATCCAGTGGTAGGGAGCGCAGAATCCCCAGTTCTTCCGGCCGACCTTGTAGTAGAGGTCGCAGTGGTACACCAGGTCGTTCGGCCACTTCTTCGTCGAGAAGAGGTGCTTCTGGAGCTCCTCGCGCGAGACCTTGCCCTTGAAGGACTGCGAGTAGCCGATCACGCCGAGCGGGTGCGCCATGCCGTCGTAGATCACCTTGCCGTTCTTGCGGATCTCGGCCTTCTGCGGCTCCCACTCGACGGGCACGCGCCACCCGTTGTGCTCCAGGCCTCCCTCGTACTCGTGGACGACTAAGGGGAGCTCCTCGCGCAGGATCGCCACGACGGCGTCGAGCCCGGGCGAGTTCGGCGACATCCGGTGGGGGTAGGTCTTCTTCAGCAGCTCCAGCATGGAAGCCATGTTCAATTCTCCGTGAGCTCGCCCGGCAGGCAGCCGAGGCGCACGCCGTCGACGCGCTCGTCGCCGCATTGGAATTTCCGCCGCTCGAGGCCCTCGTTGCGATAGCCCGCCTTCAAGAAGGCCTTCGTCGAGCCCTGGTTCGGGACGTAGACGCCCGCCTCGATCTTCGCGAGGCCGAGCCGCTCGAAGCCGTAGCGGGTGATGAGCCGGATCGCCTCGGTCGCGTAGCCGTGGCCCCAGCAGTCCTTCTCGCCGATGACCAGGCTGACGTCGGCGAACTTGTGGACCGAGTTGACCGGGCCGATCTTGATGTTGCCGATATGCCGGTCGCCGTTTTTGAGCACGATCGCGCAAAAGACGGAGGAGCCGTCCTTCTCCATCGAGGCGACGTATTTCCGCACGCCCGCCGCGGTGTGGTTCGCGTAGCGGACCTCGAGGTACCGGTTCACGTCGGGGTCGTTGAGCCATGCCACGTAGCGCGGCGTGACGTCGGCGACCCTGACGCGCCGCAGGTAGAGCCGGGGACCCGCGATCAGCGCGGCGGGCTTCTTCGCCATCTACTCCAGCCCCTTGGCGCCGTAGACGGCGGAAAACCCGAGCGCCGCGGCAAGCCGGTCGGCGGGCGTGTGAAGCCGTGCGCCGAGGGGGAGGTCCGCCGAGGCGTCTTGGCCCGCGTCGTCCAGCAGCCGGTCGACGCGCAGCCCGCCGCCGCGGGCGGCCACGAAGACCGTCGAGCCGACCTTGCGGTAGACGACGCCGGCGTGGAAGGGGTGGTGGTCCGTGGACTCGCGGGAGAACCAGGCCTGCTTGAGCCTGAGCTTGCGCCCTTGGTACATCGTCGACGCGCCCGCGTACGGGTCGTCGAACGCGCACACGAAGCGCTCGAGGGCGCGCGCGTCCCAGCTCCAGTCGATCCAGCCGTGGGTCGGCGTGTGCAGGAAGGGCCAGTAGGTGCTGGACTCCTCCTTCAGGCGGATGAGCCGAAACGGCTTGTTCTTCTTCGCTTGCGCGAGGAACTTCTCCAGGAACGCGATCTCGCGCGGGAGTGCCGCCTCGAAGTAGTCGAGCGGGATGCGGCAGCGCGCCGGAACGGGGTAGGTGGCCTGCGCGACCAGCGGCCCGCGATGGAATGTCTCCAGACCGCCCTCGATCACCTGGAGGTTCAGCCCGCCGCGCCGGTCGCCGGCGAGGATCTGCCAAGTGTAGTGCGCGCCGCCGCGGTAGAGGGGCAGCCGGATCCCCATGAAGTCGAGCAGGCGGCCGTTGAACCGCGCGGCGAACTCCTTGTCGAACACCCAGGCGGCCCCCATCGCGATGGCGAGCGTCGTCGGCGTGACGTGCTCGAGGGCCGCGGGGTCCGCGTTGATCTCGTCGGAGGAGTAAAACGGGATGCCGGCGGCCTGGAGCGAGTCGCGTAGGGTCAGCCCCTCGAGCTCGACCGCCTCGTCCAGATGGCGTCCGCTCGAGAAGACGACGACCGGCCAGCCCAGCTTCTTCGCCCGGGGCGCGAACTTGTGCATCAGCCGCGCGCCGCCGAAGAGCAGCAGCCGGTCGACCTTCCCGAGGCTCAGCGTCTCGGCCATGGGGTCGATTCTGTCATTAGATCGTCGAGCGCTGCAAGGACCACGAGCTCAGCGGTAGATGTCTCTGCGGTGGCCGATCGCGACCACCCAGACTAGGCGGTTGGGCGGATCGAACCTGTACAGGATGCGGTATTCTCCGACCCGGACGGAACGCAGGCCGGCGAGGCCGCCCTTGAGGGCCTTGCCGCCGAGGGGTTCGTTGCCGACTCGGTCGAGGGCGTTCGCGACGCGTTGCCGGAGCGCAGGCTCGAGCGCTCCGTAGTCCCGGCCGCTCCGAGCCGTGAAGCGGACGGCGTACGAGCTCACGGCCGCCGGCGGGAGCGCTGCTTGCGTCCGACGACTTCCTCAAACGACAGCCATTTACCCTGCTTGATCTCACGCTCGCCTTGCGCGATCGCCTTCATCCACGACGGCGAGGACATGATCTCGAGGGTCTCGAGCCAGCTCTCGTATTCCTCGGCGCTCATGACGACCGCCTGGGGCCGGCCGCGGTGAGTGATGACGTAGCGCGAGTACCGCTCGCCGGCGTCCCGGACGATCGAAAGGAGCTTCTTACGCGCCTCGGTGCTCGGTAGCGTGTAGGTGGCCATAGGCTAAGTGTAGCACAAAAGTGTACAGTCTGCCAGGCGTCAGAGGGGCCAGCGGACTTCGACCCCGGCCTGCTTCAGGTAGGTCTTCGCCTTGATGACGCTTTGGTCCGTGAAGTGGAAGATGCTCGCCGCCGCTACCGCCGAGGCCTTGCCTTCGCGCAGGCCTTGGGCCAGGTGCTCGAGCGTGCCGACCCCGCCGTGAGCGACGACCGGGATGTCCACCGCCTCGGCCACTTGCCGGGTCAGCTCCAGGTCGTAGCCTTTCATCGCGCCCTCGTGGTCGACGGAGGTGATGAGCAGCTCGCCGGCGCCCAGGCGCGCGGCCTCCTTCGCCCACGCGACGGGCTCGAGGCCGGTGAATTTCGTGCCGGCGTAGGTGGCCACCTCCCGGCGGCCTTCGGCGTTGCGCTTGGCGTCGATCGACACGACGACGCACTGGGCGCCGAAGACGGCCGCCGCCTCGGAGATGAGCGCCGGGCGCTCGACGGCCGCGGTGTTGATCGACACCTTGTCGGCGCCCGCCTTGAGCAGCCGCCGGAAGTCGTCGATCGACCGGACTCCGCCGCCGACCGTGAGGGGCATAAAGCAGCCCTCCGCCACCTGCATGACGACATCGGCGAGCGTTCCGCGCCCTTCGCGCGCCGCCTGGATGTCGAGGAAGACGAGCTCGTCGGCGCCCTGGGCGTCGTAGACGCGCGCCGTCGTCACGGGGTGGCCGACGTCGCGGAACTCGCCGAAGCGCACGCCCTTGACCATGCGGCCGGCGTTGAGCAGGAGGACCGGGATCAGGCGGTTCTTAAGGATGGGCGTCTCTCCGGCGTCCACGACATGAAGTTCCTCAGGAGCCGCAGGCCGGCGTCCTGGCTCTTCTCCGGGTGGAACTGGACCGCGGCCACGTTCCCGGCCGCCACCGCGGCGGTGAAGGGGCCTCCGTAGTCGCAGGTCGCGGCGACGGCGGCCGGCTCCGCGCCGTGGAGGACGAAGCTGTGCGCGAAGTAGAAGATGGGCGAGGCCCCGAGCCCCGCGAAAAGAGGGTGCTCCTTCTGCGACAGGCTCACGGCGTTCCAGCCCATGTGGGGGATCTTGAGTCCCGGCGCGCGAAGCGCGTCGACGGTGCCTTTCACCCACCCGAGCCCGGCGGCCGTGCCGTGCTCGCGGCCCTCCTCGGCGAGCATCTGCATCCCGAGGCATATCCCGAGGAACGGCTTGCCGCCCTCGAGCACCTCGCGCCGGAGCGCCTCGGGCCAGCCCGCGCGCTCGACGTTGCGGATGCCGTCGCAGAACGCGCCGACGCCGGGCAGGACGATCCGCTCCGCGCGAGCGAGATCGGCCGGGTCGGCCGAGACGAGCACCTCCGCCGCCATCGCCTCGAACGCCTTGGCGACGGAGCGGAGGTTGCCCATCCCGTAGTCGACGACGACGATCATTGGACGGGCTTGAGCTTCTTGTCGATCGGCAGCGTGCGGTCCCAGGCCTTCTGGTCGGGGAGCGGCTCGCCCTTCGGGATCGAGGCCGGGTCCGCCTTGTGCGGGCTCACCATGTGCTTGAGCGCGATGTCGAGGAACTGCTCCTCGGTGAGCCCGAGGTACTCGAGGAAGACGTCGAGGCTCGCGGGGCGCTGCCCGTCGTACTGCCGCGCGAGGCGCAGCGCCTCGTCGCGCGTCAGGCGCTGGTTGCGGATGTCGATCGAGGCGAGGTGCGTCGTGCGGCCGAAGCCGCGCTTGAGGTACTTCAGGTAGTCACGCACGCCCTGCACCATGCACTCGATCTTCTCGTAGCCGTACTCCGGCGGGACGCCTTCGACGAGGCACTCCTTCCAGCCGAGCTCTCGCTTGATCAGCTCGACCTGCGTCTTCACGTCCCACGGGACGTAGGAGCCGAGGCAGACGCTCCGGACGTTGAGCGCCATCAGCTCCTTGAGCGGAGGGTAGGTGAAGGGCTTGAGGTCGCGCAGCGTGAACTCGCCGCCGAGCATGCCGGCCATGTCCTCGGCGGTGATGCCGAGGTTCACGAACCGGTTGAACCGCTTCTCGTCGACCTCCTCCTGCTGCTCGTAGGAGTAGTAGCTCGTGTATTCGGCGCTCGGCTCGCCCCAGATCAGGAGGGGCACCTTGAACTTGATCGCGATGTGCATCGGGTAGGCGAAGCAGCCGGTGTGGCACTGCCAGCAGAAGTCGCCCTTGCGGAGTAGCGCCTCGAGCATGAGCGCCCGCACGACCTTCCAGCTCGGCCGGAACTTCAGGAAGTCGACGCCCAGCTTCTTGAGGGTGCGCTCGTTGTTGGCGAGCGTCTCGGGCCTAAAGAACGTGTGGTCGAAGCTGACGACGAGCGGCTTGAGCTTGCGCACCG
>JACQPK010000230.1 GCA_016207565.1 Elusimicrobiota bacterium
TCCCAAGCCCGTGGGCACGATCCTCGGCGAGTGGCCGATGGACGAGATGGCGGGCGGCGCGGTCGACGACCTCTCGTCCTTCTTCAACGACGGCATCATCGGCAATCCGCAATGGACCGTCGGCGTCCTCGGGTCCGCGATCCACGTGGAGTCGGACGACAACGCCATGCAAGCGCCCGGCTCGCTGCCGCTGAGCAGCGGGTTCACTTTCGAAGCCTGGGTGAAGCCCGAGGGGACGATCGCCGGCAGCCGCGGCGCGATCATGGGCCAAGGCAACACCGCGAACCAGGCGTACCTCGGACTGCCCAAGGGCGTGGCGGGTCTGGTCGACGACCGGTTCAACTTCTTCATGACGGATCAGGTCAGCGGCATCACGACGACGGTAGCCTCCACGATCGCGATCGTCAACGAGCGTTGGTATCACGTGGCCGCGACGTATGATGGGGCGAAGATGCGGCTATACGTCGACGGCATCCTGTCGGCGGAGGCGAACTTCACGAGCTCGAGCGGCATCCTGCCTTTCGTCATCGGCCGGCACAACGCCCCGAACAACTACTTCCACGGCTCGATCGACCATCCGCGAGTCGTCCAAAGCGCTCTGGATGGAGCCACCGTTTCGTCCGACTACCGGCGGGGCGGGGCTCCGCCGTACTACGTCGAGTTCAGCTCGACGACCGGCGCCGCGTGGGAGACCGTCCGCTACACGGTTCCGTGGACGAGCACGGTGCCTTATGTGTCTTTGACCGGGGTTTACGGCTCGACCGGCACCGAGACGATCACGCTGCGCAATATCAACCTGAACCGCTCGAACACGCTCGCGCTCGGCGCGCTCGCCAATAACCAGATCAAGTTCATCGTGTACGACGTCGCCGGCAGCTCGGCGGTCCTCGGCCCGTACGCGGTCATCGTCGACACGATCGCGCCTAAGGCGGTGCCGAAGCTCGAGATCCCGGCGCAGGGCACCTACGTGAAGGTCGTGAACCCGACCTTCCGGTGGTCGCTGCCGGCCGAGGTCAACGCCGCCGACATCACGCGGTTCCACGTGCAGGCCTCGACCTCCCCGAACATGTTCCCGCTGAGGGTCGACGAGGACGGGCCGAGCGCGCCGGTCCTGACCGCGCCTTCGCCGCTCGATGTCGGCGCTACCTACTATTGGCGCGTGCAGAGCCGCGACGCGCTCGGCGTCTACTCCGCCTACAGCACGACCTCGAGCTTCCGCGTCGACAGCGTCGCGCCGAACTCGGTCGTCTTCGTCAGCTTCAGCTCGACCGCGGCGGCGCGCACCGAGCCGGAGCTCAACGACCTGGCGTTCCCGGTGACCGCCCAGCTCACGATCTCGGACCCGATCTCGGGCATCGCCAAGCCCTCCGCCCCGGCGCCCGCCGCCTCGACGCTCCTTTACTGGCACTTCGATTCCACATCGGGGGCGACCGCGATCGACTCCTCAGGCAACTTCCATGACGGCACGCTGCAGCTCTCCCCCGCCTGGACGGACGGCCGCGTGAACGCGGGCCTCACGTTCAACGGCGTGGACCAGTTCGTGCAGGCCAATACGGCGAATCTGCCGGGTGACTTCACGATGGAGGCGTGGGTCAACCCCGCGAGCGCGGTGCAGTCGGGACGCGGCGGCATCATGGGCCAGGGCTCCGGCAACGCCCAGATGTACGTCGGCCTCGTGAACCCCGGACAGGGAGCTCCGTATACCGGAGGCCGGTTCAACTTCTGGCTGATGAACGGCCTCGGGCAGACCTCCGTGGTCGTTTCGACGTACGCGCCGAACGCGAACACCTGGTACCACCTGGCGGCCGTCTACCAGAGCGGGATCATGAAGCTCTACGTCAACGGCAATTTCCAGGGCCAGGCCACGTTTGCGCGCGACAGCGACTCGCTGCCGTTCTTCGTCGCCCGCACGAACTTCGCCGCGGGCGACTTCTTCGCGGGCCAGATCGACGAGGTGCGCGTGGTGGGAGCCGCTCTGACCGCCGCGCAGATCTTCGAGAATTTCACAGCCGGCTCGAGCCTGCCCTACTGGGTCGAGTACTCCACGAGCAACGGCGCCACGTGGAACCTGGTGACGAAGACGTACCCGACGGGCGTCGGCGTGCCGTATCTCGAGCTGGTCGGCAACCAGGGCCAGACGGCGAACGCCGCGCTCAAGGTGTACAACCTGAGCCTCGTTGAGTCCACCTGGTCGGTCACGGGCTCCGCGGGCACGAACCAGCTCCGCTTCACGTTCCACGATCTCGCGGGCAATATGGCCGTCGGCGGCCCGTACTCGGTCCTGGTCGACACCGTGGCCGCGGCCGCGACGCCGATCCTCGCCACCCCGATCGACGAGGGCATGAGCCCGAGCTCCGGGACGCTGTTTACCTGGAACGTGGCGCCCGGACTCGGCTCGATCTTGAACTACGACGTCCAGGTGGCGCTCGACACCGGATTTGCGAGCCTCGCGCTGTCGGCCACGACCTCGTCGAAGACGTTCCTCGGCAACGGCCTCGCGCAGGGCACCACCTATTACTGGCGCGTGCGCACCCGGACGCTGCCGCTCGGCCTCTCGGCCTACTCGGCGCCCTTCGCGGTCAACATCGACACGATCGCGCCCGTGGCCTCCGCCTTCAAGAGCTTCAACGCCGCCGGCAGCCCCCTCAACGAGAACCAGTGGTCGACGCTGCTCTCGGGCGTGACCGCGCAGGTGCTCATCCACCAGGCGGGCAACGGGGCCCGCGGCCTCGCGGTCTCGACCGGCAGCTTCTCGGTGCTGTTCTCGTCGAACGCGGGCAAGCTCTGGAACATCGTCAGCTCCACGTACCAGTTGACGGCGGCGACCGAGCCCTACGTCACGCTCACCGGCTCCGACTGGACCACCGCGATCCAGACGATGACGATCTACAACCTCGAGCTCGCGGTCTCGACGTCCGGCCTGACGGGCAGCAAGGGCACGAACCTCGTGCGGTTCATCACGACCAGCATGTCCGGCAAGCAGGGCGTGGCGACCTACACGATCCTCGTCGACACGCTGGCGCCGACGGTCCCGTCGTTCTCGACCCTGGCGTCCGGCGCCGAGGGCGAGATCACCTACGCGCTCAACCCGTCGACCGACCCGCTCAGCGGCCTCCACGCCCAGCCGTATCGCGTCCAGATCTCCAACGACGACTTCGTATCCGTGCTGCAGGACACGGGCTTCACCCAGTATTCGACGGGCACGTTCACCGGCCTGCCGCACGGCGTCGTCTACCAGCTCCGGGCGGCGGCGCGCGACGCGCAGGTCAACGTCTCGACCTGGTCGGTCCCGGCGCCCTTCAACCTGGCCAACAAGATCGAGGCGAACGTCACCGACCTCGCTTCCCCGGCGGCCATGCAGGGCCAGGTCGTGCCGATGCTGGCGCTGGGCCTCTACAACATCGGCGGGACGACGCCGTGGAACCTTCTGCGCGTGCGCTCGCTGGGCAACCGGGATCTCGACGTGAAGGAGGTGCTGCTCTTCTCGGACTCCAACGGCAACCTCGCCTTCGACCCGCCCGGGAGCCCGACGCCGGACGTGCAGGTCTCGAACTCGAACATCAAGTTCGTCTCGGGGATCGCGAACGTCACGATGACCTCCCCGCAGACGATCACGCCGACGACCGGCACCTACTACGTCGCCTTGAAGATCGATCCGCTGGCGATCGTGGGCGACGTCGTGGCCGTGCGGATCGAGGTGCCGACCTCCTTCTCTCCGATCTTTGCCAACGCGAGCTTCCCGATCACGTCCGGCGTGAGCACGGTCGAGTCCGGCCCGGCGACGGTGACGTTCACGCCGGCCGACATCAGCCCGCAAACGATCCCGCCGGGCACCGCGAACACGGGCGTGCTGCGCTTTTTGGCGCAGACCGACCAGTACACGGCCGAGATCGCGAGCTTCACCGTGAGGCTCACGACCGGGCCGGAGACCGACGTCTCCGGCATCAAGGTCTTCCGCGACAACGGCGACGGCAACTTCGACCCGGCCGCCGACAGCCTGATCAGCGCGGGCAACGAGCAGTTCGTCAACCGCACCGCGACGATCACGCTGACCGGCACCCAGGCGCTGCGGACCGTCTCGCCGACGGTGTCGGTCTTCTTCATCGCCGCCGACATCTCGGGCGCGGCGGCGGAAGGCGACCCGGCGGGCTTCGCCGTCGACTACTCGACCTGGGTGCGGCTGGCCTCGGCGACGAACACCGTGTCCGCGGCCGGCTTCCCGGTGCAGACCCAGCAGATCACGCTCATCACTCAGAACACGCTGCACGCGGCTATGGTCGAGATGGACTCGACGTTGCCCGGCGTCTTCCAGGGCGATCTCTACACCTTCGCGCGGCTGAACCTCTGGGCGAACGTCGGCTTCACGAAGATCGACCGCATCCAGCTCACCCGTTCGGGCCTGAGCTTCGACTCGGACGTGTCCTACGTCGAGGTCTGGCGCGACCAGGACGCCAACCAGGTATTTAGCACCTCGCTCGACGCCTTCCTCTCGAGCACGACGTTCAGCTCCGGCGTGGCGTCGCTCGACTTCGCGCAGCAGACGATCCAGACGTCGACGGCGACCTTCTTCTTCCGGCTGCGCGTGCACCCCGGCGCGATCGCGGGGAACTCGATCGGCTTCAAGGTGGCGAACTCGGCCTCCATCCGGACGACGGTCGGCTACACGACCGTCGATCCCGCGCCGTACCCGCTGGCGACGGCGAACCCGCCGATCCAGGCGACGGTGAACACCCTGACGCTGGCCACGCTCGACGTCGCGCCCGGCAGCGCGCTCCAGGGCGCCGGCGACGTCCCGATGATCCGTCTGGCGATGCGCGCCGACCGGAATCTCGTCCGCGTGACCGGGCTCCGGATCGACCGGGCCGGGACGGCCGGGGACTCCGACATCTCCGGGATCAAGGTATACCAGGGCGGCTCGGTGTTCTCGCTCGCGAACTCCACGCTGATGACGAGCGGACTCGATACCTTCTCGGGCGGCACCGCCAACGTCTTCCTGCTGTCGCCGCTGCAGGTCACGCCGACGACCATCTACGCCTACATCGCGCTCGACGTCGCCCCGACCGCGGTGACCGGCAGCACGGTGGGCGTGACGATCACGACGACCTCGTGGGTCAGCGTGAACGTGCCGAACCTCGTCGACCCGGCGAACTTCCCGGTGGCGTCCGCCAACATCGCGATCCAGGCGTACCCGGACGTCGTCCGCACCTACGGCACGAGCCTCGCGCCGGCCTCCTCGCCGTCGGGCACCCCCGACGTGCTCGTGGCGAAGTACGTGATGCAGACGACGCTCGTGAACGTCCCGGTGACCCAGGTGAAGGTGTCGCGCTCGGGCACGGTGACGGACCCGGAGATCTCGGACATCCGGTTGTGGCGCGACGTCAACGGCGACGGGGCGCTCGACATCTTCAGCGACGTGCTGGTCGCGACGCAGACCGGCAAGTTCATCGGCGGCCTCGCCACGATCCCGCTCGCCGGCGCCGAGGCCCTGCCGAACGGCGCGACGTATCTCATGCTCGTCTCCTTATCGACAAGCGCCGTCGTCGGCCGCAACGTGAACTTCTCGCTGCAGTCGGACAGCCTGCTCGTGGCGAGCCCGTCCTCGGCGGACTACGGGAACTTCCCGCACCAGACGAGCGCGATCGTCATCGCCAAGCCGGTCATCACCCTCGACACGCTCGCGACCTCGCTCGCGCCGGGCACGACGACGCAGGGCCGGCTGAACGTGCCGATGCTCAAGCTCCAGCTCTGGGCGCAGTCGTACTTCGTCGAGTGGAACCGCCTGATCCTGTCGCGCCTGGGCTCGGCGCAGGACGCCGACGTCACCAACATCCGCGTCTACCGCGACGCCAACGCCGACGGACAGCTCCAGTCGACGGGCGCCGGCGCGGACGTGCTGGTCAGCGTCCCGGGCACGAACGTCTTCAACACGGGCTCGGTGCAGATCCCGATGTCGACGCAGACCGTGACCGTGACGACCGCGACCTACTTCGTCGCGCTCGACCTCTCGCCGACCGCCACCTCGGGCAACACGCTCGCGCTGCAGATCGCGTCGCCGTCGGGCCTGCGCCTGGTGCCGCCCGACCTGGTCGCGTCGGCCGGCTTCCCGATCGTGAGCTCGTTTACCACGATCAACCCGACGGTCACGGGCGTCCGGGCCGACGTGCAGGACCTGGCGCCGCCGAGCCTGCTCCAGGGCACGACGAACCAGCTCCTCGCGAGCCTCTCGCTCAACACGACCCAGTATGCCGCGCTCTGGCGCTCGCTCCGCCTCACGCAGACGGGGACCGCGCAGGACAACGACATCGTCGCCCTCAATATCTGGAGGGATACCAACAACAATTTCACCTTCGAGCCGGCGACCGACACGATGCTCACCTCGGGCAACGACCGGTTCGTGGGCGGCATCGCGACGATCCAGCTCTCCAACCGCGAGGTCATCGACACGACGTCGCGGCGCTACTTCCTGACCGCGGACGTGAACCTCTACGCCGACACGACGCGGACCTTCTCGGCGCGGATCGCCAACGCCGCCGACGTCGAGATCGATCTCCCGAACTACACGCTGACGACCGGCCTGCCGGTGCAGCTCTCGAACATCCCGCTCGCCAAGCTCCAGGACATCCTCTACACGACGTTCTCGGATCTCGCGCCCAGCGCGGTCAACCAGGGCTTCGAGTCCGACATGTTCCGGATCGACGCGCGGGCGGGCCGCGACCGCGTCTACATCACGCAGCTCAAAGTCGGCCGGATCGGCAACGTGACGGACTCCGACGTGGCGGGCGTCGGGCTCTACCACGACGTCAACGCCAATGGGATCAAGGACGGGATCGACGTGCTGGTGGCGTCGACGACGCTCGTCGGCGGCCAGGCGCTGCTTCGCTTCCCGGCCTCGCAGAACTCGATCGCGGCCTCGACGAAGACCTTCATCGTGACCGTCTCCATGTCCTCGACCGCGGTCATCGGCCGCCAGGTGGGCGTCGAGGTCTCGAACGCCAGCTACTTCACGCTGCCGAACCCGGACGTGATGGCCGCCGTCAGCCCGCCGACGGCGTCCGGTTTGGCCGTGGTCGCCGACGCGCGCACGCCGTCGATGCCGGTCGTGAACGTGCCCGTGGCGTACTGGAAGTACTTCGACCGTGTCGAGTTCGTGTGGACCTCGACGGTGGCCATCGGCGCCATCGTCTCGGCCGAGTATGCCATCGGCACCACGCCGCGAGGGTCGGATTACCGGCCGTTTACGCCGCTGGCGAGTCTCACGTCGTCGGTGACGATCACCGGCCTGCCCGGTCTGGCCTCCGGAGCGACGTACTATCTGTCGGTGCGCGCGCGCTCCGCCTTCGGCATGACGAGCCCGATCGGCACCTCAGGGCCCCTTCTCGTCGACTGGGCGCAGCCGGGAGCGCCGGCAGTGACGATGACGCCGGCGGACGATACGGTCTTGCTCACCTGGAGCCCGGCGTATCCCGGCCCGTCGGGCATCATGGGCTACTTGATCGAGTATCGGACCGGGACGAGCCCGCTCTGGTACAACGCGAAGACGAAGCTTCCGTTGCCCGAGAAGCTGGCGTTTGCTCCCGCGGCCGCGACGCCGGCGGCGGCCGCCGCCA
>JACQPK010000231.1 GCA_016207565.1 Elusimicrobiota bacterium
ATTGTCACCAGGCAGGTGAAAAGTGTACCGACGAGGCTCCCGACGTGACTGAGGATTTCGGACAGGGTCGTCACTTGAACCACCGGGTGCATTAAGCTAAAGTAGCCGGAGCGGCCGACGTTTTTTTGGCCTCCCGCATGCCTGCTGCCGTCTCTCGAGAACCTGTCCCCGATGCCGCGAACGCGGCCCGACGGCGTGCGCCCATGAGCCCGCCTCGCGTCATGGCGATCGTGAACGCCACGCCGGATTCCTTTTACGCCGCCAGCCGAACTTTGGAGGCGGAGTCCGCCTTCGAGCGCTGCCGGCAGGCGGTGGCTGACGGCGCTGACATCCTCGACATCGGCGGAGAGTCGACCCGTCCCGGCTCTAGCGGCGTTCCGGAGCGCGAGGAGTTCTCCCGCGTCGTCGGGGTCGTCGGTCGCGCGGCCGGGCTGGGCGTCCCCGTGTCGATCGACACGGCGAAGGCTTCCGTGGCGTCGGCCGCGTTGGCGACCGGCGCTTCGATCCTCAACGACGTCACCGCGCTCCGAGGCGACCCGGCGATGCCGGAGGTGGCCAAGCGATTCCCGACCGTGATCCTCATGCACATGCAGGGAACGCCGCGCACGATGCAGCAGGCCCCGTCGTACAAAGACGTGACCGGCGAGATCATCGCCTTCTTCCGCGAACGGCTCGCGGCGTTCGAGCGCGCCGGCGGCGACCCGGCCCGCGTCTGGCTCGACCCCGGCATCGGCTTCGGCAAAGAGCTGTCGCACAACCTCGAGATCCTCCGGAGGCTGCCGGAATTTCAGGCGCTGGGGCGTCCGGTGCTCGTCGGCGCCTCGCGCAAGAGCTTTGTCGGAAAATTGCTCGCCGGCGCGACCGGCGAGCCCCTGCCTCCGGAAGAGCGGCTTGAAGGCTCTCTCGCGGTCGCTTGCCGCGCGGCGGACGCCGGCGTGGATGTGATTCGGGTGCACGACGTGAGGGAGACAAAGAGGATGTTGACCGTATACGCGGCGGTGAGACCCTCGCCGCCCTTCGGGCGGCTCGGGTGAGCGCGCTCTTCGGAACCGACGGCGTGCGCGGCATCCCGGGGGCGTTTCCGCTCGTGCCCGACCTCGTGCGCAAGCTCGGCTTCGTCTCCGTCTCCCTCCTGCGCGAGCAGCTCCTGAAGGCGCCTCCGGCCGGCTCCTGGGCGAGCCGCGCCCGCAAGCCGTACACGAACGGGCACGCGCCCGTCGTGCTCATGGGGCGCGACTCGCGCGCTTCGGGGGTCGCGCTCGGCAAGGCGCTGGTGCACGGCTTCGCGAAGGCGGGCTGCGTCACCGTCGATCTGGGCGTCGTGCCGACTCCGGCGGTCTCGTATTTGACCCCGCGGCGAGGCGCGCTCTGCGGCGTCATGATCTCGGCCAGCCACAATCCCGCCGAGTTCAACGGCATCAAGTTCTTCACCGCCGACGGCTTCAAAATGGCCCCCGAGCTCGAGGATGAGATCGAGCGGCGGCTGGGCGGCGTGCCCGACCCGGGCGCGAGCCTGTCATCGGCCGAATCCCGCCGCTCCGAGCCCGAGGAGGCCGAGCGCTACCTCGCCTTCCTCCGGAGCACGTTCCCGTCGGACCGCGACCTGACCGGCCTGCGCGTCGTCGTCGACTGCGCCAACGGCGCGGCGGCCGCGTTCGCGCCGCGCCTGCTGAGGACCCTCGGCGCCCAGGTGTTCGAGATCGGCTGCAGCCCGAACGGCTCGAACATCAACAAGGGCTACGGCGCGTTGGAGACGCAGGCCATGCAGCGCGAGGTGGTGCGCCGCAAGGCTCACTGCGGCGTGTCCCTCGACGGGGACGCCGACCGCGCGATCTTCGCCGACGAGCGCGGGCGCCTCTGCGACGGCGACGTCATCATCGGCATGTCGGCCGTCGACCTGCACGAGCAGGGCCTCCTGCTCGGCAACAAGGTCGTCTTGACCGTGATGTCGAACTGCGGATTGATCGAGTTCCTGCGACAGAGGGGCGTCGCGTCGGTCTGCGTGCCGGTCGGCGACCGCAACGTCACCGAGACGATCGAGGCGGGCGGACTGTCTTTGGGCGGCGAGAACTCCGGCCACATCGTCTTCCGCCGGTTCTCGCCGACCGGGGACGGCATGCTCACGGCGCTCCAGGTGCTCTCGATCCTCGTGAGGTCGGGAAAGCCGCTGAGCGCCTTCCGCGCCATGTACCGCAGCTACCCACAGCTCTTGACGAACGTCCGGATCGTCAAGCGCATCCCGCTCGAGCAGCTCCCGAAGACCCGGGCCGCGATCCGGGCCGCCGAGGTAAGGCTCCACGGCCAGGGGCGCGTGCTGGTGCGCTACTCGGGCACCGAGCCTCTGGTCCGCGTCATGGTCGAAGGACCCGACGCGGGCCTCTGCAAGACCCTTTCGAAGCAGATCATCGAGACGTTCCAGAAGGAAGTCCGTTCCGCCGCGATCCCGGCCTCGGACTACCAGACTTCACGCTCAGGAGACTAGACCCATGGCTGTCAAGCTGGGAGTAAATATCGACCACGTCGCCACCCTTCGCCAGGCGCGCAAGAGCGTGGATCCGGACCCGATCGCGGCCGCCAAGGTCGCCCGCACCAACGGGGCGGACCTCATCGTCTGCCACCTGCGCGCCGATCGCCGGCACGTACAGGACGCCGACGTCCTCAAGCTCCGGGGCGAGGTGAAGACTCAGCTCCACCTCGAGATGGCCGACACGCCCGAGATGGTCGCCTTCGCGCTCAAGGCCAAGCCCGACTCCGTCTGCTTCGTTCCCGAGAGCCCGAAGGAGGTCACCACGGAGGGCGGCCTCAACTTGAAGCAGGGCTCGCAGTCGGGGCTCGAGAAGTCGATCAAGAAGCTGACGGCCGCCGGCATCGGCGTCTCCATCTTCGTGGACCCCGACGCGGTGAGCGTCCGCATCGCGAAAAACCTCGGAGCGGACACCGTCGAGCTGTGCACGACGTCCTACGCGGGCGTCCAGGGCAAGCTCAAGCAGAACGCGGAGCTCGAGAAGCTCGAGCTCGCCGCGTACCTCGCCCACGAGCTCGGCCTCGAGCTGCACGCGGGGCACGACCTCGACTACCACAACGTCCAAGCGGTGGCGCGCATCCCGCACATGGAGTGCTTGAACATCGGGTTCGCGATCATGGCGAGGTCGATGTTCACCGGCCTTCGCGCCGCCGTCGGGGAGATGAAGAAGCTCATCGCGTCCGCGCGCTGATCCTATGTGCGGTATCGTCGGCTATACCGGACCCAAAGACGCCACGCCTCTCCTGGTCGAGGGGCTGAAGCGTCTCGAGTATCGCGGCTACGACTCCGCGGGGCTCGCGGTCCTGACCAACGGGCACATCGAACTCCGCCGGTCCGTCGGCAAGCTGGCGAACCTCGAGGGCCTGCTCAAGAAGGAGCCCCTCAAGGGCACCGTCGGCCTCGGGCACACGCGCTGGGCGACGCACGGGCGGCCGTCGGAGGAGAACGCCCACCCGCACACCGACTGCTCGAAGAAGCTCGTCGTCATCCACAACGGCATCATCGAGAACTACCTCGAGCTGAAGTCGAAGCTGCTCGAGAAGGGCCACGTCTTCGCCTCCGAGACGGATACGGAGATCGTCGCCCATCTCATCGAAGACAAGCTCTCCGGGAAATTGAAGTCCGGAGCGCCGTTCGCGCCGGACTTCCGAGAGCCTCTGCTGTTTGAGGCCGTTCGCCAAGCGCTCGCGGAGGTGCGGGGCGCCTACGCCCTCGCCATCCTCTGGTCCGACTGCCCGGGCACGCTCATCGCGGCGAAGACCGCGTCGCCGCTCGTCGTCGGCCTCGGCCAGAACGAGACCTTCCTCGCTTCCGACGTGCCGGCGTTCCTCGATCACACGCGCAAGGTCGTCTTCCTCGAGGACGGCGAGATGGCGGTGATCTCGTCGCAGGGGACCCGCTTCTTCAACCTCGAAGGCAAGAAGGTGGAGAAGACGCCGATCACGATCCAGTGGGACCGGACGATGGCCGAGAAGGGCGGCTACCGCCACTTCATGCTCAAGGAGATCCACGAGCAGCCG
>JACQPK010000232.1 GCA_016207565.1 Elusimicrobiota bacterium
CGTCGGGGTCGCTCTCCTCGGGCTCACGATCGCGTTCGCCTTCACCGGGTCGGTGCTGAAATGGGACCAGGAGGCCTTCGAGGCGCTCCAGCACAACTTCGAGATCGCCCAGACCCTCGGCGGGCTGGGCGTCTTCTTCTCCGCGTCGTTCACCGAGGCCGTGCCGCCGCTGGCGCGCCTCTACTCGGCGCACGTGAGCACCCTGCCGCTCCTGGCGACGCTCCTGATGGTCGGGCACTTCTTCCTCGTGAAGCACCACGGCATCTCGCCCCTCCCCGAGCGCGCCGACGCCGGCGCGGCCCCGGGCGGCAAGGTGCCCGAGGCGGAGCTCGGCGCCCGCTACAGCGGGCACCTCGGCCGCATGGTCGGCTACGGGCTCTTGGTCGCGCTCGCCGCGGCGGTGCTCGGGTTCGTGCTCCCGGCCCCGCTCGGGGAGGTCCCCGATCCGGCCATCGAGGTGACGAAGCCGCCGTTCTACTTCTACTGGCTGTACGCCTTCGAGGACTGGTTCGGGGTGCGGGCGATCCTGTACGCGGGCCTCGCGTTCTTCGGACTCCTCGTCGCCGCGCCGATCCTCGACCGGTCACCGCTGCGGAGCCTGCGCCGCAGGCGTGTCGCGGTGGCCGTCGGTGCGCTCGTGATCGTCGCCGTGGTGGTGCTCTCGCTGCTCGTGTTCTTCGCGCCCGTGGCGGAGCACATCGAGTAGCCGCGGCCCCGCGTGGACGCGCCGCGGCCACACTGACACGCTCGATGCCCAGCCATCAGATGCGGACGTCCTTAAACATCACGCATCACGCCGCGAACGCCGCCGATGCCTTCTGCCCTACGATGCATGAACTATGGCTCATATATGGAACTGACCGTCGAACGCTGCGCAGTGGAGTGCCTCCATCCGCAGCACGTCGGGCCGCTCATCGGCAAGGTCATCAGAGCGCGCGAGGCCGAGGCGGTCGTCGCCACGTTCGACCTGCTCGCCGATCCGACACGCGTACGCATCCTCCATGCACTGAGCCTCGCCGCGGAGCTGTGCGTGTGCGACCTGGCCTGGCTCCTGGGGCTGAGCCAGTCCGGTCTCAGCCATCAGCTGCGGCTGCTGCGCGAGCGGCGGATCGTGGAACGCCAGCGAGCCGGCCGCGTCGTGTACTACCGCCTGCGCGATCGGCATGTCCGCCGGCTGCTCGCCGACGGCCTCCGGCATTCGGCCGAGCACGCTCCTGCCCGCGAGCGCCGGCGGGGCGAGGCCAGCTGATGCATGCGCACGCGCCCAGCGCCGCGCGCGCCGACATGCGCCGGCTGTTCGTCGTGGTCGGCACCAGCGCGGCGGTGCTCGCCCTGGAGGTCGTGGGCGGGATCCTGACGAACAGCCTGGCCCTGCTCGCCGACGCCGGGCACGTCCTCACGGACATCGCCGGGGTGAGCATCGCCCTTCTGGCCATCTGGTTCGGCTCTCGCCCGGCTACCGAGCGCCGCACCTTCGGCTACTACCGCCTGGAGATCCTCGGCGCGGTCGCCAACGGGGTGATCCTCTTCGCCGTCGCCGCCTACGTGCTCTTCGAGGCCTGGCGGCGGCTCGGGCAGGCGCCCGAGATCGCCAGCGGGCCGATGCTCGTCATCGCGGTCCTCGGCCTCGCGGCCAACGCGTTCTCGGCCTGGCTGCTGCGCGCGGCGCGGTCGCGCAGCCTGAACCTCCGCGGCGCCTACCTCGAGGTCCTAGCGGACATGATCGGATCGGTCGCCGTCATCGTCGCCGCGCTCGTCATCGCCGTCACCGGCATCACGGCGGCGGACGCCATCGCGTCGGCGTTCATCGGCCTGCTCATCGTCCCGCGGACCTGGTCGCTGCTGCGGGAGGCGGTCGACGTGCTGCTCGAGGCCACGCCGCGCGGCATCGACATGGCGCACGTGCGGCGGCACATCGCCGAGGCGCCGGGCGTCATCGACGTCCACGACCTCCATGCCTGGACCATCACCAGCGGCCTGCCCGTGCTGTCGGCGCACATCGTGCTCGAGCAGGGCGCCGACGCGGACGCCGCGCTCGACTCGCTCTCGACCTGCCTCTCCGATCACTTCGACATCACGCACTCGACCCTCCAGCTCGAGACCGGCGACCGCCGCTACGTCGAGTCACCGACGCACGCATGACGCCCGAAGCCCGGGCGTCCGCGACCGCCGACCTGCCCTGCCGCCAGCTCCGCATCGCGATGCTATCGTGAGAGCATGCGTACGACGGTGACCCTGGCCAAAGACGTCGCCTCGGCGGTGCGGCGGCTCCAGCGCGAGCGCGGGGTCGGGGTTAGCGAAGCGGTCAATCGGCTCGCCCGGGCCGGTCTGTCGCTCAAGCCGACGCGCGAACGGTTCCGCCAGCGCTCGGCCAAGATCGGACTGCGGATCGAGGTCGCGAACGTCGCCGAAGCGCTCGAGGTGCTCGAGGGGCCCACCGCGCGCTGATGCTCGTCGACGCGAACATCCTCCTCTTCGCCGCCGACTCGCGATCGCCGGCGCACGCCCGGGCGGCCGCATGGCTCACGCTGGCGCTCAACGGCGAGGTCCGCGTCGGCCTGCCGTGGGAGTCGCTGACCGCGTTCGTCCGGATCGCCACGCACCCGCGCGCATCGGACCATCCCCTCGCGCCGCAGGCGGCGTGGGGCTTCGTCACCGACTGGCTGGCCGCGCCGACGGCATGGGTGCCGCTGGCGACGGAGCGGCACGCCGAGGTGCTGGGCCGCCTTATTGAGAGGTACCGCCTCGCCGGGAACCTCGTCCCGGACGGTCACCTCGCGGCGCTGGCGATCGAGCACGGCCTCGAGGTGTGCTCGACCGACACCGACTTCGCAAGATTCAGCGAGATCCGCTGGCGCGATCCTCTCCCCGAGGATGTGTCCGACGCGTCCGCGGACTGGCCGCCTCAGCGATAGACGAGCCGGGCGAGCCTGTACTGCGCGCGCCCGAGCACGAGGCCGGAGACCACCAGCAGCAGGAGCGCGATCGCATCCGCGGGACCAAAGCGAACGAAGAGGCCGCCGGTCTCGACCGTCGACCACAGGCGGCCCAGCGAGGCGGTGGCGACGGTGAACCACGCCCAGAACGCGATCGTCGTCCACCTCCTCGCGATCACGAATGGGTTCCGGCCGCGGCAAGCCGGGCGTGCCTGGGGATGAAGCGCGGCTTACGCGCGGCGTACGCGTCCCACTCCGGCCCGAAGGTCTCGCGGGTCTCGCGCTCTTCTCCCGCGGCCAGGCGCCGATAGGCGATCACGAGGACGGGGAACATGAGGAGCGTGGGGAGGGTGGGCCACTGCGCGAGGAGGCCGACCATGATGAGGAAGAACCCGGCGTACTGCGGATGGCGGACCCAGGCGTAGGGGCCCGTGACCGCGAGACCGCCGCCGCGCTGCGCCAGCCATAGCACGCGCCAGGCGGCACGGATCAGCCACAGGCCTCCGATCATCAACACGTAGCTCGCGATGTGGAACGGACTCAGGTGCGGATCGCCCGTCCAGCCGATGAGGTCGTTCCAGAGGTGGCCGCCGCTATGGGTCAGGGTAAGCCCCGGGAAGCGGCTGCCGAGCCAGCCCGAGAGCAGGTAGATCGTGAGCGGGAAGCCGTACATCTCGGTGAAGAGCGCCACGACGAAGGCGGAGAAGGCGCCCATGGCCCGCCAGTCGCGGGCGGTCCTCGGCCGGAAGAAGCTCACGGCGAAGGCCAGGAGGATCGCCGAGTCGATCGCGACCACCGGCCAGAGGCCGTAGGCGAAGTCGTCCACGTCTATGGGAGCGTCTCGCACCGCTCTGACGTCTCGCTGGTCCGGACCTTGCGGCTCGCTGAGCGGCCGATGGTCTCCGCAGGGCTCAGCGGGGGCTCAGCCGCCGTTCAGCGCGATCACTGGAACGACAGCGACGCTTGTCCGCGGTGAGCAGGATGACGCCGCACCCCGCGGCGCTCGCGCGCGTCGGCGGTCCCGCGCCGGGGACGCGGGAATTCCTGTCGAACGTCGGACGCGAGATGCTGGCTGCGACGTACTGGCTGGATCCGGCCGAGAGCGGGATCCGCGGTCCCGTCGTGATCCGCTTCTTCGGGCACCGGAAAGGGAGCGGCGCGAAGACGCGGGTCGGCGACCAGTTCGTCCAGGACGAGCGGATCGACGACGTGTCCCCCGACAGCGGCCCGGTCTCGATCACGACGCGCGTCCGCGGCAAGGACCCCGGTGAGTGGATCGTCGCGGCCAAGGTGCTCTCGCCAGAGAGACCGAGGCGCGGAGGACGCACCGCGGCGGCCCCCATGCTCCATCCGGGAGGCTGGTCGTGGCGCAGTTGGTCGTTCCGCAAGGGCGGCGATCCGTCACGACCGGTGCGGACGTGCTTCGAGCCGTTCGCCCCCGTTCCGGGCATCGTGCCGCTGGCGTGGGGGGCGCTCGCGTTCGTTGGCTTCGTCGTCGCGCTCGCCATGCAGCAAGCGATCCTCGCGCGAGCCGGCCTGCCGTCGGCGCTGACGATCTCGCTGATCGCCATCGCCGCGGGCCTGGTGGGATCGCAGGTCAAGTTCGTCTTCGACCACCGTCGCGAACGGCGCGTCGCGGGGTGGGCGGTGCAGGGGTTCAACTCCGCGACCGGTGTCGCCGGAACGATCGCGGTGGTCGTCGCCGGCTTCCCGCTGGGACCGCTGCTGGATGCGAGCGCACCGGGACTGTTCGTCGGCCTCGCCATCGGCCGCATCGGCTGCTTCGTCGCGGGCTGCTGCGGCGGCCGCCCGACCCGTTCGCGCTGGGGCGTCTGGTCGTCGGACCAGCGCGTCGGGATCCGTCGCATACCGACGCAGCTCCTGGAGTCCGCCCTCGCTCTCGGCATCGCGCTGCTCGCGCTGACCGCGGTGCTGGTCGGGACCCCGCTCCACGGCGGCATCTTCGTCGGGGCGCTCGCCGCCTACACGCTGTTCCGGCAGGGGATCCTGCGGCTGCGCGCCGAGCGCCCCCCTGGGTCTGAGCGCGGGGCGACGCTCACCGCGGCCGCGGCGCTCGTCGTGCTCATCGTGGGCCTCGGCCACCTGGCTGCGGCGGCCCGGTATCCGGGCGCGGCGTAGGAGCATGACGTGAGCGGACAGAAGCGCCGACCGTGGGAGGACGAGTTCACCGGTTCGCTCTCGCCGGACTGGGTCGTCGCGCTCATCATCCTCGCCATACTCGCTGCCGCCGCGTTCGGGTTCTGGTTCAACGACATGTACGCGAACCGGACCGGGATCTTCGGTCCCTGACGCGCGTCCGCACGGCGGTGCCGGACCGCCTCCCCGTCCGTCCGACGGCTCCGCCTTCTTGGTAGGGACAGCGCGCGGCCGAGCGCCGGTCGCGCTCGTCGCGATGGTCGTGCTCATTCTGGGGGGATCGCTGGTCGTGCCCGCCGCGGGCGACCCCGGCGACCAGCAGCGTCTGGAGCAGCTCGCCCGCGAGAAGCAGGAGCTCGAGCGCGCGGTCCAGATCGCGCGCCAGAACGCCGAGCGCTACCGTCAGTCCGCCGACCGCTTCCAGTCCGCCGTGGACGAGGCGAGTGCGCGGATCGCGGGTCTCGCGGCCGAGCAGGCGAGAGCGCAGAACGCCGCGGACGTCGTGAAGTACCGCATCGCGATCGCCGAGGAGCAGCTCGCGCTCGTGGCGGTGCAGCTCGGCGAGACGCAGGCGCTCGTCGGATCGCTGCAGGCGCAGGCTGGGGAGCTGACGAGGCAGCTCGCCGTACGCGAGCAGGTCTACGCGGCGCACCTGCGCGCGACGTACGTCCGGTCGCGGATCGGCCCCCTCGAGATGCTGCTGTCGTCCCGCTCGCTCGCGGACTTCGTGAGCCAGGTCAACGCGATGATCCTCATCAGCCGCCAGGACAGGCAGCTGGTGGGCGAGATCCGGCGGCTGCGCTCACAGACCGAGGAGAAGCGCGCTCAGGCCGCCGAGCGCGAGCAGGAGATGGCGGGGCTGCGGCGGCAGATCGAGACGCAGCGCGCGGGGCTCGCCCGGGAGACGGCCGAATACGAACGGCTCGTGCGCGCGGTCCAGGCGTCCATCGACGTGGAGGCCGGGGAGCGCGCGGACGTCGCGGCCGAGCGCGACCGGGCGCGGAGCGCGGTACGGCGGACGAACGACGAGACGGCGCAGCTCAACCGGCGGCTCGAACAGACCGAGGCAGCGTACGCGGCGCTCGCGGCCGACCTCGCCGCCCGCTCGGGGCTCGCCACGTTCAACGGCCGCATGGACGTGTGGCCGCTCAGCGGCGTCGTCACGTCAGGGTTCGGCCCGCGCTGGGGCGGCTTCCACAACGGCCTCGACATCGCCGCGCCGATGTACACGCCGGTGCGTGCCGCGGCGGCGGGACAGGTCGTGACCGTCGGCAAGCCGTACCTCGCGTTCGGCGACACGGCGACGGTCGTGATCATCGCCCACGGCTCGAACTTCTCGACGCTCTATGGACACCTCGACGACTGGAAGGCGCCCAGGGTCAAGGTCGGCCAGTTCGTCACCGCGGGCACGGTCATCGGCTACGTCGGGATGACCGGCTGGACGACGGGTCCGCATGTGCATTTCACGACCATCGTGGACGGACGAGCAGTCGATCCGCGCCCCTACCTGCCGTAGAGCGCGGATCACCGTCCGGCGTGCTGTCCCGCGCGCTCATCTCCGGTCAACACGTCCCAGGCCCCGGGCGACGTAGCCGGCCAGGACGCCGATCGCGAAGACGAGAGCCGTGAGCGCGAGCGCCGTCCAGGCCTCGGAGCCGGTCGGCCGGTACGCGGACACGAGCATGCCGAGCCCGCTGAGCAGCGCCGCGGCGATGATGCCGAGCACGATGCGGTCCCCGAGCCGCTCGACCCTGCGCACAAGGACGTCGAAGCCCACCGGCCGCATACCGATCTCGACGCTGCCGCGCTCGAGGTCGGCCAGCAGCCGGTAGAGGCGGCGCGGCACGTCGGGCCCGAGGAGCGCGACGTCGAGCCCAGCCCGGCCGACGCGCCTCGTCCACATCCGCGGAGAGAGCTGGCGCCGCATGATCTCGCGGGCGTAGGGCTCGATCACGCCGGCCAGGCGGAAGCTCGGATCGAGCGTGGCGCCGAGCGCCTCGTTCATCATCAGCGTCTTCACCAAAAGGGCGAGATCGCGTGGCAGGCGCAGCCGGTGGCGTCGCACGATGTCGAGGAGCTACCGCAGCAGCGCGGCGATGGCGATCTCGCCGAGCGGACGGGCGTAGTACGGGCCGAGGACGTGCTCGACGTCCTCCCGCAGCCGAGCTCGGTCGACGCGCCCTCGGGCGATGCCGAGGGCGAGGAAGCCGTCGACCATGGCGTCGGCGTCGCCGCGCGTGATGGCGACGAGCATCCCGCCGAGCTGATCGACCGTCCGGTCGTCGAGGCTGCCGACCATGCCCATGTCGATGAGCCCGATGCGCCCGCCCGGCTCGATGAGGAAGTTGCCGGGGTGGGGGTCGGCGTGGAAGAACCGGTGCTCGAAGACCATCCGCAGCACCACGCGCGCCGCGCGCTCGGCCAGCGCGGGGCGGTCCACGCCGGCGGCGTCGAGCGCGGCGACGTCGTCGATCTTGATCCCGCGGATCCGCTTGAGCGTGAGCACGCGCGGCGACGTCGTGTCCCAGAAGACCGCCGGGACGTGCACGGCGGGATCGTCGGCGAAGTCGCGCGCGAACCGCTCCACGTTGCGAGCCTCACGGACGTAGTCGAGCTCGGCGCGGATCGTGCGCCCGAACTCCTCGGCGAGACCGACGACGTCCAGCTCGCTCGCACGCTCCCAGCGGCGGCTCGCCGCCACGGCCAGCCCCTGGAGGATCTCGAGATCCTGCTCGATCTGCTCGACGACGCCGGGCCGCCGCACCTTCACCACGACCTCGGTGCCGTCGGGCAGGACAGCGGCGTGCGCCTGGCCGATGGATGCGGCCGCGATCGGAACGGGATCGCAGGACGCGAAGAGGTCCTCGAGCGGCTGCCCCAGCTCGCCCTCGATGACCGCGCGGATCGCTCCGAACGGCTCCGGAGGGACCTGGTCCTGCAGCTTGGCGAGCTCGCGCGCGTGATCGGGCGGGATGAGATCCGCCCGGGTCGACGCGATCTGCCCGAGCTTCACCGCCGCCGCGCCGAGATCCTCGAGCGCCATGCGCAGATGCTCCGGCCGCGTGTACGCCTCGGCGCGACGCGGATGGCCGAGGAGCCCGCGGTGGAACGGGACGAAGCGCTCGAGGCCCACGACGCCGACGAGGTATCCGAGGCCGTGCCGGGCGAGCGCGCCCGCGACCTGCCGCATGCGATCCCGCCGGTCGGCCGGCGGCGCTGCGGCGGCCGCCGTCATGCGCTCGCCGGCGGCTCCCGCGTCTCGCCCCGGTCCGCGCGCTCCGCCACGCCGTCCTCGATCCGGGCGTCCACCATCGCGCGCACCGCGAGCCACATCTGGCGTCGCGCTTCGCGGAGGTGCGCGCGTGTCTCGACCGGCAAGAGCCTCCGGACGAACGCCGGCGGCCGGAGCCCTCGGCGGCTCCGCTCGGTCTCGGCCAGGCGCCGCTCGAGGGCGGCGATCCTCGCGCTCAGCTCAGTGATGTGCTCGTCCATGCGTCGCACCCGTATAGCGCGCGGGATCCGCGTCGAACGAGCGCTTGCACGCGTCCGAGCAGAAGACGAAGATCGCGCCCTGGAACGTCGAGCGCGGCGAGCCGGGCGCCACGTCCACGTCCATGCCGCAGACCGGATCCTTCTTCGACATCGCACACCTCCGCGGGATCTCTTCGCCGACGATGCTGCGACGAGACCCTGGCGTGGTCCTGTCGGCAGGCTGTACGGCCCCTGAGTGCGCGCTCTCAGTTCGCGGCCAGCGAGGGTCCATTCATCTCTCAGCAGGAAGAACGATCGTGTCCGTCGTGAAGGGCTTGTGGACCATCGGCCGCGTGTTCGGCATCCCCGTGGCGATACACCCGAGCTGGCTCGCGATCCTCGGGCTCATCGTGTGGTCCCTCGGCGCCGACTACTTCCCGATGCACCACCCCGGCCTCGCGGGCGGAGAGAGCTGGCCGCTCGCCCTCCTGGCCGCGATCCTGTTCTTCGCGTCGGTCCTCGTCCACGAGCTCGCGCACTCGCTCGCGGCGCGCGCGCAGGGTGTCCCGGTCACCGGGATCACGCTCTTCCTGCTCGGAGGTCTGTCGGGACTGCGCGGTGAGATCTCGAGGCCGCGCACGGAGCTCACGGTCGCGGCTGCGGGCCCGCTCGCCAGCCTCGTGCTCGCGGCGGCGTTCGCCGCGGCGTGGCGCGTCGCGCTACCGTGGAACATGCCGATCGCGGCCGCCGCCTTCTACCTCGCCTTCGGCAATCTCGCGCTCGCCGTGTTCAATCTGCTGCCAGGCTTCCCGCTCGACGGCGGGCGCGTGCTGCGCGCGGTCGTCTGGTGGGTGAGGGGAGACAGCGACCATGCGACTCGGGTCGCCGTCAGCGCGGGCAAGGCTGTCGCGGTGGTCCTCGGGCTGTACGGTCTCGCCGCGACGCTGCTCCTCTCATGGCCCTCAGGCCTCTGGTCGGTCCTGGTGGCCTGGTTCCTGTGGGACACCGCGTCGGAGGAAGCGGTCCGCGCGGACCTCTCGGCTGCGTTGCGCGGCCGGCCGATCTGGCCGTTCCTGCGCCGTGCGATCGTCGTGTTCGACGCGGAGGACCGCCTGGCCGGCGCCGCCGAGCGCATCCTCGACGCGGAGGAGCAGTCCGCGTACCCGGTCCTCGGATCGACGGGCTTCATAGGTCTCGTGGTACCCACCGACTTCGCGCTCGTGGAACGCGCCCGCTGGCCCGCGGTCTCGACCGGCTGGCTCGCCCGCCGGGTGCAGCGCCGCGGGGACATCCTGCTCGGGGCGGACGCGCTCACCGCTCTGGGTAAGCTCGACGAGATGCAGCAGGAAGCCGCGCCCGTGCTCGACGGAGAGGGACGGCTCGAAGGATTGATCGAACGGTCCGCCCTGCTCCGCTGGGTCGACCTGTCCCGCCATGGCGCGCGTAGCGCGCCGCGCGTCTGATCGCGATGCCGGGATACGAGCTGAGCTGGATCTACGTCCTCGTCTTCTTCCTGGGAGGGGTCGGCTTCGTCGCGATGCTCCTGACGATGTCACGGATGATCGCGCCCTCGAAGCGGACGCCGGAGAAGCTTCGGCCGTACGAGTCCGGCGAGGAGCCCGTCATGGACGCGTGGGGGCGGTATCCCACGCACTTCTACCTCTACGCCCTCCTCTTCGTCGTCTTCGACGTCGAGGCGATCTTCCTCTTCCTCTGGGCGGTCGTGTTCCGCGACCTCGGATGGTTCGGGCTGCTCGAGATCGGCATCTTCCTGGCGCTCCTGGTGGTCGGCCTGGTGTACGAGTGGAAGAAGGGGGCGCTGTCCTGGTACTGATGCGCGGAGAGGGCGCGAACGCCCGCAGCCGCGTTCAGTGACGCTCAGACGGCGTCCAGCCCTCTTGCGGCGCTCGTCCAGTGACCGCGCGTAGCGTCGCCTCCGAAAGGAGGTCGGGACATGTTCCAGCGCTGGTTCTGGCCCACGGCGTTCGTCGCCGGTGGCTTCGCCATCGTCTCGTACACGATCTGCCTCGGCGCCGACGCGCTGTTCTCGGGCCTGAGCATGTACCGGGCGTGGGAGCCGTGGCTCCCGGGCGTTTCGGGCCTCTCCTTCGGGAGCTGGCTCCTGGGCGTCGCCGAGCTCGTCCTCTATGCGCTGTACGGGAGCGCCCTGCTCATCGCCCTCGTGAAGGTCGCGCTGCCGCGCGAGCAGGCCGTCCATCTCATGGCCCACCCGGCGACGCGCTGAGCGGACCTTCGGCCGCCGCCTGACCGGCGGCGGCCGGACGAAGGGAGGTGCTCCTTGTTCTCCGTCGATCTCACCGACGAGGAGATCGGTGTCGTGCGCGCGGCCCTCGAGGCGTACCTCGAGCAGTTCGGCCACGACGAAGCCGAGACGGTCCGCCTCATCAAGCGTGTCGTCGAGCGCGTGCGCGCTCCCCGGGTCGTGGAGCGCTCGTCGTGCGCATGAGCCGCCCCACGATCGTCGTCGTCGGGGCGGGGCCCGCCGGCAGCACGACGGCGCGTCTCCTGGCCGAGCGCGGCGCGCGCGTGACGCTCATCGAGGCGCGCCGGCTACCGCGTCCGAAGCTCTGCGGCGGAGGGCTGACACCAAAGGCGCGGCGCTGGCTCCCTGCCACGGCGCTCGCGACGATCGAGCGGCGGGTCGATCGCGTGGAGCTCCGTGGCGGACGCCTCATGCCGCTGCGCCTGCGAGAGGCCGACGCGACCATCGCCATGGTCGAACGTGACCGATTCGACGTCGCTCTCGTGGAGGCCGCGGCCGCGGCCGGCGTCGAGGTGAGAGACGCGGATCCCGTCCGGACCGCGATCGAAGACGAAGCCGGCGTCCGGGTCGACACAGCGCACGGCCGGATCCGCGCCGACGTGCTCATCGCCGCCGACGGCGAGCCGAGCCAGATCGCACGTGAGCTTGGCGTCGAAAGCCCGCCGGCCCGTCGTGCGCTGGCGCTCGAGGTCGATCTCCCGTTCCCGTCCCAGCCTCCACCGGACACCGCCGTCGTCTCGTTCAGCGTGCCCGCCGGCTACGCGTGGAGCTTCCCGAAAGCCGACCACGCGAACATCGGTGTCGCGACCGCGGATCCGCGGCGATACCGACTGCTGCGAGCGGACCTTGCTCGGTTCGCGCGGACGCTCGGCCTCGCTGTCGATGCCCGCCGCGTACGCGGCCACTGGATCGCGGTCGGTTTGCGCACCGGAGCGCTGGCCACACGCCGCACCGTCCTCGTGGGTGACGCGGCGGGCGCGGCCGATCCCCTCTTCGGCGAGGGCATCTCGTATGCGATGCGCTCGGGCGCGCTCGCCGCCGCGACGGTCGAGGACCGGATGGCCGGGCGCATGACGGACCTCCGCGCTTATGACAAGCGCCTCCGCCGAGATCTCGGCCCCGCGTTCCGTCGCCTCGCGGCCATCGCTCGCGCCGTGGAGTGCTCCGTGACGCTAGTGCTCCTCACGCTGTGGATCAGCGGCTCCGTGCGTCGGGTCGCCGTGGACGTCGTCGCGGGACGCCGCCCGCCCTATGCGTTCCGGGAGCCGGCGCCGGAGCATATCTCAGCCGGCACTCAGGCCGACCTCGATCGCGTTCCAGCGAAACACGCGGCGATGCTCTCGTGATCACTGAGCGCGAGATCCTGCGCGTGCGGCTCGAGGCCATGCGCGACGACCTGCGCGCGACGATCGCGCGGGATGCCGGGGATGGGACACTGACGCCGACGGCGAGCGGTACGCTCGCGCGGCGGTGATCCCGCCCGCGGTCGCGTACCTCTCCATGGAGATCGCGCTCGATCCGCGCATGCGCACGTACGCCGGCGGGCTCGGCGTCCTCGCCGGCGACACCGTGCGCGCCGCCGCGGACCTCGGTCTGCCGCTCGTGGCGGTGACGCTCGTGCACCGCTCGGGGTACTTCGAGCAACGTTTTGATGCCGAGGGCCGCCAGTCCGAGCTGCCCGCTGCCTGGTCGCCGGAGGAGCTGCTCGAGCCCGTGTCCGCGCGGATCTCGCTCGGGCTCGAGGGCCGTGCGGTCCACATCCGCGCCTGGCGCAAGGAGGTCGAAGGGCGCGAGGGCAGCGTTCCTGTCTACTTCCTCGACACCGACGTGCCTGAGAACACCGCGGGCGACCGCGCGCTCACGGGCACGCTCTACGGTGGGGACGAACGGTACCGGCTGCGGCAGGAAGCCGTCCTGGGCCTCGGCGCCTTCGCGCTGCTGCGCGCGCTTCACCCCGAGCCTCCACGCGTGTACCACCTGAACGAAGGCCACGCCGCGCTGCTCACCCTCGCCGTCCTCGCCGAGGCGAGCCTGGGCGGCAACGCAGCGGCCGCGGGCGCAGCCGAGCGCGAGCGCGCGCGAGCCCAATGCGTCTTCACGACGCACACGCCGGTGCCGGCCGGGCACGACCGGTTCTCGATGGCGCTCGTGCGCGACGTGCTCGGCGAGGAGCTCGCGAGCGCGATCGAGGCGAACGGGTGCGCGCCGGATGGCGTCCTGAACATGACCCACCTCGCGCTGTCCCTGTCGCGCTACGTGAACGGCGTGGCCATGCGCCACGGTGAGGTCGCGCAGGGCATGTTCCCCGGCTACCCGATGAACGCCATCACCAACGGCGTGCACGCCGTGATGTGGACGGCCGACCCGATCGCCCGCGTCCACGATCGCCACATCCCCGAGTGGCGGCGGGACGGGCATTACCTGCGCTACGCCATCACATGCCCGCTGGAGGAGATCCGCGCCGCCCACGCCGAGGCCAAGGCGGCCCTTCTCGACCATGTCCACCGGGGCACCGCCCGCACGCTCGATCCGAGCGTGCTCACCATCGGCTTCGCCCGCCGCGCCACCGCGTACAAGCGCGCGGACCTGGTCTTCAGCGATCTCGAGCGGCTCCGCGCGATCTCGCGCGCCCGCCGGCTCCAGCTCGTCTTCGCCGGCAAGGCCCATCCCCGTGACGATGGCGGCAAGGACATCATCGCCCGCGTCCACGCTGCCGCACGCGCGCTCGGTGCCGACCTTGCCGTCGTCTACCTCGAGGAGCACGATCTCGAGCTGGCGAAGGTCCTGTGCGCCGGCGTCGACGTGTGGCTGAACACGCCGCAGAAGCCGCTCGAGGCATCGGGCACGAGCGGCATGAAGGCCGCGCTCAACGGCGTCCCGAGCCTGTCGGTGCTCGACGGCTGGTGGGTCGAAGGGCACGTCGAGGGCGTGACCGGGTGGGGCATCGGCGACGCCTCGGCCACCGGCGACCCGGTCCTCGAAGTCACGGACCTGTACGACAAGCTGGAACGCGTCGTCGCCCCGCTCTACTACGACCGCCCGCTCGCGTTCGCCGAGGTCATGCGCTCGGCGATCGCGCTCAACGGCTCGTTCTTCAACGCACAGCGGATGGTGGAGCAGTACGTCCAGAACGCGTATCGCCTGAAGGAAGGTGCGGCATGACGGCAGCGCGACCGACGGCGGCGGCCGAGGGCAGCGATGGGCCGCTCGGTGCGGACGACGTGCGCCTCCTCGACGCGTGGTGGCGTGCTGCCAACTACCTCTCGGTCGGGCAGATCTACCTCCTCGCGAACCCGCTCCTCCGTGAGCCGCTGCTCTCCGAGCATGTCAAGCCGCGCCTGCTCGGCCACTGGGGCACGACGCCGGGGCTGAACTTCATCTACGCGCACGCGAACCGGGTCATCCGCGCGCGCGACCTCGACGCGATCTACGTCATCGGGCCGGGCCATGGCGGGCCGGCGGCCGTCGCGAACGCGTACCTCGAGCGCACCTACACCGAGCGCTATCCCGAGGTGACCCAAGACGAGGCCGGCATGCGGCGCCTCTTCCGCCAGTTCTCCTTCCCGGGCGGGATCGGCAGCCACGTCACGGCGGAGATCCCCGGATCGATCCACGAGGGCGGCGAGCTCGGCTACTCGCTCGCGCACGCCTACGGCGCCGCGCTCGACGATCCCGCGCTCCTGGTGTGCTGCGTGATCGGCGACGGCGAGGCCGAGACGGGCGCGCTCGCGGCGTCGTGGCACTCGAACAAGTTCCTGGATCCGGTCCACGACGGTGCCGTACTGCCGATCCTC